>JAJBVT010000061.1 GCA_020859685.1 Rikenellaceae bacterium
TTTCCGGGATATTCTTCGGTATATCCTCTGACGGGGTTAATACACGACTACCGGGCGTTCACGTTGCGGGGTACTGTAAAGGCGCCCGGGGTCTTAACTGGTCGGGTTCCGTTCTATAAAGGCCCGTATGTTCTCCGCGACCCTGTCCACGACGCGTTGCAGGGCTTCTTCCGTGGCCCACGCGGAGTGGGGCGTAAGGATAAGTTTATCCTTGTCGCGGATGGAAAGGACGGGGTTGTCCGGCTTTATCGGCTCGGCGCTGTAAACGTCCAGCCCGGCTCTGGCAATCAGCCCCTCGTCGAGAGCCCGGGCAAGCGCCGCCTCATCTATCAGACTGCCGCGGGCCACGTTCACCACCACGGCGGTCGGCTTCATCAGCCGGAACTGCTCCTCTCCGAGCAGATGCCATGTCCTGCGGCTCAACAGCGCGTGGAGCGAAAGGATGTCCGACACACGGAGAAGCTCACCGAGTGGCAGGCTCTCGTAGTCGGCGTTACGGTTCTCGTCCGAGGTGGAATAATAGGCCACCCGGCACCCGAACGCCTCCGCGAGGGCGGCCACGCGGCGCCCTATATTGCCCAGCCCGATAATACCCCAACGCTTGCCGTACAGCTCCGCGGTGGGGCGGGTAAAGTTGAACAGCAGGTCGGACGAGGCGTAGCCACCCTGCTTTACGTACCGGTCGAGGTACGGGTACTGTTTGAGCAGAGCCAGAGCCATTCCGAGGGTCTGCTCCGCGACCGAATATGTCGAGTAATCGACCGCGTTTTTCACCTCGACTCCGGCGGCGGCGGCCGCTTCGAGGTCTACGTTATTCATGCCCGTGGCCGCGATGCAGATAAGTTTCAGGCCGGGAAGCCTGCCGATAGTGTCGGCCTTGAACGGCGTTTTGTTGGTTATTACGATATCCGCACACTGGCACCGCTCCACTACCAGGTCGTCCGGGGTGGTGGGGTACCCGGTATATTCACCGAGCCTGCGGAGTTCCGACAGGTCGGAACGGTTTACCGTATACTCGTCGAGGAAAACTATTTTATACATAATGCGTTGACTATTATTAACTGTATTGTTACTTTAATCGAGCTCCCCCACGAGGCCGCGGATTACCACCGAAGCGCACCCGCACCCGAACACGGCGGGCATATATGAAACCGTTCCCACGTTCGACTTCTTATTGGTCTCCTCGCACGGCACCATCGCCCCTTCCCGTACCGGTTCGGGCGAGAAAACCGCCCGAAAACCCGTGCGGATACCCAGTTTGTGGAGCCGTTTGCGCAGCATATGTGCCAGCGGGCAGTGGTGGGTTTTCGAAATATCACGTATCTCCATCAGGGTCGGGTCGGTCTTTGCCCCGGCGCCCATCGAGCTTACCAGCGGCAGGCCCCGGTCCAACGCCCCCTTTATCAGGCCCACCTTGGGCGACAGGGTGTCGATAGCGTCCACCACATAGTCGTACCGGGCCGTATCGAGCAGTTCGTCCGTCACCGCATCTTTCACATATACAGTCCTGACTGACAGGTCGATATCGGGGTTTATATCGCGCAGGCGTTTTTCCAGCACCCGTGCCTTTTCCTGCCCGACGGTGGAGTGGAGCGCGACGAGCTGGCGGTTGATATTGCCCGGGGCTACCACGTCCGCGTCCGCTATCGTCATGCGGCCCACGCCGCTGCGGCAAATCATTTCGGCGGCGTAAGCCCCCACGCCCCCGAGCCCGACCACAAGTACGTGCGCCCCGCGCAGGCGGGCGAGCTTATCGCCGCCCAAAAGAAGGTGTGTACGTTCCTGCCACCCGGGTATATTGTTTTGCATTATCCGAATACCTTTATATAATTAGCTTCTATCGCCGCGGCGAGCGGCTCCAAGGCTACACCTTTGGCCCGGGCCAGCCCCGCGTAAATTTCCGCGACCGGGGCCGACGCCTCGTCGGTCTCGGCAAAGATACGCCCGGTCGGGACGGATTCAAGCGACCGGAGGGTTTTTTCCGACGCGAGTGACCTCTCCCCGCACGAGAAACAGCAGCCCGCACCGAGCAAACGGCGGGTTAGCTCCGGGCTTCCGGTGTAACCGTGCAGGATGAAATACACACCGGCAAACTCTTCCAGTATCGGGAAAAGGTCGTTGTGTGCGCGCCCACAATGGACGATAACCGGCAGGCCGCGCTCCCGGGCCACTGTGCACTGCGCCCGGAACACCACGGCCTGAGTGGCGCGGTCGCCGCCGTGGATATAATCCAGCCCGGCTTCGCCGACGGCCGCAAGCGGCGCCCGACGCAGGTAATCCAGAAACCCGGCCAGCTCCGTCGGCCCTGCACCGGCCGCGTCCCACGGGTGGATTCCGGCGGAGAAGGGCCGCCCGGGGTCGGCCGGAACGGCGTCCCGCCCGAGCCCGTAAGAGACCACGCACAGAGCATCCGCCCGGCGGCGGTGGGTATGGATATCTATATATCTGACGGGCATGCGGATTTGGTTTTTATCGGTATATTTGCGCAAATTCCGGGCTTAAAGTGCAAAATTATCAAAAATTTCACCCGAATCGGACGGACGGGAGCTGGACGGGCGAAGAGGTCGCCGGGATGCTCTCGCTCCGGGGCGCCGAAATGGAGGCGTTGCTGGTCCGCGGGGCCGCGGTGCGGGACGGGGCGGTAGGAGAGGGGGTCTACCTCCGCGGGCTTATCGAGTATTCGAACGTCTGCCGCAAGGATTGCCTCTACTGCGGAATCCGCCGGAGCAACGACCGGACGGCGCGCTACACCTTGACCGAAGCGGAAGTTTTGGAGTGCGCCCGCACCGCGTGGGAAGCCGGTTACGGCTCGGTGGTGATTCAGGGCGGGGAGAACCAATTACCGGAGCATGTGCGGACGATAGAGCGGCTGGTGCGGGAAATCGGTTCGCTCTCGGGCGGGGAGCTGGGCATTACGCTCTCGCTCGGCGAGCAGAGCGCGGAAGTCTACCGCCGCTGGTTCGAGGCCGGGGCGCACCGCTACCTGCTCCGCATCGAGACCTCCGACCGGGACCTTTACGGCAGGATACATCCGGCCGACGCCACGCACTCGTACGATACCCGGCTCCGGGCGCTCGGGGACCTGCGGGATGCCGGTTACCAGGTGGGGACCGGGGTAATGATCGGCCTGCCGGGGCAGACCGTGGAGATGCTGGCCCGAGACCTGCTCTTTATGCGCGCAGCGGATATCGACATGTGCGGTATGGGCCCTTACGTGGAGAGCGCGGCGACCCCGCTGGCGCGGGATGCGGGCGCGGAGATTCCGCCGCTCCGGTGGCGGTACGATATGGCCCTGAAGATGGTGGCCGCCCTCCGTATACTGATGCCCGATATAAATATCGCCGCCACGACGGCCCTCCAGGCCATTGAGCCGGGCGGCCGGGCGCGCGCCCTCAAAGCCGGGGCCAACGTGATAATGCCCAACCTCACCCCGCACCGTTACCGGGGCGACTATTTCCTCTACGACAACAAACCCCTCGCGATGGACAGCGCCCTACCCGAAGAACATATCCGTTACGGGGAACGGGGGGATTCGAGGCGGTTTATTCGCAGGTCGGAGAGGGGGTAATTATATAATAAGCAGCTGTTTTCCGGTTTATTAGAATTGTTTTCAGCGGCCCGCTTTGCGGCAGGTAGGCGGCCCGCCGGAGGCGGGGTAGCGGTCCGCTGATAAGGGTAAGGATAAAGGATACTTCGATACAGCGCAGGATCATATTCATTGTCATTCTGAACGCAATGAAGAATCTGTCTTATTGAACTGTAATATCCCAGAGGTAGATCCTTCGTCGTTTCACTCCTCAGGATGACATTTTTATAGGTGGGTAGTTCCTTGCCTTACGGCCGCTCAGATGACATTTTATAGGTGGATAACTCCCCGCCTTCGCTCCTCAGGATGACATTTTTATAGGTGGATAACTCCTCGCCCTTCTCTCCTAAGGATGACATTTTTATAGGTGGATAACTCCTCCTCGCCCTTCGCTCCTCAGGATGACATTTTAGAGGTGGATAGCTCCCCGCCTTACGACCCTTCGGATGACGTTCCATCTATGAATGTCTGCCTTTGCGGCGGCATGCAGCCCGCCCCACGCCCCCGGCGGGCCGCTTATAATATTATTACTATCGGTTCCCTTTATTGCATTCGTAATGATAAAATAAATGCTCCGGAAGCCATCGGTGATTTCACTGTTAAAAAAATCACAGAGATGGGTATATTCCGGAAATAAAAGATTAAATTTACACCGTTTTCCGTTATACGCACTGCGAAAGACGGACCTTTCCCACCCGTTAGACTTACTACTCAAACGTAAATCATAAATAATTAACTGAATGTCGAAAACAATAAAACTGAAAAGGGGTCTCGACATCAAACTCCAGGGGGAAGCCGAAAGGAATATTTCCGAGGCTCCGCCCGCCGAAAGCTACGGCGTCAGCCCGTCGGATTTCGAAGGGGTCGTGCCGAAGCTGCTGGTGCGCGAGGGCGATGCCGTGAGGGCCGGTTCCCCGCTGTTCTTCGATAAGAACAGGCCGGGGGTTCTCTTTTCGTCGCCCGTCAGCGGCAAGGTTTCGGCCGTCGTCCGCGGCGAGAAGAGGAAGATTCTCGATATCGTCGTCGAGGCGGACCGGAAGCAGGAATACGAGAAGTTCGATGTGAAACCGCTCGAGCGGTGCGGCAGGCAGGAGGTGACCGAACTGCTGCTGCGCAGCGGCCTGTGGCCGTTCATAATCCAGCGCCCGTACGGAATTATCGCTAATCCGGAGGACGCCCCCAAGGCGATATTTATCTCGGGGTTCGACAGCGCTCCGCTGGCCCCGGATATGAACTTCGCGCTCAAGGACCAGACCGACAACCTGCGCAAAGGAATCGACGCGCTCAAAAAACTTACGCAGGGCAAGGTACACCTCGGGCTGCGCGCGGGCGACGACGGGGTTATTTCTATGCTGACCAACGCGGAGCAGACCACCTTCGCAGGGCCGCACCCGGCCGGGAACGTGGGGGTGCAGATACACCACGTAGACCCGGTGAACAAGGGCGAGGTGGTATGGACCGTAGACATTCAGAACGTGGCAATTATCGGAAGGCTGTTCAACCAGGGAATCGTCGATATGACGCGCGTCTATGCGGTGACCGGCTCGGAGGTGGCGAATCCCGCCTACGTGAGGGCCGTGGCCTGCGCCCCGGTGCAGACCCTGCTGAAGGGTAACGTCAAGGCGCAGGGGGACGGCGGCAGCGTCCGCATCATAAGCGGCAATGTGCTGACCGGCAAAACCACCGCGGCGGACGGTTACGTGGCCTACGCGGCAAACCAGATAACGGTAATCCCCGAGGGGGACAAGTACGAGTTCATAGGGTGGGCGATGCCCCGGCTGGGCAAGTTCTCGGTATCGAGGGCCTACTTCTCGTGGCTCTTCCCGAACAGGCGGTACCGGCTCGACACGAACCTGAACGGTGGCCACCGGCCCTACGTGCTCACCGGGCTGTTCGAGAAGTACCTCCCGATGGATATCTACCCGCTCTACCTGCTGAAGGCGATAATCGCGGGCGATATAGACAAGATGGAGAACCTCGGTATCTACGAGGTGGTCGAGGAGGACCTCGCCCTGTGCGAGTTCGTCGACCCGTCGAAGAACGAGATTCAGAAAACCGTCCGTGAGGGCATTAATCTAATGATTAAAGAACTGAACTGATATGCGCGGACTAAGAAATTTAATGGACAGGCTGAAGCCCAGCTTCGAGAAGGGCGGCAGGTTCGGGTGGCTGCACTCGACCTTCGACGGCTTCGAAACCTTCCTGTTCGTACCGAAAGACGTAACGACCAGGGGCGCCCATATACGGGACGTGAACGACACCAAGAGGGTGATGATAGTGGTGGTGCTCGCCCTCGTACCGGCGATGCTGTTCGGTATGTATAACACGGGGTTACAGCATTTCCGCGCTGTCGCGGACTTAGCGGCGGCGGCCAATATTTGGCAATGCTTCTGGTACGGCTTCCTGAAGGTGCTGCCCCTGATACTGGTCTCCTATATCGTGGGGCTGGGAATAGAGTTCTGCTTCGCCCAGATACGCGGGCATGAGATAAACGAGGGCTTCCTCGTGTCGGGCCTCTTGATACCGCTGATTATGCCGGTGGACGTGCCGCTGTGGATGCTCGCAATCGCCGTGGCCTTCGCCGTAGTCATAGGCAAAGAGGTGTTCGGCGGCACGGGGATGAACGTGTTCAACCCCGCGCTCCTTGCCCGGGCGTTCGTATTCTTCGCCTACACGCCTTACATTTCCGGCGACAAGGTATGGATATCCGGCATGCTCAAGGGGCAGGCGGTGGACGGGTTCTCCGGGGCCACACCGCTCACCACGGCGTCGGAGAGCGCCCTGACGGGCGGCGGACTCGACCTTGGCGGTTACTCGGCGTGGGATATGTTTCTGGGTACGATACCCGGTTCCATCGGCGAGACCTCCACGATAGCAATCCTGCTCGGCGCGGCGCTGCTGCTGCTGACCGGCGTGGCCAGCTGGCGCATAATGCTGAGCGTATTCGCCGGCGGTTACCTGATGGGCGTGGTATTCAACCTTATCGGGGCCGACGCCTATATGCAGATGCCGGCTTATTACCACCTGATAATGGGCGGATTCGCGTTCGGCGCGGTGTTTATGGCCACCGACCCGGTAACGGCCTCGCAGACCAATACCGGCAAGGTTATATGCGGCTTCCTTATCGGAGTTATAGCGGTGATGACCAGGATAGTGAACCCGGGTTACCCCGAGGGGATGATGCTCGCCATACTCTTTATGAACGCGCTCGCACCGCTGGTGGACCACTACGTGGTGGCCGCGAACGTACGCAGGCGCAACGCGCGACTCAAAACGGCTAACCAATAAGGGCGAAGGGTTATGAACAAGAACAGTAATACATACATAATACTATACGCCACCGTGATGGTGGTGCTGGTAGCCCTCGTGCTGTCGCTGGCCGCTATCAACCTGCAGCCGCTCCAGACGGCGAACCAGGAGAACGAGATGAAGGGCGCCATACTGCTCTCTATCGGGCAGGGCGGAGAGATGACCAGCGTGAAGGACAAGACCGCCTACATCAACGAGCAGTACGACAGGTATATCGTGGACACCTACGCGGTACGGCCCGACGGCGAGAAGGTTGACGGCGCGGACGCGTTCGCCCTGCTGGCCAATCTCAAAAAGGAGCTGGACAAGCCCGCGGGCGAGCGGCTCCTGCCGGTATTCGTAAGCCGGAGCGACGAGGGTACCGAGAGGTACGTCCTGCCGCTTTACGGAGCGGGCCTGTGGGGTCCGATTTGGGGATATCTTGCACTGGAGGACGACTGGACGACCGTCTACGGAGCCGTGTTCGACCATAAGAGCGAGACCCCCGGGCTGGGGGCCGAGATAGCCACCCCGCCGTTCCAGAACATGTTCAAAGGCAAGAGCATATTCGACGGCGACAGGTTGGTAGGAATCACGGTGCTCAAGGGCGCGGGCGCGTCGGCATCGAACCCCAACGCGGTGGACGCCATAAGCGGCGGTACCATCACCAGCCGCGGGGTGGAGAATATGATAAAAGACAACCTCTCCGACTACGCCGAGTATATCGTGCGGCAGGCCACGGGCCACGACGCCCGGCCGGGCGAAACGGACCTCGAGACCGAGGAAGGAGCCATACATCTTACCGGGGAATCGACCCCCGACATCGTTGGCGAGGACGAACCCTTAACAATCGACCAGGATGAGCAATAAAGAAAAGGAGCCGATGTTCTCGGCAAAGAATATGAAGCTGCTGTCCAATCCGCTCAACTCGGACAACCCGGTTATCGTGCAGATACTGGGTATCTGTTCGGCTCTGGCGGTGACGGCGAAACTGAAACCGGCGTTCGTGATGGCCCTGTCGGTTATCGCGGTCTGCTCGTTCGCGAACCTGATAATGTCGTCGCTGCGCAAGACCGTTCCGCCGCGCATACGTATCATCGTGCAGCTGGTGGTTATCGCCTTCCTGGTAATCCTTGTGGACCAGGTTCTGAAGGCGTTCGTGTACGACGTTAGCAAACAGCTCTCGGTGTTCGTGGGGCTAATTATTACCAACTGTATCATCATGGGCCGCGTGGAGGCCTTCGGGCTGGGTAACAGGCCGTGGCCCGCTTTTCTGGACGGTATCGGCAACGGTGTCGGCTACGGGGTGATACTGGTGGTGGTCGGGTTCTTCCGGGAGCTTCTCGGTGCCGGAACGGTATGGGGCTACCAGGTGGTGCCGGACTCGTTCTACGAGGCCGGTTACTCCAACAACGGCCTTATGCTCCTGCCCCCGATGGCACTTATAATAGTGGGCCTTATCATCTGGATTCACCGTAGCTGGAATAGAGACTTAATCGAAAAATAGTACCGGAAGATGGAAAGTGCATTCAATATATTCATAAAGTCTATATTCATAGACAATATGGTGTTCGCCTACTTCTTCGGTATGTGTTCATATATCGCTGTAAGTAAGAGCGTCAAAACGGCTAACGGTCTGGGGCTTGCGGTAATCTTCGTGCTTACCGTCACCCTGCCGCTGAATTACCTGCTGAACGAATACGTGCTCCGAGACGGCGCGCTGGCATGGCTCAGCCCGGCGCTGGGCGGGGTAGACCTGAGTTTCCTCAGTTTCATAATTTTTATCGCGGTCATCGCCTCGTTCGTGCAGCTTGTGGAGATGGTGGTCGAGAAGTTCGCGCCCTCGCTCTACAACTCGCTGGGGATATTCCTGCCGCTTATCGCCGTGAACTGCGCCATCCTCGGGGGGTCGCTCTTTATGCAGGAGCGCGCCTATCTGAATATCGGCGAGGCCACGGCCTTCGGATTCGGTTCGGGTATCGGCTGGTGGCTGGCAATCGTAATGATGGCCGCCATCCGCGAGAAGATAAGCTACTCGGACATTCCGGCGCCGCTGCGCGGGGTGGGTATCACATTTATTATAACAGGGCTGATGGGGATTGCATTTATGACCTTCCTCGGCATACAGTTGTAGAACGATAAGAGATAAAGAACGATGAATATTACGATATTAGTTGCCATTGTAGCCTTCCTTGTTGTGGTGCTCCTGCTCGTGGCCCTGCTGCTGTACGCAAAAGCGAAACTTACCACTTCGGGGGCCGTTACGCTGGATATAAACGGCGGCGAGAAGACGCTCACTGTCGAAGCCGGTTCGACACTGCTCAACACGCTGGGTAACAACGGGATATTCCTCCCGTCGGCCTGCGGCGGGGGCGGTTCGTGCGGGATGTGCAAATGTCAGGTGCTCGAGGGCGGCGGCGAGATACTGCCCACCGAGGTGAATTTCTTTACCCGCCGCCAGCAGAAGGAAAAATGGCGTCTGGGCTGTCAGGTGAAGGTGAAGGAGAGTATGAAGATACACGTTCCGGAGGAGGTTCTGGGCGTGAAGAAGTGGGAGTGCGAAGTGGTGTCGAACCACAACGTGGCCACCTTCATTAAGGAGTTCGTGGTAAGGCTGCCGGAGGGGGAGAACCTCAATTTCCGCTCGGGCGGGTACATACAGATAGATATCCCGAAGTACGAGGGAATCAAATTCTCGGATATGGATATCGAGGAGGAATACCACGAGGACTGGGACAGCATGAAGATGTGGGGACTGGTGACCAACAACCCCGAGGATACCTTCCGCGCCTACTCCATGGCCAACCACCCGGCCGAAGGGAATATAATAATGCTCAATATCCGTATCGCGACCCCGCCGTGGGACCGCAACGCGGGGGCCTTTATGAACGTAAATCCGGGTATCTGCTCGTCTTACATCTTCTCCCGCAAGCCGGGCGACAAGGTGACCATTTCGGGCCCCTACGGGGAGTTCTTCATCAAACCGACCCCCAACGAGAAGATGTTCATAGGCGGCGGCGCGGGGATGGCCCCGATGCGCTCTCATATCTTCGACCTGTTCCAGACCAAAAAGACCGACCTGCCGGTAACCTTCTGGTACGGGGCGAGGAGCCTGCGCGAGGTGTTCTATCAGGACCAGTTCCAGAAGATAGCCGACGAGTTCCCGAACTTCAGTTTCACCATCGGGCTGTCGGAACCCAAACCGGAGGACAACTGGACCGGCAAGACCGGGTTTATCCATCAGGTGATTTACGACAACTACCTCAAGGACCACGACGCTCCGGAGGATATCGAATACTACCTGTGCGGTCCGCCGATGATGATTTCGGCCGTGCTCAAAATGCTGGACGACCTCGGGGTGCCGCCCGAAAACCTTATGTTCGACGACTTCGGGTCGTAAACCCGGGGG
>JAJBVT010000005.1 GCA_020859685.1 Rikenellaceae bacterium
GTATAATCTTTCATTAAATCATCGCTTCAATTAATGAGTTACCGCATTCTACTTGTCGACGACGAACCGGATATTCTGGAGTTCGTAGGTTACAACCTCAATAAGGAGGGTTACGAAGTCCACACCGCATCCAACGGCCGGGAAGCCGTGGAAAAGGCCCTCCGAATCAAGCCACATCTAATTCTGCTGGACGTGATGATGCCCGAAATGGACGGGATGGAGACTTGCGAGCAGATCCGTTCGCATGCCGAGTTGTCCCATACCCTTATCGCCTTTCTGACAGCCCGCAGCGAGGACTATTCCCAGATTGCGGGGTTCGACGCCGGTGCGGACGACTATATCACCAAACCCATAAAGGTAAAGATACTGGTGAGCCGTATAAAGGCGATGCTCAAGCGGATAGAGAACAACCCTGCTCCTTCGGGAACACCGGGCCAGTCGCTCACAATCGACAAGGAGCGGTATATCGTGATTATGGACGGCCGCGAGATTACCATGCCCCGAAAGGAGTTCAACCTTCTGACCCTGCTCTACTCCAAACCGCAAAAGGTATTCTCGCGCGAGGAGATTTTCACCAGCGTGTGGGGAAACGATGTGGTGGTGGGCGACCGTACCATCGACGTCCATATCCGCAAACTGCGCGAGAAGATCGGGGAGGACCACATAGTTACGGTCAAAGGTGTCGGTTACAAGTACGAAGATTAGCGGTGTCCAAAAAATGAAATAATCCTGCCCCACTCCGCACTTAAGCGGCGGAATATTTATTACATTTGTAAGCGGCCTTACGGCTTGGCCGGAGCTACCGAATGCGGTACGCCGGTCCGGAGGCGGTAATCCTCAACAGACGGTCCGGTTATCACCGGAACCGGAATGGGCGATACAACCAACTGTTTTTAACGTAATACCGCGCCGGAGCGGGTTGACCGGTGCGGCGCCGGGGACCTTCGGGGATTGCCGAAGGTTGGCCCGACCGCAAAGTGTGTGCGCACACACCGCGCCCGAATGCGATAGTTCCGGTATTGAGGAACCTCCCGGGGGGGGGTAAAAGATTACAGCATACGGAATGCAGGTGACTTTGAAGGAGATTATACTGGTGGGGTGCGGCGGATTCGCCGGAAGCGTCTGCCGTTTCCTGGTGACGGTTGCGCTGGCACCAGCGGTGGTATCCGGGTTTCCGGCCGGAACCTTTGCCGCGAACGCGGCCGGGGCATTCCTGATAGGCGTTTTTATCGTGCTTTCGGGCAACACGCCCCTCATGCTGCTGCTGGCCACCGGTTTCTGCGGCGGGTTCACCACATTTTCGGCTTTCTCGGCCGAGACCCTCTCCATGTTTCGCGGGGGCCATCCGTGGGCCGGGGCGGGTTACGCCGCGGCGAGTGTAGCGGTATGTGTGGGGATGGTTTACACAGGAATGATGCTCGCGGGGCGTTTACGCTGACAACAAACAAAACTGCTATATATGGAATTTATCGAAACAATCAAAGCCAAAGCCCGTGAGGACCTGCGTACCATCGTCCTTCCGGAAGGCACCGAACAGAGGACCATCAAGGCCGCCGACCGAATAATCGGCGAAGGGCTGGCCCGGATAATCCTGCTCGGCAACCCCGAAGAGATACACCACCTCGCCTCGGAATACTATCTGGAAAATATTTCCAAAGCCGAAATCATAGACCCGGTGAACAATCCGAAGGCCGAACAGTACGCGGACCTGATGGTTTCGCTCCGTTCGTCCAAGGGTGTTACGAAGGAGATCGCTCTGGAGCTGCTTAAAAATCCGTTGTACCTTGCGGCCGTGATGGTTAAGGCCGGGGATGCCGACGGCGAAGTGGCCGGTGCCGGAAACGCCACGGGCGACGTGCTCCGTCCGGCACTGCAATACGTTAAGACGGCCCCGGGTGTGAGCGTGATTTCCGGGACGTTCATAATGGATATTCCCGACACCATGTTCGGCGACCACGGCATGATGCTCTTCGCCGACTGCGCGGTACACCCCAACCCGAGCGCCACGGAGCTCGCCGAGATAGCCGTTTCTACGGGCCGTACGGCGAGGGCCATCGTGGGCATAGAGCCGCGTATCGCCATGCTAAGCTTCTCGACAAAAGGTTCGGCGAAGCATGAAATGGTAGACAAGGTGGTGGAAGCCACCCGGCTGGCGCGGGAGATGGACCCTACCCTTCAGATAGACGGCGAACTTCAGGCCGACGCGGCAATCGTTCCGGGTATCGGTGCGAGCAAGGCCCCGGGAAGCCCTATTGCCGGCAAGGCTAACGTACTGGTTTTCCCCACCCTCGAAGTGGGCAATATCGCCTACAAGCTGGTCCAAAGGATGGCTAAGGCTACGGCCGTGGGGCCCATCCTGCAAGGCATGGCCGCCCCGGTGAACGACCTGTCGAGGGGGTGTTCTATCGACGATATAGTAGGCCTGGTGGCCATCACTGCATGTCAGGCACAGGCGGCAGGCGGAAAATAGCCCGTGTACGGGCCGAAACTATTTTTCGTCCCAAAACTCAGACAATCAACCCATTAAGACAAATAAGAAAATATGGTAATCCTCGTACTGAACTGCGGAAGTTCATCGGTTAAATATCAGGTAATAGATATGACCTCCGACGGCCACAGGCTCCTTGCAAAGGGCATTGTGGAGCGTATCGGCCTCTCGGAGAGCGTCCTGACACACAAGCCTACCGGTAAACCGGTATATGAAATCGTGCGCAGTATACCGGACCACACGGCCGGGATAAACCTGCTTCTGGGGTGCCTTACGGACGAGAAGCACGGAGTTATAGGCAGTTTGGCCGAACTGCACGCCGTAGGCCACCGTGTGGCACACGGCGGTGAATATTTCAGCGACAGCGCGATGGTCAATCCAACCGTTATTAAGCAGATAGAGAGCTGTTTCGAACTGGCTCCGCTCCATAACCCGGCCAATCTGAAGGGTATTCTTTCGATAGAAAATATCCTGCCCGGTATCCCGCAGGTGGCCACGTTCGACACCTCGTTCCACCAGACAATACCCGCTAAAAATTACATGTACGCCCTGCCCTACCGCTATTACGAAGAGGAACGGGTGCGCAAGTACGGTTTCCACGGTACGAGCCACTGCTTTGTAGCCAAAAAGGCGTGTGAAATGACCGGGCTGGATTACGGGAACTCCAAAATCGTCACCTGCCATATCGGCAACGGAGCGTCGGTGACGGCCATTCTAAACGGCAAATCGTACGACACCTCGATGGGATTCACCCCTGCGGACGGCCTTATTATGGGGACGCGGTGCGGCGAGATAGACCCGGGCGCGCTTATCTATATAGCCGAAAAAGAGGGTCTGAGTTATCCGAAACTGAGCGACCTTATCAATAAGCAGTCGGGAGTGGCCGGGTTTACCGGCATTTCGTCCGATATGCGCGATATCGAGAGCGCGTCGGAAAACGGCGACCAGAGGGCATCGCTCGTGCTTGATATGTACGACGAGCGGTTGCGTAAATTCGTCGGGGCCTATGCCGCCATTATGGAGGGTATCGACCTTATCGTGTTCACCGGTGGCGTGGGCGAGAACGGTCCCAACCGCAGGCGTAGAGTCTGCAAAGGGCTGGAGTTTATGGGCGTGGTGTTCGACGAGGAAGCCAACGAGGGCGTAAAGGGGCAGGACAAGGTTCTGTCAGCTCCCGAATCGAAGGTGAAGGTGGTGGTAGCCACAACGGACGAGGAGCTCGTTATCGCCTCCGATACCTTCCGCCTGCTGAAGAAACGGTCGGAGTAGTTTCAGGTATTATTACTATAATACGGGGGCCGGTGACGGTCCCCTTTTTTTATAGGTTATATACGGCCCATCAGGTTCCGTATTTATGGTAGTGACGGGCATAAATTCCTCATAGGGATTGTGCCCATGTGATTGTAAAGACAAACATGTAAGGAATATTAAAACCAGCGGAAATACTACTCACCGCTCCGGATAATATTTCTATACGACCACCGGAGGGTCTTACCATCTTCATCCTATACGGTGAAAATAAATTATCTCTTCCTTTTCAGCATATCTTTAAGGTACTCGCCGGTGTAGCTTTTCTTGTTGCGGGCTATCTGCTCCGGGGTACCCGTGGCCAGGAGGTAGCCACCCACCGCGCCACCCTCGGGACCTATATCTATAATATGGTCCGCCACCTTGATAACATCGAGGTTGTGTTCTATGACGATAACCGTATTCCCGCGGTCCACAAGTTTCTGCAACACCTCCAAAAGCTGACGAACGTCCTCGAAGTGGAGCCCGGTGGTGGGTTCGTCCAGAATATAGAGGGTATTGCCGGTGTCGGTACGGGCCAGTTCGCTCGACAGTTTTATGCGCTGGCTCTCTCCGCCCGAGAGTGTGGTACACGGCTGGCCCAGCTTGAGATAACCCAGACCCACATCCTGTATGGCTTTGAGTTTTTGGTATATTTTAGGAATGTTCTCGAAAAACTCCACCGCTCGGTTCACCGTCATATCCAGCACGTCATTGATGCTCTTACCCTTGTATTTCACCTCGAGGGTTTCGCGGTTATACCGCTTCCCGCCGCACACCTTGCAGCGCACGTAGACGTCGGGCAGAAAGTTCATTTCGAGAGTCTGCACTCCCGCGCCTTTGCACTCCTCGCACCGGCCTCCCTTCACGTTGAACGAGAAGCGGCCCGCTTTGAAACCGCGTATCTGCGCGTCCGGGGTCTGTTCGTAAAGTTTGCGGATATCCGAAAAGACGTTCGAGTAGGTGGCCGGGTTACTGCGTGGCGACCGGCCGATAGGGGACTGATCCACTACTACGAGCTTGTCCACCTCCCCGATTCCGTCTATTCCGTCGCACGGCAGGGGCCGGTCGAACGAGCGGTAGAGGCTCCGGCTCAGCTCCGGCCGAAGGGTATCGTTAACCAGCGTGGATTTACCGCTGCCGCTTACACCCGTGACGCAGATAAAGGTCCCGAGCGGAAACTCCACTGTTATATTCTTCAGGTTGTTACCCCGGGCGCCCTTTACCACCAGCGATTTGCCGATGCCCTTACGACGCCTTGCGGGAACCTCGATACGGCGCTTCCCGTTCAGGTAATCGGCCGTAATGGTGTCTGCGGCCGTAATATCGTCTATCGTACCCTCGGCCACGATATGGCCGCCCTTCATTCCCGCGAGCGGACCTACGTCTATAATATGGTCCGCACTACGTATCATATCCTCGTCGTGCTCCACTACGATGACGCTGTTGCCCGCGTCGCGCAGTTCGGTCAAGGAACGGATAAGTTTGCGGTTGTCGCGCTGGTGCAGGCCGATGCTCGGCTCGTCGAGTATGTAGAGCACGTTCACCAGTTTGGAACCTATCTGGGTGGCCAGTCGGATGCGCTGGCTCTCGCCGCCGGAGAGGGTGCGGCTGGCACGGCTCAGGGAGAGGTAACCCAACCCCACATCCACCAGAAAGCCCAGCCGTTCGCGTATCTCCTTGAGTATCTCTTTTGCGATACGGCCCTGCCTGCCCGTAAGGCGGCCTTCCAGCCCTTCGCTCCACGCGTAGAACTCCTCGATGTCCATAGCGGATATTTCGGCGATGTTCTTCCCGTCGATGCGGAATTGGAGGGCCTCGCCGTTAAGGCGGGTTCCTCCGCATAGCTCGCAGTCCCGGCGCACCATAAATTGCTCGCGCCATTTGGCCACGTGTGCCGAATCCTCGTCCTGCCTCTCGATATAGTCCGCGATGCCTTCCCATACCGTCATTCGGGTGCCGTCGGCGTAGTTGAATCCGCGGGTATCGACCGTCAGCGGGTCGGCGTCACCGTAGAGAACCGCTTTAAGGCCCTCCTCCGGGATTTCCTTTACAGGCGTATCCAAGGTGAACCCATACCGCCGTCCGAGCGCCTCGACCTGCGCGAAAAGCATATTGTTGCGGTATTTGCCCAGCGGCTCGATGCCGCCCTCCTTGATTGTTTTCCGGTCGTTGGGGATAATCTTCTTTACGTCGAACACCGCTTCGTCCCCCAGCCCGTTGCAGCGCGGGCAGGCCCCCTGCGGGGAGTTGAACGAGAAGGTGTGCGGAGCCGGGTCGTTGAACGACACCCCGGTGGTCGGGCACATCAGGTGGCGCGAATAGTAGCGCGCCTCGTTCGAGGAGTAATCGTAGAGCATCATGGTGCCCTTACCCTGCCGCATCGCCTCCTGAAGGCTCTTGGACAGCCGCTCGCGGGCATCGTCGTTCACCGTCAGCCGGTCTATTACCAGCTCTATATTGTGTATTTTGTACCGGTCCAGCCGCATGCCGCTTCGCATCTCCTTCACCTCGCCGTCTATCCGGGCATGGAGGTACCCCTTCTTCAGGAACGACTCGAACAGCTCACGGTAATGACCTTTGCGGCCCTTTACCACGGGAGCCAGAAGAGCCACCTTCCTGCCGGGATAATCCCGCAGAATCAGGTCTATAATCTGCTCGTCGGTATAATGCACCATCTCCTCGCCGGTCTCGGGCGAGTAGGCCGTAGCGGCGCGGGCGAACAAAAGGCGCAGGAAGTCATTTATTTCGGTGACTGTCCCCACCGTGGAACGGGGATTCTTGTTGGTGGTCTTCTGCTCGATGGCCACCACCGGGCTAAGGCCCGTAATCTTATCCACGTCGGGACGCTCCATCGTGCCCACGAATTGCCGTGCGTAGGTCGAGAGGGTCTCCATATAGCGGCGCTGACCCTCGGCATAGATGGTGTCGAACGCCAGCGACGACTTCCCCGAGCCCGACAACCCCGTCACCACCACCAGCCTGCGGCGGGGTATTTCGAGATCGATGTTCTTCAGGTTGTGGACGCGGGCGCCCAGTATCTTTATCTTATCTTCTTTCAACTTACAGAGTCTCTTCGTTATGGGTTATTCCGGGAAGGCCGTCCGTGCGACTACGGCCCACCGGGATTGGCGGGCCTACCGGCCTGCCGGGTCGGTACGGAACCCCGGATTGGGAACCTTTAACATAAACGTCCGGCCGGAGGCGTTATTGTACTCGTAGTCGCGTATCCAGTGGTTGAGCTGGCGGAGCATCTTGTATGTGGTGCCGTTGTCGCGGGCCACCTTCGACCAGTCTATCTTCCTGTCCGACACCTCCACGGTGTGATAATCGGTGAGCGGTTTGTAGTACTCGTCGGCCGTTATAACATATCCGTAGGCGTAGGGCTGCTCGGTAAGTAATTTGAGGGAGAGTATCCGGAACACGTACCGCATCGTTTCCTCGGGCAGATACAGGTCGTAATAGTCGTCTACTCCCTGCACGGTCATCCGGCGGTTGACCCCGCCGTCGCCCGCGTTATAGGCAGCCGCGGCGAGGGTCCACGACCCGAACCTTCGGTACGAATTGAGCAGGTATTTACAAGCCGCCTCGGTCGACTTCTCGATATGGAACCTCTCGTCCAGCCCATTTGTATTGTCAACCAGCAGGCCGAACTCCCTGCCCGTGGCGGGCATAATCTGCCACAGCCCGGCCGCCCCGGCGGACGAGACGGCATTGGGGTTCAGGCCGCTCTCGGCCATGCACAGGTATTTGAAGTCGGATGGTACCCCGTACTGCTCCATAATAGGCTCTATGATAGCGAAATATCGTTTGGAGTTGAGCAGGGTCTGGATGGTGCGCGAGTGCATAAAAAGAGTCACCGATATCTCCCTCTGCATACTCTCGTAGACGTCGAAGTACTCCAGCGGCACCCTCTCCCCAGCAAATTCGAGCTGCGCCGGCATGGGTGGCAGGGCCACTTTGGAAAACACCCCCTGCCCCGAAAGTTGGGCGCAGGTTATAAAAACCGTAAGTATCAATACCTGTAATCTCATATCGTCCGAAATAAAACGTGTAAAGTTAACACATATACTCCAAAATCATTCCGTTCGTCCGGATTAAGCGGTCCGACGGGCCGAAATCTCACGATATTTGAGTAGTTTTGCAGGCGTCTGCCTACCGGCGGGCGGGCAGGCACGAAGTCTGTCGGGTAACAAAAATTAAGATGATAGAAGCGGGAATATACCATACGCTCACCGTGTCGAGAATCTCCGACTTCGGGCTGTACCTTACCGACGGGGAGTCGGAGGTACTGCTGCCGAACCGGTACGTATCGCTCGATGACAAAGAGGGCGATGAGAAAAAAGTATTCGTATACCACGATTCGGAGGACAGGCTTGTGGCCACCACCGAGACCCCGGCGGCCACCGTCGGTCAGGCGGCATTCCTGCGAGTGGTGGACAAGACCCTTCACGGGGCATTCCTCGACTGGGGCCTCTCGGCTAAAGACCTGTTCCTTCCCAACCGGAATATGGTAGGGCGGCTGGAGCCGGGGCAGAGCTATGTGGTTTATATTTACCGCGACCGGGTGACTGGCCGCGCGGTGGCCACCATGCTCCTGCGCGACTATATCCGTAATGAGGAAATAGAGCCGGTCAAGGGAGAAGAAGTGGATATCCTCGTGGCGCTCCGTACCGAGCAGGGTTACCGGGTGGTGGTGAACGACCGCTGGTGGGGGATGCTTTACGATAACCAGCTCTTTTCGCCCCTTGCTATCGGCGACCGGGCCAAAGCATATGTGCGGAAGGTCACCGAAGACAACCGTATCGATCTCAGCCTGCAAAAAGAGGGTTACGGCGAGGTGCAGGATGCGGCCGGTAAGCTGGTCGGACTCATGCGGGCGGCCGGAGGTTTCCTTCCATTGCACGACCGCAGCGAGCCGGAGGCGGTAGCCGCCGCAACGGGAATGAGCAAAAAGGTGTTCAAACGCACCGCCGGTTACCTGATGAAACGCGGAACTATCTCGATGGACGACAAGGGCATATGACTCATTGAAGAAGAATAGAGCCGGAAGTTTCCAGGATAGCCGGAGGAGAGCTTTCCGGTAACGGGCCGGAAATCGGCCGGGTACAAGGCTGCGAAAGACCGGATGTAATCCGGTAATGCCGGAGGACGGGTAATACGCCAAGTACAGTCCCGAAAAAGGCCGTGTACCGAAAACGGACCGAATGTAAGTACCGAGAGGGCAGACAAAAGGCGGGAGACGGACACGGGCGACACCAGCCACGGCACGAGACAGTATTTTGTTCGGACCGCAATGGAATCGGACGATACCGTTCGAATAAACAAAACAAAATTTACCGGAAGAAATGAGGAAAGTCCAGAGTGCGGAGAGGGTTTCACAGACGGACCTGTCGGACAATTTCGTCTACCAGCGATCGCTGCTGGCCTACCATGAGGCGGCGCGGATAATCGGCGGGCGGGTACTGGAAATAGGTACCGGCAGTGGTTACGGCGTGTCTTTGGTCTCACCCTCCTGCGAGTCGTTCCTCACGGTCGACAAAAACCTGCCCCCGCTGGACCTCACCCCTTACCCCAACGTGGAATTCCGGCAGATGAAGGTCCCCCCGCTCGCCGGTCTCCCCTCGGGAGCCTTCGATTTCGTGATAACTTTTCAGGTTATAGAGCATATCAGAAAGGATTTCCTGTTCCTTCGCGAAATACACCGGGTACTCAGGCCCGGCGGAAAGTTGGTAATCACTACCCCGAACAAAAAAATGTCTCTCACGCGCAATCCGTGGCACGTAAGGGAATACACCGTGGACGAGTTCAGCAATCTGCTTTCGTGCGAATTTGACGAGGTGGATGCCCGCGGAGTTTACGGCCGCGAAAACGTTATGGAGTATTACGGGCAGAACCGTGAATCGGTACGGAGGATAACACGGCTCGACCCGCTCGACCTGCAACACCGCCTGCCGGGCTGGGCGCTGCGAATCCCATACGACCTGCTTAACTGCCTCAACCGCCGACGCCTTCTGGTACGCAACCGCGAACTCACCACACACATCCGGATGAACGACTACTTCATCGCCCCGGCGGCCGACACCTGTTGCGACCTGTTCTACGTGGCTACGAAATAATGCTATTGGGGCAGGCTTACCGAAAGCCCTGAACCGGAGGCATATCTTATGTTAGTCGTTTTACCTTCCCTAATTTGGAAACCTTCCATACCGTCATTTCCTTCATTAAAGAAACTATACCTTAATACGTAATTACCTTCGTTTAATTTCACTTCAAAAGAATTTATTCCCCTACCGGATAAGCCTGAGGATTTCCAAATAGAATTGCTTGTATTCTCGCTTGTGAAAATTGAAACAATTACATCTTGATCAGAGGAGAAGATTAATTTTCCTCCAGAATCATCCTTTGAACAACCTATAAACGATGTAAC
>JAJBVT010000101.1:0-6146 GCA_020859685.1 Rikenellaceae bacterium
TATCGATTCCTGATTTCATACAATAGATTAAAGTCCTTTAAAAAACTCCTCTAATGTAATTTAATAGTATTTACAAAGAATAGCAATCGTACTTATCGATATATTGGTCTTGCCTACTTCGAGCCTACCTATGTTATAATCGGTATCCAAAAAGACCTCCTCTTGGGATAACCCCTTCGATTGTCGCACCTGTTTCAATCGCTTAGCAACGGCCATCATGGCGGCTTCATCTATTCGTCGCTTGTTCACAAAATGGGAATTAAGGCTCTAACGGGTCGATGGTCGGATAGAAGTCCGATACCTGACAACCGAAATATTTGGCGATTTGATAAACCTGATGTGTCGAATATTTGCAATGATGGCTTTCGGTTTCAACTTGAGCAATGAAACCCTGAGACACATTAAGCATCTCCGCAAGAGTGCGTTGTGTAATTTTAAGTTCCTCACGCTTTTTCTTTATCCTGCGAATTATTTCTTTGTCGATATCGGATTTCATTATTTATTATGATTCAGCCACGAAATAATTATTTAAGCATATTTTTATGATAGGCTATGCTAATAATTAAAAGATCTGTATTATCTTTGTTCATTGAAATAAACGTTACCGACGAATCATAATAAAGGGTAAACATCCTTTATACCTCATCACAAACTTAGGCCCGGATTTCCGGTGTTTGCTTACGGTATAATGGTTGTCAGTCCCGAGTTTTGCCCTAACTTTGCGAAAAGTTAGGGCGGCTCTGGGCGCAGTACAACTTCCGTAAGCAGGTTCCTAAGGCCGTGGTGAGGGAGTTGTAACTTGCGCCCTTTTTTGTCCCTATAATGAACCTCTGCTTTTACCGGAAAAATCCGAACTATTGCCGTTACTACCCGAAGTGCTCTGAAAACTGCATCCGCCCTTTAGGTCTGGACAAAGACCGAACCCTCTCCGTAAATACTTTCGGCCCACATATTATCTATCTGCGTTCGGGATACGGCCGGATAGAGTGTAACGGTTTTCGGACGGAGTATTCGGCCCCGAGCTTTTATCTTGTTCCGGATTTCGATTTTACGGTGCAGGCCGATTTACCTGCCCGGGGTTATATTTTCGGTCCCGAACTGGTGAGGCTGCTCGCGGATAAACTCGATGTGGACTATTACCAGCCGCGGTTAGGAACGAGGCTACAACAGGGGCCTGTGGAACTGGTGGGTGAAAACACGGCCGTTGCCTTGTCGCAGGGGATATTAACCGATTATTTAGAGTGCCGCCAATATGCCGAAAATAAATTAGAGGAGATAATTTTAACCGTCGGTCCCGGTATCCAGACGCGGGTTGAGAACAACCTGAAATCCAAATACTGGTTTTTTCGTCTCCGGGTTATGGATCTGCTCGCTTCGTGCACGAGTCTCGAGGAATTTGCCTTTGCGATGGGCCTGTCCGGGAGTGGATTCTCAAAGGCTTTTAAAAAAGCGTTCGACCGTTCGTTTTACAATTGGTATCTGGATTGGAAACTGGAATCGATTGCCGACGATATGATACGCTCTGGACTGACGTTGAGCGAGATAGCCGGGAAATACGGTTTTTATTCCGTACAGCATTTCCACCATTTTATCCGGGTAAGAACAGGCCTTCCGCCCGGCAAGCTGAAAGCTAAACTGATATCGGAAAAACAGTTCTGACACACGGGATTATTTCGTGCTCCCCCCGGCACATCCGGAAATCGGGTAGAGAGATAACGAGGGATTACTTCGTTATCCCTCCGTCGCTTCTGTGAATATCGACAAAGCCGCATAAAACGGAAATCCGGGAGGGTGCGATAACGAGGGATTACTTCGTTATCCCTCCGTCGCTTCTGTGAATATCGACAAAGCCGCCTAAAACGGAAAATCCGGGGGATTACTTTTTGTTATAGCCCTACGGCCTTTCGAATAAATTCGAGGCCGTAGGGCTATAACAAAAAAGCACTCTTGCGAGTGCTTCCGTTTTAGCGGCTTTGTGGGAGCAGAGGGATTCGAACCCCCGGCCCTCTGCTTGTAAGGCAGATGCTCTGAACCAGCTGAGCTATGCTCCCGACTTGTTGGAGAACGTGGGCGTTTCGACAAACGCGAGTGCAAATATAAATGAAATTTTGCGGACTCCAAATTTTTGCTGAAAATTTCCGGAAAATTTATCGGCGGTCCTGTGGCCGGCCAGGGCCGTATAGGGCTTTTACGATTATAACCTACCCGCCGCCGGCCATACTGCTCCCGACCCCCGGAACCCTACTCTTTCCCCGGAGCGGTGCTGGCCAGATACAGCTCGTCGAGCTGGGCCTGTGCCACGGGCGAGGGGGCGTCGATCATTACGTCCCGCCCGGAGTTGTTCTTCGGGAAGGCGATATAGTCGCGAATGGAGTCCGCCCCGCCGAACAGCGAGCAGAGCCGGTCGAACCCGAACGCTACCCCGCCGTGAGGTGGAGCGCCGTATCTGAACGCGTCCATCAGGAATCCGAACTGCGCCTGGGCCTCCTCGTCCGAAAAGCCGAGCACCGAGAACAGACGCGCCTGAAGCGCCGAGTCGTGTATCCTTATCGAGCCGCCGCCTATCTCCACGCCGTTCACCACGAAGTCGTATGCGTTGGCGCGGGCCTTGCCGGGGTCCGTCCCGAGCAGGTGGGCATCCTCGGGCAGGGGCGAGGTGAACGGATGGTGCATCGCGTAGTAGCGGCCCGTCTCCTCGTCCCATTCCAGCAGCGGGAAGTCCACCACCCAAAGGGGCCGGAACACCCCGCGGTCCCTCAACCCGAGCCTTTCGCCCAGCTCGAGGCGAATCTCACACAGCGCCGAAAGGCTTGCCGCCCGGTCGCCCGATATAATGAACAGCATATCGCCGCCCTGCGCCCCGCACCGTTCGGCCCATGCCGTAAGGTCGTCGGGGGTGAAGAACTTGTTGACGCTCGATTTTATATTGCCCGTAGTTTCGATGCGCACCCACACGAGGCCTTTGGCCCCGACCTGCGGACGCTTTACGAACTCGGTCAGCTCGTCGATCTGCTTGCGGGTGTACACCGCTCCGCCCGGAACGCATATCGCCCCGACGTACTCCGCCGAGTCGAACACGGCGAACCCTCTGCCCTGCGCGAGCGGGGTAATATCGTTCAGCTCCATGCCGAACCGGATATCGGGCTTATCGGAGCCGTACCGCTCCATCGCCTCGTGCCACGACATGCGCGGGAACGGGTCGGGGAACACTACTCCGAGCGTCTCGGCGAACAGGTGCCTCATCATCCCCTCGAAGGTGCGGATGACGTCCTCGCGCTCCACAAAGGCCATCTCGCAGTCTATCTGCGTGAACTCCGGCTGGCGGTCCGCCCTGAGGTCCTCGTCGCGGAAACACTTTACAATCTGGAAATACCGGTCGTACCCGGCAACCATCAGCAGCTGTTTGAACGTCTGCGGCGACTGGGGCATGGCGTAGAACTCGCCCGGGTTCATGCGCGAGGGCACGATAAAGTCCCGCGCCCCCTCCGGGGTCGATTTTATCAGCACCGGAGTCTCTATTTCGAGGAACCCCTCGCCGTCCAGATAACGCCTCACGCCCTGCGCGAGTTTATGGCGCAGTATCATAGCCTCCTTCACGGGGTTGCGCCGCAGGTCGAGGTAGCGGTACCTCATCCGCAGCTCGTCCCCGCCGTCGCTCTGGTCTTCGATGGTGAAGGGCGGCACTTCGGACGGGTTCAGCACCCGAAGCGACGTTACCGCTATCTCGATATCGCCCGTAGGTAATTTCGGATTTTTCGAGGCGCGCTCCACCACCTTGCCCGTCACCTGAAGCACGTATTCACGCCCGAATCCGGCAGCCGTGCGGCGCACCTCCTCCGGAGAGTTTTCGTCGATTACGAACTGCGTAATGCCGTAACGGTCGCGCAGGTCGGCGAAGGTCATGGCCCCTAAGTTGCGCACCTTCTGTACCCAACCGGCAAGGGTCACTTCCTGCCCGAGGTTATCTATCCTGAGTTCTCCGCAAGTATGGCTTCTGTACATATTTATTCCGATTTTCGTATTTTTGCTGTAATTTGCCCCGAAGGCGGTTCAAAGGTAACCATTTACCGTGAGTTTCGTACAGCCCGCGCGGGGAAAATCTCCCTCGCGGGGTGCGGGCCGCCGGAACTTTCACGGCGGTTCGGCAAAAATTGAAACGACAGACACCTAATAATGCAGGACGACGAAAAATATATGCGGATGGCCCTCGACGAGGCCCGGAAGGCGCTCGCGCGGGACGAGGTGCCCATCGGGGCGGTGGTGGTATGCGATGGCACGGTGGTGGGCCGCGGCCACAACCTCGTGGAGACGCTGAGAGACGCGACGGCCCACGCCGAGATGCAGGCTATCACCTCCGCATCGGAGTCCCTCGGCGGCAAGTATCTGAACGACTGCACCCTGTATGTCACCGTGGAGCCGTGCGTGATGTGTGCCGGGGCGTCGGCGTGGAGCCAGGTGGGGCGTATCGTCTACGGCGCGGCGGACCCCAAAAGGGGGTACTCCACCGTGGAGGGGCGGATTCTCCACCCCCGGACCCGGGTCACGGCCGGGGTGCTGGCGCAGGAGTGCTCCGAGCCGGTGGCCGCTTTTTTCGGGAAAATACGCTCGCGATTTGGCACTTAACCCCAAATAATATATATTTGCCAACGTCCGGAAATCCACACGGGGCATACTTCCAAATCGGTTTTTGCGTTGTTCAGATAAAAGGTGTTCCCGGACGGGAAATGAGTCGGCAAACCTATGGAATAAAAGAATAACAATAAATTAAAATTATGAACCGGATTAAAAAATCTCTTGCGGCTCTGGCCGTGGTTATTATGGGTACCGGTGCCGCCGCGGCGCAGGACCTGAACGACGTTATCGACAAGTATAACGCCGCCGCCGAAATCTATTCGGCCAGAAATTACGTAGAGGCTATTACCGCCCTTAACGAAGTGGTGGCGCTCGGGCTCGAAGTGGGCGGCGACGCGGCCGAGATTGTGGCCAACGCGCAGAAACTTATCCCGGGGGCTTACTACCGGGTTGGGGGTGCTTACCTGCAGCAGAAAGATTACGATACGGCTATCGAGCATTTCGGGAAAGCGGCAGAGCTCGGTGAGCTTTACGGCGATATAAATACCGCCCGTAACGCTTCGGGCTGGATAGCAAAGGCCTACACCGCTATGGGTGCCGACGCGTTCAACGATAAGGACTACGCGAAGGCGGCCGAGATATTCCAGAAGGGGTACGAAGCCAACCCGAGCGATGCGGAGCTGGCGCTGAACCTTGCCAAGAGCTACGCGGAGATGGGTGAGAACGACCCGGAAGCCGCCCGCAAGGGTTACGAAGTCTATACGAGCATCCTCGGCCAGACCCACAGCAAATACGACGATGCCAGGGCACAGGCCAAAGAGGAATATTCGTACTATATTCTGCGTGACGCCAGCGCGGCCAATGCTGCCAACGATACTCAGGGCGCGTACGACATTCTCGACTCGTACCTCGAAGCCGACCCGGAGAACCCGCAGGTAAACCTTATGTATATCCAGATTGCCACCAACAAACAGCAGTGGGACAAGGTTATAGAGAAAGGTGAAGCCGCGGCGGAAGCCCAGACGGACGAGGAGCTTAAGAGCGAGGCGTACTTCCTGTTGGGCGCCGCTTACCAGAACAAGGAGAACAAGGCCAAGGCCATCGAAAGTTACCGTAAGGTTACCGCAGGCGGAAAAGTGGCAACCGCCCGTCAGCAGATTAACGCACTTCAGTAGGCGGCCGGCTTTCTTTACCGATTAATAGGCGGTCCTGCTCGGCGGGGCCGCTTTGTTTTTGGGATGGGGGCCGGTAGCACTCCTTCGGAGCACATAGAGTTGTCATCCTGAGGAACGGAGTGACGAAGGATCTGAAGCTATATTAATAAGTCGAAGATTCTTCGCATCCGTTCAGAATGACATACTATTTAAATGTCATCCTAAGGAATGTAACGACGAAGGATCTAAGGCTGTATTAATAAGTCGAAGATTCTTCGCATTCGCACAGAATGACATATTATTTGATGTCATCCTAAGGAATGTAACGACGAAGGATCTAAAGCTATATTAATAAGTCGAAGATTCTTCACATCCGCTCAGAATGACATTTTATATTCCATGTTACGCCAACGGCGTTCT
>JAJBVT010000101.1:6246-10135 GCA_020859685.1 Rikenellaceae bacterium
CATCCGCTCAGAATGACATTTTATATTCCATGTTACGCCAACGGCGTTCTATCCCCGTTATTTACATGTCATCCTGAACGCAGTGAAGGATCTATTGCTGGATTGGAAGTAAAAATGAAGATTCTTCGCATCCGTTCAGAATGACATTAAAGGGTTCTATATTATGCCAACGGCGTTCCCCGTCGCTCGGCCTTCGTTCCGCGAGCTTTCGGGCGTGCTCTCCTTCAACGGTAGGCATTCGCTCCGCAATGGTTATATGCGTCCCGCCACCCCGCACCCGGCGGGCCGCATACCTGCCGTGCGGCAGGCATTATAAATAAGGAATATCGTCCTGACGAACCGTAAGGCGAGGAAGGCTCTACGATTGGTCGGCTCCGATAATATCAAAAGACTCGTTCCCCCCCTCGGGATGTCTATCTCTTCGCACGGCTTCTGGTTTTGCATTTCTTTGCCGCACAAGGCTCCCGGCAGGCCTGCTAATTTCCGCGATTTAGTACCTTTGCATCGATGCGACAGATTGAACTGCTGATTCCAGCCCGCGACCCGGAAGCGGGCAGGGCCGCCGTCGACCACGGGGCGGATGCCGTCTATATAGGCGGTCCGGCTTTCGGTGCGAGGGCCGCCGCGGGAAACAGCGTCCCAGACATCGCCGCATTGGTGGATTACAGCCACCGGTACCGGGTGAAGGTCTACGCCGCGCTGAACACCCTGGTCTATGTGGGCGAACTGGACCGGGCGGAACACCTCGCGCGCGGCCTGCTTGCCGCCGGGGTGGACGCGCTTATAATTCAGGACCCGGCGTACCTGATGATGGGATTGGACGGGACCGTATTCCACGCCTCCACCCAGATGTGCAACACCGGGGCGGACCGGGCGAAGTTTCTGGGCCGGAGCGGATTCTCACGGGTGGTGCTGGAGAGGGGACTGACCATAGATGAAATACGGGATATAACCGCACGGTGCGGGGTCGAAACGGAATGTTTCGTCCACGGGGCCATCTGTGTGGGCCACAGCGGGCGGTGTTACCTGAGCCGGAGCATGGGTCCGCGCAGCGGCAACCGCGGCGAGTGCAGTCAGCCGTGCAGGCTTGCCTACGACCTGGTGGACGGGCATGGCAATGTCGTGGTGCGGGACAAGCACCTGCTGTCGGTCCGGGACCTGAACCTCTCGGAATATATAGGCGGCATGATAGACGCCGGAGTGACCTCCTTCAAAGTTGAGGGGCGGCTCAAGGAGACCGAATACGTGAAGAACGTAACAGCCTGGTACCGCACTCTGCTCGATGCGGAGATTGCCCGGCGCCCGGGCCTGCGGAAGAGTTCCGACGGTAATACGCAGTTCGGCTTTACGCCCGACCCGGCAAAGACCTTTTCTCGGGGGTTCACCACCTGGACCGCCGCCGGTATCCGGCGCGGGGTCGCATCGTTCGACACGCCGAAGGCTCTCGGGGAGCCGCTGGGGCGGGTGGCCGAAGTAGGGGAGGGCTGGTTTACGCTCAGCCGTCCGGCACAGCGCGGGGCGGAAAGAGGCGGCCGCGACAACCTTGTGCCGCTACCTACCGCTCGGTCCGAAGCAGGTACGGGAGGTGGGAAAGAAAATACGGCCTCGGTAACTGCCGCTCGGTCCGAAGCCGGAGGAGCCTGCGGGGGTGGTTACGGAGGTGGGTTCGAGTCGGTTACTACCACGCCGTCCGGAGGAAAAGAAGCCGGTACGGAATATAGGGGAGAAAATACGGCCTCGGTAACCACCGCCCCCGGGGAAGCCGAAAGTAAAGGTTCGGGCGGCGGCAGGAATGAACCCGCGTCGGGAATTACCGCCTTGCCGGAAGGCAATGGTCCCGCATCGAGCCGATATGAGGAGAAGACGCTCTCGCCCGGGGACGGACTTTGTTTCCTCGCGGGCGGGCGGTTGACAGGCACCAATATAAACAGGGTGGACGGGGACAGGGTCTATCCCAACCGGCCGGACGGTATCGTACCGGATGCGGAGGTGTACCGTAACCGGGACCACCGGTTCCTCTCGGTGCTGGGAAAGAGCAGAGCGGTAAGGACCGTTCCCGTCCGGATAGTGTGTCGGGTGGACAGCCAAAATCTCCATGTCTCGGCACGGGACGCCTGCGGCAACGGTGCGGAGACTTCGCTCGTCGGCACCGCGGGCCCGGCGGCCAACCGCGAAAGAATGGCTTCGGTAATCGAGGCCCAGATGCGTAAAACGGGGGGTACCATATACAGCGTCGAGGGGTTTACCCTCACCTCCGCCGACGGGGACCTGCCGTTCGTTTCGGCGGGCGAACTGAACGCGCTGCGCCGCCGCCTGCTGGACGGGCTGACAGCCCGCCGGACGGAGGCTTTCGAACGCGATAAACGGTCTGCCGCAGTAGCCGCAGCTGCCGGCCGGGACGACACCGCTCCCTATACGGAGGACCACCTCGGGGGCGAGGACAACGTTGCCAACCCGCTGGCCCGCCGGTTCTGGGAGATGCACGGGGTGACCGGTTTCGATACGGCGAACGACCTGCGCCGGTCGCTGGACGGGCTGACCGTTATGACCACACCCTATTGCATCCGTCGGGAATTGGGCCTCTGCCTGAAAGAGGACCCGTCCGACCCCATCAGGGAGCTGTTCCTGCGCCGGGGCAGGTTCCGCTACCGGCTGGAGTTCGACTGCGCGGTGTGCAGGATGAGGCTGATAAAAGAATAGGTACACGGTATCCCACCGGGCCGCCCGGGCGGCCGTGCCGTCGGAAACGAATAGAAAAATTATGGAAAATCCTGTTTTGCTTACACCCCGATATTGGGAAGAGTACGAACTTATAGACAGCGGCGGCTTCGAGAAACTGGAACGGTTCGGCAGTGTGGTGACGGTGCGTCCTGAACCGCAGGCCCTCTGGCGCAAAGCGCTGCCGGAGCAGGAGTGGGAGCGCCTGGCCGGGGCCGTTTTCCGGCGCGGAGCATCGGACGGCGCCGTCCCGTCCGGCAAGCGCTCGCAGGCCGACGAGAGGGGAACGTGGGATGTGCGTCCGGGTGTCGCCGGGCAGTGGAAAATCGCCTATGCGTATAAGGATATGGCCCTTCGGATGCGGCTGGGTTTCACGGCGTTCAAGCATGTTGGGATATTTCCCGAGCAGGCGGAGAACTGGGACTTCATATACGATTCGGTAGAGCGGATTAGAAGCGGAACCGACGGGCGTCCGGCGGTGCTCAACCTGTTCGCCTACACCGGAGGTGCCACGCTGGCGGCCGCGTCGGCCGGGGCGGCCGTGACCCATGTCGATTCGGTTAAACAGGTGGTCGGCTGGGCGAGGGAGAACGCCGCGGCGTCGGGGACGGACGGCGTGAGGTGGATAGTGGACGACGCGGCCAAGTTCACGGCCCGAGAAGTACGCCGGGGTAACCGCTACCGCGGCATAATTCTCGACCCCCCGGCATACGGCCGCGGCCCGGACGGTGAAAAATGGGTGCTCGAACAGCACCTGCCCGCCCTGCTCGACGACTGCGCCCGGCTGTTGGAACCGTCCGGGTCGTTCCTGATTCTGAACCTCTATTCGATGGGGCTCTCGTCCCTGCTGGCCCGCAGCACCGTCAAAGATATCTTCCGGCCCGACAGGTTCGGCGCCCCGGACGAGAAATTCGGGGAACTCTATTTCGCCGACCGCGCGGGCAGGCAGCTCCCGCTCGGGGTGTTCTACCGGGCTTTTTTCGGGTAGTGCAACGAAGGTTAAAGATATAGATAACGTATCCTGAGCGTCAGCTAAGGTCTTACCCTTAGTCTGGAATATTATAATACATATTAGCGGCCCGCCACCCCGCCCCCGGCGGGCCGCATGCCTGCCGCAAGGGCAGGCATTCATTGAAAGAACTTTGTCCCGAAGGGCCGTAAGGCGAGGAGC
>JAJBVT010000001.1:0-19070 GCA_020859685.1 Rikenellaceae bacterium
ATAAATATATTTAAAAAAGGCGGAAGCAATGCTTCCGCCTTTTAAAAACACACCCAACCGATAGAAAATATTTCAACTACACTCCACACAAGAACTATAATATTTTCTAATCACCGAGTGCATATTTAAGGTCGTCGATAAGGTCGTCGGCATCTTCGAGCCCGACCGACACCCTCAACAGCGTATCGCTTATTCCTATGGCACGGCGCACTTCCGGGTCAACCCCGACATGGGTCATCAGGGACGGGAGCTCTATCAGCGACTCCATGCCTCCGAGGCTCTCCGCAAGCGAGAACAGGCGCAAGTGTGAAATAAACGCCTTTGCGTCCTCCAGTGATCCCTCCAGCTCGAACGAGAGCATCCCGCCGAAACCCGTAGCCTGCCGCTTTACCACCTGATGGTACGGGTTATCCGGAAGCCCCGGATACAGCACCCTCGCCACACGCGGATGCGCGGAGAGAAACTGAGCAATCCGCAAAGCATTCTGCTGATGCCGTTCCATTCTTACAGCCAGAGTTTTAAGACCCCGGATGTTGAGATACGAGTCGAATGGCGACAGCACCGCCCCGGCATTGTTCTGGATGGACCGTATCTTTTCATGCAGCCCCTCGTCCGAGGTAACCAACGCACCGCCCAGCACATCGCTGTGGCCGCCTATGTATTTGGTCGAGCTGTGCACCACCACATCGGCCCCGAGCGCGAGCGGCCGCTGGAAGTAGGGCGAGAGGAACGTATTATCGACCACCGTCAGTATGCCTTTCGTGCGCGCCTTTCGTGCCAGCGCGGCTATGTCGCAAACCTTAATCATAGGGTTGGTCGGCGATTCAATCCACAGGAGTCTGGTATTGGGTTTTACCGCCCTGTCGAACTCCTCATCGTCCGAAAGGTCCACATAAGACACCTCCAGGCCCTGGAATACCTCCTCCAGCAGTCGGCGTGTGCCGCCATACAGGTCGTCGAAAGCCACCACATGGTCGCCCGGGCGGAGCACCGCCTGCATCAGGGCGTTCTCGGCCGCAAGGCCCGAAGCAAAGGCGACGGCGTACTTTGCGTCCTCGAGGGCAGCCAGTTTACGTTCGTAGGCGTTACGGGTGGGATTGGACGAGCGGATATATTCAAACTCGGAATGCGCCCGGCCCGGCTCGTCCCAGATAAAGGTGGTTGACAGATGGAGCGGCACCACCACATCCCCCGTCGAACCTGCCCTCCGGTCGGTCTCCTCTCCGGCATGGATAGCCCGGGTGGAGAAGCCGTTATACTTGTTTTCAGCCATATCAATCTGTTTACAGTGGCAAAACTACGTATATAAGCCCGTAAACCCAATAGCATAATTATGGTATTTGCCCGTAAGCATTTTTACCCACGGAGGTATCGTATCGAGAACGGTATATGTGCGTGCACATGGGGTGAGAGGCGGGCCACGGTGGTTGAGCTAATTACGCGGTATGTATGCGAAAAATGCAATGTGTGCGTACACACCGGCACATAAGAAAGGAAGAGTATCTCTGTAACCGGTGCCGCGGAGAGCCATAGCACAAGCTGGGTATAAATACACCGTTTATGGGTTCCGGGCCGCCCGGTTACCGCTCCCTGCCGAACCGGGTCATAATACCGCGGTAGAAGGCTATCATACGCCCGAAGTTGTCGATGGTGATATGTTCGTTGCGGTTGTGGATGGTCTGCTGTTCGTATTTATCGACGTAAATCGGAAGGAAGCGGTAAATGTTATCGCTGACTATCTGGTATTTATACGCATCGGTTCCGCCTACGGTAACGTACGGGGTTACCAGCACGTCGGGATACAGCTCCCCGACAAGCTCACGGATTATCCGGAAACCGGGAGTATCGGTGGGCGAAATTGCCGACGGCTCGCGGCCGTTGCCTACCGCTATCTCCACGTCGTAACCCTCGCAGGCTTCCCGCACATGATCCAGAACCTGATCCACGGTATTTCCGGGAAGTATACGGAAATTTACCGTTACGTCGGCCTCCGGGGCGATTACATTGGCGGCGTCGCTGCCGCGTGCCATAGTGACGGCGGTGGTGGTGCGGACCAGCGCGTTGGTAGAAGCGTCTTTGCTGAACGTTTTGAGCAGCAACCCCTTTATCAGCCACTTGTTGGCGATGGCCATCCGCGCGGCGAAGGGCATATATCCCCCCACGTTATCGAGAAACCCGGAGATGGGTTCAATGAGTTCGAGGGGCATCTGGCGGTCGTTTAGCCGGGTGATAATAGCTGCCGCTTCTACCAGCGGCGTACGTGCCGGTGGCATCGAGGAGTGTCCCCCGAGGCCCTTGACCGTAATGGTCACGGTAAGGAAGCCCTTTTCGGCCACCCCGACCAGAGCCATCGCCTTGTCGATACCTCCCGTGCCGGGAGCCACTATCAGGCCGCCCTCGTCGTATACCGCGGCAAATTCGAGCCCCAGCGCATTGAAATGCTTCGCAATCTCCACCGCACCGTGCAGGCCGCCGTTCTCCTCGTCCTGCCCGAAGGCGAACCAGATATCCTGTGCCGGGCTGAAACCCTCTCCTATCAGAGCGTCTGCCGCCTCCATCACGGCGAAGAGCATACACTTCATATCGAGCGTCCCGCGGCCGTACACCTTGCCGCCCGCCACGGCGCCCGAGAAAGGCGGGTATTCCCACCGGTCGTAGTACCCGTCCCGGCCGCCGGTGGTTGCGTCGTCCGGAGAGAATATATTTTCGCCGACGGTGTCCTCCTGCCCGTCGCTTTCGTCGGCTGGCACTACGTCGTAATGCGACAGGAACAGCAGTGGCTTTGCTGCCGGGTCGGTGCCCTTCCAACGGAAGACCAGCCCGTAAGTGTTTACGACGGTCTGCTCCGTAGCGGCATAGATCTGCGGGTACGACTCGGCAAGGTACTCCTTAAACCGGTCGAACGGGCCAAAATCGACGTCGGAATAGTCCGCCGCTCCGACAGTGGGAATGCGGATACCGCCCGAGAACCGCCGGAGCGACTGCTCGGAAACTTCCACCCTCGCCATTCCGCCCGCACGGTCGATACCGTCGCTTTTGGAGCCGAAGGGATAAGTCAAAGTCCGGATAATGACCACCGCCAGAAAAAGCAGTATAAGGACCAGAAAGATTATCAGGAATAGCTTCAAACCATTATTTTTTTTCATATCAGGGCTTATTGCACGGAGCGTTGCGGCCCCGCGGATTGACAACCAATTATTATTCCAAAAGCGGGCACGGACTGCCCGGGAGACCAAATGTACGATATTTCCCGGATAAGAGTTGTCCCGTTACGGGGATGGTAATCACGGAACCCAAATGTGACTTTTACGGATACGGTATCCATCCGGCAGGTCCGGAAAACGTACCGCAGGTCCAGAGTTACTGTTTTCCGGTCCCGAATCGGGATACACGTCTGCCTTTTAGCGTTAATTTCCTGTCCGAACAGCGTTTTGGCGTTGAATTTGCGAAATTTCATGACCCGTCCCGGAACTTTATGCCGGTAGGAAGGATGGATAAACGAGGAGCGAGATGAAGGTGATCCTATCAAAAGATATACCCGGCGGACCGGGATTCCGTTCGGACGCTTCCACATTCGTGGTAGTAACCTCCCCGGCGGGTAAAGCCTACCGGAGCAGAACCGTGGCGGGAAAAGTGCTCTATAACGCTCGGGGCACCCTTCACCTGCTGGTCGAAGGCTCCCCGGCCTACGATATAGCATCCGGTAAAATGGCCTTTATCCCCCCGCTCCGCACCTTCTCGGTCAATATCGGGGAGGATTCGACCTTCTATTTATACCGCCTTTCGTTACAGCACCACTTCACGGAGTCTTCCATACCGATACAGTGGCTTTACGAAGCCGTGGCCGTCGCGGCTGGGAGCGACCGGGTCCTCCGTGTACACGAAAAGATAACCGGATTCTTCAACCTGCTTGCCGGATATATCGCAGACGGGCTTACTACTCACCTCCTCTATCTGCACAAGGCTCACGAACTTCTCTTCCTGCTGCGCAGTTACTACTCTAAAGAGGAGTTAGGGGCCTTTTTCGCGCCGCTGGTCGATTACGACCATGAATTTTCGGACTTCGTCCTCCAGAATTACCGCAGCCACCGCACGGCGCAAGACCTGGCCGAAGCGTCATGCCACAGCCTGTCGGCTTTTAACAAGCTCTTTAATAAAACTTTCGGATGTTCGCCCTACGCATGGATACGCAAACAGAGGGCTCATGATATCTATTACGACCTGATAACCACCAACACGCCCGTGAAGGAGATTTGTACGGCCCACGGTTTCGGGTCTCTGTCGCAGTTTACCAACTTCTGCAAGCGACAGTTCGGCGTCTCCCCGCGCCGCCTGCGCGAATCCCACGGCCATTACCACGGGAGGCAAAATCCGCCTCTGACACCCCTGTAAGGGCCATCCGGAACACCAGACAATAGAACGGAATCGTAAAGCGAAAGACTCGGATAGTAAAGCGCGGCGCCAGTTTATGGTGGCGTTTTTGTAACGTTTACAGTAGTTCTTTGAAAAGACGAAATAAGCAGTACAACGGGTTAAACGAAATCAAAAATTTGCCAATGTAAAAACCTATACAATATGATATATAAAGAATAAAAAGGTAAACCGGACACCCCCTGTCCCCTTCCGAAAAACGGACCGGAGGAATAATGTCATGTTTACCATAGTACACCATTTATTAACTAATAACACCGTTATGAAATTCAGAAAAATCCTTCCCGCTGCGGCCGCGGTGACACTATGCTTTTCGGCCTGCAGCAGCGACAACACCGACAACGGTGGCTCCCCCGACCCCACGGTCGATCAGGGTGCCGAAGCGCGGTTTACACTATCCATCAACCAACCGGCAACACGGGCAACCGACGACAACGCCCTGCCGGCCGAAAACGATTTCTACACGGCAGACGTATTTATATATGCCGATAATACGCTGGTAAAGCACGTAAGGCTCAAAAGCGACGAGTTCACCCGCTCCGGCGACCACAGGTGGGTCACCAGCACCCCCATCGTAACTACCGAGGGCGTCAAGGACGTTTATGTAGGACTTAATCTTCCAGAACAGCTCGGAAAGGATATAGCGGCGGTCCGGAGCAAGAGCGGGCTGTCGATAGTCGGACGGGCCGACACCTACGACCTTGCGAGCACCTCTACCGGATTCGTAATGTTCAGTACCGACAAGAAAACCGTAACCCTCGACCCCGATAACGATGTAACCGTATCGGTGGACGTGGCCCGGCTCGTTGCAAAAGTGACGGTCGAAAAGGGTGAAAATTTGTCTCTCGACGTGGCGGGCGGAACGGTACACGACCTGAAATTCGCCATAAGGAACAGCAACCTCCTGTTCTACCCGTTCCAGCAAAAAGACGGCACGACCGTTATCGACCCCAACCACTACGACCAGAGCTATGCGGCGGACGACTTCTCACAGGCCGAAGCCAAAGATTATGTGGAGGTGGACGACTACGACACCCCGGTACTTACCCGCGAAGTAAAATACACCGCGGAGAACACCACCGAGAAACTCTACCAATGTGAGACCACCTACGCATCGGTGAGCGCGGTATTCGTTCCGGCGAAACTCACCAACGCGGACGGCACCCTGTACGACAATACCAATACGAAACCCGCCTCGCAGGTTTCTTTCTGGGTAGTCAAACTCGACGAGAACGGTGACACATATTACTTTACCGACGAAACCGAGGCTGGCACCTTCGCCACGGGCAAGGGTACCGTAAGCAAGGAGTACAAGGACGGAATGTGTTATTACAACCTTTTCCTGAATCCGGGCAACCGTTACCAGACACTCCGGAACAACTTCTACCAGTGCCGTATAAATACCATTATGGGTATCGGTAACCCCGACCCGGGTGACGGCGGTAACAAAGAAATACCCCTTACCGAGGACGCTAATATTATAGTCGATATAAATATTCTCGACTGGGTTATGAACCTCGACGAATATGATCTGTTCTGACATAGATAATTGCGGCCCTTACCGGTCGGAAAAAGCGGCCTTCCCCGTGCAACTCCTGTTAGGGAGGCACGTGGAGGGCCTCCCTTAAAAGATGTAACGGCACTTTGCCGAAACCTTGGAATGAGAAAACCGAACACAAAAAATACCGTAATATTTACCCTTGCGGCCATCCTTATTGCAGGCACCTCGTGCGTGCACGACGGGCTCGATGACTGCCCGCCGGAGACCGGACCGGGAACCGAAATTCCCGGAACCGACCCCGGAACCGACCCCGGGAATCCGGGCGGGACCGACGGTACTCCGGTGACCCTTTACGTGGACTTCGCGGAGAAGCTCTACACCCGTACCCCGGCAGCTGAGGTTTCCGCCCTGCACGTATTCGTGTTCGACCATGACGGTTACTATGTAACCACTCTGGAGGACAGAGAGCCGCTAATCGGAGGCGACTACGCGATGGACGTGCCCCTCGAGCCGGGCGATTACGAATTTATCGGCTGGACCAATATCGGCTCCTCCTACGCGGTATCGCACAACGCGCCTCAGCCGGGGGTGACTACGCTCGGGGATCTCTATATAGAGCTCGATATCCTCGATGGGGACACCTTACGCGATATGCCGGACCACCTCCACCACGGACTGACGCGGTTGCCGAGCGTAGCGACCGATACCGGCTGGGAATATGTAATGGAGATAGACCGTTACACCTACACCGTTAATATAGTAACGGAAGGCCTCGGGGCGGACGATAAAGATTACAGGTATGTAATTGCCGACCGCAACGGGCGGCTGAGCATCTATAACGAGGATATCTCCGAGCGGACCATCTACTACGTCGCCGACTGCGACAGGGACGACTCCGGACAGTTGTCCGCCTCGCTGCGGGTAATCCGCCTGCTCGAAGACCACCTCGATTCACGCGTCTATATCGAGAACCGTGAGACGGGCGAGCTGCTCTTCTCCGACAATCTTATCGGCCGACTGCTGTCGCTCCGGGATATCGGGGAAACGGTAGACTTCAGCACCCGGTTCGAGTATACAATCAAACTTGTGTTCGACCGAGATATACTCGTCTCGATTTCGGTGAACGACTGGATTGTGTGGGAAAGCGGATACGAAATATAGTCGACCAACTATATAACAATCATATAATATATGTTTTTAATATTTTATTCAATCTACCTATACCAACCTATACAATAACTATTCAATATTCTATTAAACCCTTTGGGGTTACGGGCAGGGAGCAAATTCCCTGCCCGTTTTTTTATTTAAGGTCGTGAGCTATGCGGCGCCGGTGCTGTCATGTCGTTGGCCTCGCCGTTCACTGCGCGGACCGGATTATGGAGCCGTAATATTTTCCGGTCCTCTCCCATCGGACCGCGGGCGTAACCAAGTGGTTACCGGTGGAAGATATGCGGAGGCACTAAACCGAAATATGGCTGCCGTTTTTACCGGAGGCCGGGGCCGTTCCAGGGGTCACAGCTTGTCGACCAACTCGCGCTGCTTTTCGAAAAAGATGACCCGCTGCTTCTCGCCCGTTTCCGAAATCAGGGTGGAGACCCTTTTGAGGGAGTTTATCCACGTCTTTATCTTGTCGAAGGTCCGGTCCTCCTAGCTGGCCGTTCCGTTGAGCGTGAAAGTCTTAATCATGCTCAGTTTGTTGCTCTGGGCTTCGAAGTACTCGTAATAGGCTTCGAAGTTGACGCTCGAGATATAGAAATTCACCCGGCAACCCGTATCCTCGTAACAGCCGTTGCATGCCATGCGCTCCATTTCGGCGAGCATCGCTTTCAGGTCGCTTTTTATCAGGCCCACCTCTTCGTCCGTTAGCAGATAGACGCTCCGGAAGTGGTTTATATCCTCAATCAGGTAATGGATACATAGCCTGTCCCATATAATATTGGTCTGCGAGAAGTTCCGCATCTCTTCCGCATGGGCGAGCTGGTTCTTGCGCACCCTTTCCGGTATAGTGATTTCGGAGTAGGGCTTCACATTCACTGCCGTACCAGAAAAATAGTGGCATTTGAACATGTAGAACCTCGTCAGATGGTCGTATTTATAGAATAGGACCTGCGGCACGACATTACAGCTTGCGCCGTGCTCAGAATTGGGCAGAGCGCGCATCTGACGGAGAAGTATAACGAAGTTCTCCATCATTATATAGTCTATCTCCGTAGGCTCCACAAAGTCGACCAGCGTCATTTTGAGCGGCCTGCTCTTCTTGGGAATCGACCCTATAATATTGTCGAGTGACAACCCGAGCGATTGTGCTATGGTAGCTATCTCGGAAAATGTAAACGGAACCTCCATCCTCAACCTCCTGTAAACCGCCTCTTTCTCGATCTGGAGTATATCCGCCAACGCCGCGGACAGCTTGGTGTTCTGAGGTATGGTCTCCTGGACCATTGCGATAAAGTTTTCGAATAATAACTGGTACCTCATTTTGAATTTTTATTAGAGGTTTTACGCAAAACCCATAACACAAATTAATAAATACTTGAATATTTTGAAAATCGAGTTACAAAAATAAGAAATTTCACACGATAATTTACACGATTTCCATACCGTCCGGTCCCAAACGGCACAGAAACGGACCTAAGGTAAATAATAGCAAAAAAATATAACAGGATAGCAAAAAGAGCGGCTACCGGAACCGAATCCGGCCGGTAAATAAGCCGGTGGAACGGGTTAAATAGTTGTACTATTCCCCCGCCGTGAGACTCGGGCGGTGGAAGCGTACACCCCGACCATACAGAGCAGGGCGAAAATTATGAATGTGGTGCGAAGGCTCTGCATAAATTCCGGGAACAGGGCGGCCGTAATATTTCGTGTCCCGACGTGGAACGAAATTGCCATCCCGGCTATACCCATGCTGACGGCCTGCCCGGTCAAGCGCATAGTTCCGGTGGCGGCAGAAGCGGCCGAGTAGTCCTTCCGGTCCACCGAACCCATAATCACGTTGGTATTGGGCGAGGAAAAGATACCGAACCCCACCCCGAGTAACATCAGCAGCCCTATAATCATCCAATACGGCGTGGTGGTCGATAGAAATATCAGCCCGAAAAGCCCCACCACGATAATGGCCATCCCGGCCGTAGCCATCCGCGAAGGATCGTGCCGGGTGGACAGCCTACCCGCCACCAGCGAGAAACACGACTGCACCACCGCCTGACAGATGAGTATCAGCCCGGCATGGCTCGCGTCCAGACCCCTTACGTATTGGAGGTAAAGGCTCAGTATGAAAGCGATAGCCGAAGTGGCGGCATAGTTGATAAGTGCGGCTACCGAAGAGAGCGTAAACACCCGGTTGCCGGAAAAGAGCCGCAGGTTGAACACCGGCGAGCTGTGCCTCAGCTCGTACCGGCCGAACAGCAGAAGGCACACCAACCCCGTACCGAGGCAGATAAAACCCCTCGGGTGCGGCAGGGAGGTGAACCCGTAGATAAGCGTACCCAGCCCCACCCCGTAGAGTAGGCTCCCCACCAGGTCGAACTTCTGGCCGCGGGCCTCCGTCCACTCCCCTTTGAGGAAGAAATGCGAAAGGCCGAACACCGCCAACCCCAGTGCGGCCGGGACCACGAATATATAGTGCCAACCGAAGTAGTGGGTAAGCATACCGCCCACGAACGGCCCGGCGGCCAGCGCGGCGTAGACCACCGCGGCGTTTATACCGAGCGCATACCCGCGCTTTTCGGGCGGGAAAATCGATGTCAGTATGGCTATATTGGTACCGAACATCATGGCGCTGCCGATTCCCGACAGGAACCGCAGACCGATAAGTACATGACCGTTGGGCGCGAAAGCGCATGCCGCGGTGGTAATGGCGAAGATAAACACCCCTATCATAAATATCTTACGCCGCCCCACTATGTCGGCCACGCGGGCGAACGGTATCTGGAAAATGGCCGTGGAGATTATGTAAGCCGTCGCCATCCATGTGAGCATAACGGCGTTCATCGAGAATTCGCGGCCGATATCCGGTAGGGCCAGATTCAGAGCTGAACCCATAAAGGGTACGAGGAATGCCGCGGAGCAGAGGACCAGAAGCCCCCTCTTCGCCTGCCGGGACTGCGCAGTCCCCTCCCCTATGTCGCCTTTAGCCGTCACCGTTTCGATAATGAAGGTACAATTATACAAAAATTATGCGCACCCGGCGCAATTACGGCCGTCTGATTATTAATTACCCGATTGCGGAAGAACCGTAACGGTATTGGGTTGAGTATCCGGGAAATGAGGACGGATTTAAACGGTTCCGTATCGTAGAGGCTACATGATATCCCAACCGAGGCCGGGTGTAAATCCGCAGTATCGGCACCGGATGCTCTCCACGTTCCCGTCCGCATCGTATATAACTTCCGAAATGTAGTAGGCATGGTAACCCGTTTGGCGGACGGAGATATAGCCGTAATTTTCGCGGATGGAGGCTTCCCTTCCCGTGATATCTGGAATATTGTCGATATCGATGGACGCCAGCCCCGCGACGGGACCCACCGACTTTATATACATCGTACCGGAGGTGGAAAAATAAGCCTCGGGGCCTTCGAACCGGATAGATATGCCGGTAATGAAATCCTGATTTCCGGTAAAAGTTATGATATCCCCGATTTCGGCGCCCGGTATTTGCTTCTCCGAGTCGCTGCACCCGCAGACCGTAACTATAATAATAACTAAATATATTCTATATAATCTAATCATATTGGCTAATATAGATAAAAATACCGTAACGGTAGGCATAAAACATGCCGACGGAAACAGGCCTATGCAAAAATCCGGCCCGGATTTATACCCGCACCTACCCCACGGTTACCTCCCGGCCGAGAAAGACCGGAGGGACCGGCCCTTGCGGAATGCCTTACGGGTCTCGTACGGTGTCCTTTTATGGCTATTCGGGGTGCGGTCGGTTACTTCCGGGCCCCCGGCATGGTACTCCCGCTTACTTCCGGCAATTACTTCCGAACATTAAACCCCGGCCAGATGCGGTGGCAAAACGTCTTCCACGGGAATGAACAGCCCAGCCCGCCCGCTCAGAGTCCACCGCACCTCCGTAAATATTTACATTCCGCCCGTCAAAAGCCCACCGGCGTATACCGGTTAAAACCATCCCTCGTCCGGAATAAGGTCCTGTTACACGTCCAGCCGGACGACCGTAATCCCGGCGCCCCCCTGTTCCACATGCTCGTCCTCGGCCGAGAGCACAAGGTCCACGGCCCGCAGGTATTTACGTATCTCCTCCTTCAGCGCTCCCGTTCCCTTTCCGTGCAGTATCCTCACCTCCCCGGCTCCTACCATTATGGCGTCGTCTATAAAATCCTCGACCCGTTCGAGAGCTTCCACCGCCCGCATACCGCGCACGTCGATATTGCGGGTGAAGTTCAGCTTGCGGCGGCTCACATCGCTGCTTACATTGATGGTCGGGGCGGTTGTTTTATGCTGCCGGCGGTACTCCGAATTGGAAACCACCGTAAGTTTGGCAAGGTCCACCCGGGTGAGTATCTGCCCGAATGCGACCGTGGCCTTACTTCCCTTTATCTCTGTCACCTCTCCGGCCACCAGCTGGCCCTCCATCCGCACCTTGCTGCCCACTACCGGTATCTCGGGCAGTTTTTCCGTGGGAGCTTCGTTCCCGGCCGCCGCAGCGTTCCGCTCGCCGCGCCGTTTTTCGCGGCTGAGACGGCGGCGCTCGATGCGCTCCATCTCGCGGGCAATCTTCTCCGGGTCGGCCGTCAGCTTGCCGCTGTCGAGCTCCTGACGGAAACTGTCGAGGTCGCGGCGGATAAGCTGAGTAGTCTCCCGGTCGGCCTGCGATTCGCGGATATCTTTTATCGCGCTCTCTATCCGGCGGTTGGCTTCGGCCGTAATGCGGGCGGCCTCGTCCCGGGCTTCGTTTAACAACTCCGCCCTCCGGGTACGTATATTCTCCAACTGTTCGGCATAGCGGCGCTCGAGCTCCTCCACCTTACGGTCGGCGATGCGGATACGGTCGCGCTTCTGCTCCCAGTACCTCCGGTCGCGCGCTATCTCGCGCAGAAGCCGTTCGGTCTCTATCCTCTCGGTTCCCGCTTTCTCCGCGGCGCGGCGAATTATCTCCTCCGGAAGACCTATCTTCCGCGCTATCTCCACCGCGAACGAACTGCCCGGCATCCCCGTCTCGAGCCTGAACAGCGGACGGATATTCTGCACGTCGAACGTCATGGCCCCGTTCACCACCCCTTCGGCGTTGGAAGCGTAGTATTTCAGGTTGGAGTAGTGGGTGGTAATGACCCCGTAGCACCCCTTTTTCTCGAACTCTTCAAGTAGGGCTTCGGCAATGGCTCCGCCGATAACCGGTTCGGTACCGGTACCGAATTCGTCTATCAGTATCAGGGACCGGGGACCGGCGCCGCGCACCATCCGCTTCATATTCAGCAGGTGCGAACTATAAGTGCTCAGGTCGTTGTCGATGGACTGCTCGTCGCCGATATCGACGAAGATGTGGTCGAACAGCGGGAACTGGGAATTCTCCAGCACCGGTACCGGAATACCGTGCTGGAGCATTATCTGCAATAGCCCCACCGTCTTGAGACAGACCGACTTACCGCCCGCATTAGGACCCGATATAATCAGGATATGCTTACTGCGCGTTAGGGTCAGGTCGAGCGGTACGATTTCGCGGCCCTCACGGCGCAGGTTCTGCTCGAGCAGCGGGTGGCGTGCCTGACGAAGCTCCAGCACTCCGTCGTCCGACAACAACGGCTCCACACACCGGTTCGCGGTCGCAAACCGGGCCTTGGCCCTTATCATATCCATCGTAACCAGATACCGGCCCGTCTCCCCGATACCGTCCAGCTCCGGGCGGATACCGTCCGTAAATTGCGTCAGTATTCTCACAATCTCGCGGCGCTCGCCGTATTCCAACTCTTTTATCTCGTTATTCAGTTCGACTATCTCGGCCGGTTCGATGTAAACAGTCTTACCGGTCGCAGACTCGTCGTGGACGAACCCGGCCAGCTTCCTTTTATTGGCGGCCGATACCGGAATCACCGCCCTGCCGTCGCGGATGGAGACCGACGCATCGCTCTCCACCACCCCGGCCGACTGCGCCTGCGCCAGTATGCTGCGCAGTCGTTTGGACACCTGTGCCTCCCGCTCGCGCAGCGCCCTGCGGATATCCCGCAGCTCGGGCGAGGCGTCGTCGCGTATGGTTCCGTGGCGGTCGGCAATCCGGTCTATCGCCTCCACCAAATATGTGTAGGGCTCCACTCCGGCGGCCATAGGCCGCAGCCGGGGATAATCCTCCGCGCCTTTTTTCAGGAAGAAAGCCCGTACCTCGCCCACCAGCGCCAGCGTTCCGCGCAGGAGCATCAGCTCCTCCGGTTCGAGAAACGTTCCCTCCACCGCAGCCTTCTCCGTCACCGGACCGAGGTCGAAATACTCCCCGGTGGGAAAACCGGTCTCCATCGTAATGGCCTTGACCATTTCAGAGCACAGACCCAGCCTGTGCGCCACCTCCGCCCGGTCGGTAGTGAAACCCTCCCCGGCAAAGACCTCCCGGGCCCCCGCCGTCGAGCAAAGCGCCTCCACCTGTGACCGTATACGGTCGAATCCTAATTTATTTCCTGCCTCCAAAATCGGGGAACTATTTTATAAAACTTCCCGTCTCCCACGAAAAAAGAGACGGGAAATTATCTTCCTGTGGTTGGGAGATTATTTTTTCTTACCGCCGAACACCGAGATATTTACATACCGTTCGGGGTTCTCCTTCACGTCCTCGAGCAGACGCGCGAGGTTTGCCGAGGCTTCTACGAGCGAGTCGTACAGCCCGTCGTCGCCGAGCAGTTTGCCTACCGAACCTTCACCCCGGTTAACGTTGGCCAGCAGGGTGTTGAACTCGGTCAGCGTACCAGCGAGGTTATCGACCAGCGCGGGGATATCGGCCCGGCGGAGAGAATCGGTAAAGCCTTCCACGTTGCCGAGTATATTGTCCAGCCGCCCGCTGTTGTCGCTCAGGGTGCGGGTAAGTTGATTTATATCGGCTATAATGTCCTCCAGCGAACCCTTCTCGGACTTAAGGGCACGGTTGAGCTTCCCGGTCATACCGGCCACGTTGGAGAAAATACTGCCGATGCTCTCCGAATTGTCGCCGATAAGCGAATTGATATTGGACAGTGTGGCCGTAAGGTCGTTCATCAGAATTTCCACCTTCTGTGTGGCGCTCTCGATACCCGGCCCTGCAAGGTCGAACAGCCCCGGAGTGTAGCCCGACATTATCGTGTCTCCGCTCTCGAGGTACCTGTGAGAAGAACCGAGGTCAATCTCGATGGCCTTCCCGCCCATCAGCCCGTCGCTGAAGATACGGGCCACGGAGTTTTCGGGTATCCGGTATTTCGAGCGTACCGTGAGCTGGACTATGATCTTATCCGATTTGGCCGGGTCGAATATAATATCGCTCACCTGCCCTATCTTCACGCCCCTCACCTGTATGGAGGCCGAACCCGACAGCCCGTTCACCTGCTCGTACGAGGCGTAATAGGTGCGGTTGCGGCCGAGCAGGTCCTGCCCCTTGAGGAAATTTATACCCCAGTACAGCAGCGCCATTGCCGCGATTGCGAATATGCCGACTTTTACTTCTGTCCTTAATTTCATTATCTGCTTTTTAATTTGCCGTATCCCGGCACTCCACACTCTTCCGAGACCCCGCGGCACCTGTACTTCACGGTACCCTTCCCTTCACCGGCACCCGGCTCTCCCGATACGCAGTGGCTCTCATCCTCTAACTATATCCTGCCCCTGTACCGGCTATAACCGGCACCCGCATATACAAACCCACCTACACCGCCGCCGGACGGCTTACCTGCCCGTAAGATTCCTTGCTTCGGAGACCGGAATCTGCACTCCGTCGCGGAAAGCCACCATAAAAGCGTCCGGCGTACTGCTCCTTACCTCCCTCTGCAACTCCACCGCCTCGGCATAAGTGCCGCACGACCCTACGTAATATTTAAACAATCCGTCTACGATTTTCTCCGTCACCCCGCGGTCCTTATGCGGCCTGAGCAGGTTACCGTTACGCCCCAGCCGCTGGCTGGAACTGCATACCTGCACCATGTAGACCACCTCTCCGCCGACCGGCCGCTCCGCCGCAAGGGCCGTATCGCCCCGCGCCCCGGCGGCATCCACGCTCACCGCCACGCTCTTATTCTCCACCCGGCTCTTATATTCGCTGATGGCGTTGAACAGCGAAGCGGCCAGCTTGTCCTGCCCCGCATCGGAGGTGAGCACCGCGCGGTCGGCGTCGTTGGGCAGGAAGCCCAGCTCGGTCAGCACGCTCGGCATCGCCGTCTTCCACAGCACCAGCAGTTTCTGCTGCCTCGCCCCGAGGTCGGGCATCGGCGAACTCCTTTTATAATGTTCCTGCATAAGGCTCGCAAGCATCATGCTCTGTTCGAGGTGAACGTACTGCATCAGCGAAAATATTATAAAACTCTCCGCCGACCCGGGGGTATAGCCCTCGTATTTTGTGGAGTAGTCGTCCTCGAATATAATGACGTCGTTCTCCCTCATCGCCACGTCGAGGTTCCGGTCCTCATGGCCCTGCCCCATCACGAGCGTCAGCGCCCCCGAGGGCGCCCTACGACCCGGGTCCACGGCGTTGACGTGAATCGAGACGAAGAGGTCCGCCCCAGCCTGGTTCGCCATTTCACCGCGGCGGGCCAGCTCTATGAACTCGTCCGTCTTACGCGTATATAGCACCCGCACGTCCGGCAGGTTGCGCTCGATAAGCGCCCCCAGCTTGAGCGCCACGTTCAGGACTATATCCTTCTCCCTGTAATTACCATATACCGTACCGGGGTCCCTTCCTCCGTGGCCCGGGTCGAGCATTATCGTGCGGACGCCCGCGTACTCCGTTTGGGCATACGAATCAGACAAACCGCACAACAAAAACAACAGCGCGTACGTTAGGCTGACAAATACCGGATACGGGCAAACTTTCATAGGGGTAATTTAATGTATCTCTAAATTTTTGACTACTTTTGAGGTCGAAAAAAATGCGTTCAGGGCGCCGGGAGGCCCGGTTTTCCCCGTTTTTGCCGACCTGTCGGCAAAGGTAATAAATTTTCGCTGATTTGATTAAGAAGGCGCGCAAATACGTCATTACCATATCGGCACTTCTTGTGTGGGGGCACCTCGTATTCGGGACTACCTATATAAGGGTCTCGGGAGGCGGTTATTACCAAGAGCCGGAGCAGCCCCTCGACGTATTGATGCCGCCCCCGGCGGATTCTGCCGCCAAGAACCCCAACGCACCGAGCTCGGAAATCGACCCCAACCGTGAGATAGATTTCCCCTCGCAGGACGGCGAAGAGCATAATCCTTACGATTCGCTCACGGTGGAGACCCTGCGCACCCATCCCGACTCGCTGCCCAATCCGGACGCCCGGTTCCTCCCCGAGAGCATGTTCCCCGACTCGCTTACGGCCGCCCAGCGGGATTCGTTGCTGCAAGTCATGCGCTCGGACAGTACGCTGCTGGACAGTTTAGGGGCCGTGCAGGATACCGTACCGGGCGAAAAGGGGGGATTTCTCGACGATATAATCAGCGGCCGCAACCGCGACTCGCTCGTCTACCGGGCCCGGGAGAAGAAGGTCTACATCTATCAGGAGGGTGATATAGACTATCAGAACCTTAACCTCAAGGCCGACTTCATAGAGGCCGACCTCGAGACGAAGATAATACTTGCCCACGGCGTACCGGATACCGCCGGGGTCTGGTCGCGCCCGGAATTTACCGAGAGCGGCTCGGTCTACACCGGGGACACCCTCATCTACAACCTCGACACCAAAATCGGCAAGACCAAAAACGCCGCCACACAGGAGGGCGAGGGCTACCTTATCGGCCGCGATATCAAGAAGATGCCCGACAATGTGGTGAATATTGCCGGGGGTAAATACACCACCTGCGACCATATAGACCACCCGCACTTCTACCTGGCCATGACCAAAGCCAAACTCATTCCGGGCGAGAAGGTTATAATCGGCCCGTCGTACCTCGTGCTGGAGGACGTGCCGATATATTTCCCGCTGATACCGTTCGGCTTCTTCCCGGTGGTAAGCGGGCCGAGTTCCGGATTCGTGATGCCCTCCTACGGCGAGGAGTCGGCAAAAGGTTTTTTCATACGCGACGGAGGCTATTATTTTGCCATAAACGATTACATAGACCTCACGTTGCTGGGCGGTATATACACCCTCGGGTCGTGGGAAACCTCCGCACAGTCGCGCTACGTGAAACGTTATAAATACTCGGGAAGTTTCAATATGCGCTTCACCAAGGACATTCTGGGCGACAAGGGTTCGGACGACTATGTGAACATGAACAACTTCAGCCTGCAGTGGACCCACTCGCAGGACCCGAAGGCCCGGCCCAACTCCACCTTCTCGGCAAGCGTTAATATGGCATCGAGCGGCTACTCCAAATACGGCTCCACCACCATGAACGACTACCTCAACACTCAGACCAACTCGTCTGTCTCCTACTCCAAGACCTGGGCCGGTAAACCGTTCTCTCTGACCACCCGCTTCCAACACTCGCAGTATTCCCGAGATACCACCATATCGCTCACCTTTCCCGACGTAGCCTTCAGCGTACAGAGGCTCTACCCGTTCAAACGGAAGAACCCTATCGGTAAGGAGCGCTGGTACGAAAAGATATCGATGCAGTATACCGGTACGATGACCAACAGCGTCACCGTCCACGAACGGGATCTGTTCACCGACGAGATGTTCAAGAACATGAAGAGCGGCGTAAAGCATTCCATCCCGGTATCGACCTCGTTCAACCTGTTCAACTACCTGAATATCAGTCCGAGTTTCAACTACAACGAGAACTGGTATTTTCGCAAGATAGAGCGGGAGTTCGACTATGAAACGAACTCCGCCATCCCCACCGACACCACCTACGGCTTCTACCGGGCCTACAATTACAGCGTCTCGGCATCGGCATCGACCAAAATCTACGGGATGTTCCAGTTCCGGGGGGAGGACCCCGCCATCAAAGCCATACGGCACGTCATCACCCCAACCATAAGCGCCTCGTGGGCCCCCGACTTCGGCGACCTTAAATACGGGTTCTACAAGAATATCCAGAGTAACCGCGACGGTACCACCACCATCTACTCCCCCTACGAGGGCAACGCCTATTCGGTGCCCGGCCGGGGGCGCTCGGCATCGCTCTCGTTCAGCCTGTCGAACAACCTCGAGATGAAGGTCCGAAGCGACCGCGACACCTCCGGGACGCGAAAGATTAAACTGATAGACGAGCTGCGATTCAGCGGTTCTTATAACTTTCTTGCCGAGGAGTTCAAACTTTCGAACATCGCCGCCAGCTTCCGGACCACCCTCGTCAAGAATATCAACCTCAACGTCAACGCCACCTTCGACCCCTACCAGGTCGACGACAGCGGAACCCGCATAAACAAATTCATGCTCCGGCAGGGGAAACTGGCGCGGCTGACCAACGCCTCCACCTCGTTCAGCTACTCCTTCAATTCGAGCAAGAACGGCTCCGGGGCGATGAACGATATAAACAGCGGGGGGCTGCCCTCGCCCGAACAGACGGACTTCTTCAACCAGCAGGGCATCATAGACCCGACGATGCAGCGGATGCTTATGACCAACCAGTACTACGATTTCGACATCCCGTGGAACTTCGGGTTCAGCTACTCGTTCAGCTATTCCAACAACGGGCGGACGCGCAACGTCACCCAGACCCTAAATATGAACGCCAGCGTCACCCCGACGCCCAAGTGGGGTATCAACGTAGGTTCCATCGGTTACGATTTCGAGTCTTGCAAGATAACCCCCGGGGTGGTCTCCATCAGCCGCGACCTGCACTGCTGGACCATGAGCCTCAACTGGGTCCCGGTCGGGTACCGCAAGAGCTGGAGCTTCACCATCCGTGTGAAGTCGGCGGTGCTGCAGGACCTCAAATACGATAAACGCAGCTCCTACTACGACAATATATATTATTAAAGGGGTCTTTATGACGGAGTGAAGACCTCCACCGGCAAATATAAATGTCATTCTGAGCGTCAGCGAAGAATCTTAAGAATGTCGGCCCGAATGAACCG
>JAJBVT010000001.1:19170-39927 GCA_020859685.1 Rikenellaceae bacterium
CCCGAATGAACCGGGAAATCTACGCTGGCTGTGTAATGTCATTCTGAGCGTCAGCAAGGAATCTTAATAATGTCATCCCCAATGAACCGGGAAATCTTCGCTGGCTGTGTAATGTCATTCTGAGCGTCAGCGAAGAATCTTAAGAATGTCGGCCCGAATGAACCGGGAAATCTACGCTGGCTGTGTAATGTCATTCTGAGCGTCAGCGAAGAATCTTACGTTTTATATCCTTTTCCGAATTTAACTACGAATCGATTATATAAATTTTCCCCTCCTTTTAACTATAATTCCCGAAAATATTCGTAAATAGCCTTCCCTTTAACCGCAATCATGGCACGCCGAGTGGATTATCTAAAACAACACCATATGAAAAGAACAATAACGACTTTGATGGCACTTACAATCTTAACCGCCGTTACGGCGCAGGAAACCAATCCGTTACTGATGGATTTCGATACTCCGCACGGTACCCCGCCGTTCGACCGGATAAAACTGGAGCACTATAAACCGGCCTTCGAGGAGGGCATCAGGCAGGCTCGCGTCGAGGTTGAAGCCATCGTGGCAAACCCCGCCGAGCCGACGTTCGAAAATACCATCGTGGCACTGGAGCGTTCCGGCGCCCTGCTGGACAAGGTATCGAATATCTTCTATCCTCTGACTTCGAGCGAGACATCGCCCGAGATGGACGAGCTGTCGAACGAACTCCAGCCGATGCTGACCGAGTATTCCAACGACGTTTCGCTCAATCCCGCGCTGTTCGACCGGATAAAACGGGTCTATGACCAGCGCGACAACCTCGGGCTGGATACCGAGCAGGCCAAACTGCTCGAGAACACCTACAAAGGGTTCACACGCAACGGCGCCGGGCTTGACGAAGCGGGTAAGGAGCGGTACCGGGCCATTACCACCGAGCTGGGCGGCCTGACGCTTAAATTCGGCCAGAACGTTCTGGCGGCCACCAACGCCTACGTGCTCAATATCCCTCCTGCGGACGCCCACCGGGTGGAGTACATGCCGCAGTTCACCCGGGATGCAATGGCCGAGGAGGCCGCATCGCGCGGCGAGCAGGGATGGACCGTAACCCTCCACGCCCCGAGCTACATACCATTTCTGACCTATTCCAAAGAGCGCGAACTGAAAGAGCAGCTCTGGAGGAAGAGCAACGCCAAGTGTTTCGAGGGCGGCGAACTGGACAATACCGAAGTGGTTAAAAGGATAACCCGGCTGCGGCTCGAACTGGCCCGGCTTCTCGGCTTCGAAACCTATGCCGACTACGTGCTCGACAACCGCATGGCGGGCAGCAGGCCCACTGTGGATAATTTCCTGAACGAACTGTTGGTCAACACCAAGCAGTGGGCGCTCGACGATCTGGGTGAGATAGAGCGGTATGCCGCCGAAATGCCGGACTCACCGGAGCGCATAATGCCCTGGGATTTCGCCTACTACGACGAACTCTATACCACCAGTAAATACGACCTAAACAGCGAGATAGTTAAGCCCTACCTTCGGTTGGAGAATGTGGAGAAGGGCGTGCTGATGCTCGCCGAAAAACTTTACGGCATCACTTTCCGTGAGAATCCCGATATACAGGTCTACCATCCGGACGTGAAGGTTTACGAGGTGTACGACAACGACGGCAGTTTCCTGTCGGTACTCTATATGGACTACTTCCCGCGGCAGAGCAAACGTGGCGGGGCATGGATGACCACCTTCCGCGAGATGTACACCACCGAGGACGGAACCGAGGTGAGGCCGCTGGTAACCCTCAACTTCAACTTCACCAAGCCCACCGCCGACACCCCGTCACTTCTCACCTTCGACGAGTTCGTTACCGTACTACACGAGTTCGGTCACGGCCTGCACGGAATGTTCGCCAAGGGTACCTACGAGTCGCTGACCGGAACGAGCGTCTACCGCGACTTCGTGGAACTTCCGTCCCAGCTTATGGAGAACTGGGCCACCGAGAAGGAGTTCCTCGATATGTTCGCCGTCCATTACCAGACGGGCGAGCCGATTCCGGCCGAAATCGTGGAGCGGATCGTAGCCTCCAAAAACCACCTTTCGGCCTACTCCAACGTGCGCCAACTCTCGTTCGGGATGACCGATATGGCATGGCACAGCATCGACGCCCCGGTGGACGGCGATGTGGCCGGGTTCGAAAAACAGGCGATGAGCGAGACGCAGATACTGCCCTACATCGACGGCTCCTGCTTCTCGACCTCGTTCAGCCATATCTTCTCGGGCGGGTATGCCGCGGGGTACTACGGCTACAAATGGGCCGAGGTGCTCGAGGCCGACGCATTTTCGCTCTTCAAGGAGAACGGCATCTTCGACCGGGAAACGGCCGAAGCGTTCCGCCGGAACATTCTCGAAAAAGGCGGCACCGAGCATCCGATGACCCTTTACGTCCGGTTCCGCGGCCACGAACCGCAGACCGCCGCCCTTATCGAAAAGATTGGCGAAGGACGTTAATTTCCAAACCTTAACTAAAAGCGGGGACTCGGGGGTTCCCGCTTTTTAGTTGAACCGTGGTATTTTAAGGTATACATTCGTTCATCCAGCTTTCCGGGCCGAAAGGACGGGGCCGAAAGGACGGGGCCGGAAGGACGGGGCCGGAAGGACGGGGCCGGCTGCAACCGGCGGAGCACGATTTTTGTCCGGGACCACGAATAAATCATATAATTAAAACAGTGATGCACCGGATATATGCCATCGCCGCACTCCTTATAGTACTTTCGTGCACGGGCCGGGCCGGGAGAAACCCTGAGCGGGTATTCTTCAGCGGGACCTTCACCGTCGACGAAAGCGGGAACGCCCTTTTTACCGACTGTATATCGCACGTGGAGCTGCTGGTGGATACCGGCGGACGGTATGAAGAGCTAAGGCGGGAGTACGACCTGACCACTGCGGTGGTCGGGATGCAGGTCCGAATCGAATTTTACGGAGCCGTTACCGGTGAGGTTGATTATACGGCCGATGCACCATACTACGATATGGCCGCCGCCGCGGCGCAGCAGGTGCGGGTCGATTCACTGGTTAATATAGAGCCCGGCGCCGGTTGTCTTACGGACTTTATGGTTCCGGGGTTGTACCGAAGCGATTCGGGCCGCGGGTTGAAGGTCCTGAAATTGTACCCACGTTATACCTACGGCATAGAAGAGATCGGCCCCGCCGGGGAGACTACCCTATCGGTCGGACGGTGGTACCGCACGGCACTCCTTACCGTTGTGCTCGAAGACAAGGATACGGGTATCTTGTCCGTATTCCAGATAGTTCCCGAATCGGAATCCCTTACGCGCAGCGACGGCCGGGGTCCGGAAGTTTACACCAAAGAATGGCTGTAATTGGATTATCTGCCGGGGCATGTTAAGAAGGTCCGTAATGTATAGGGTGTGTGCGCACCTATCACAGAAATCATCTGTATTGCAGCCCTGCTGCCCGTCGACGGCGCCCGGGGGCGGCAGTTATATATTCAGAGTAATACCAGATGACGATATGCCCCGTTCCGGGTCCGACCCCGTATAGGTTAAACCACACGACTAACAGCGGTAAGACTGTTATTTCTCCTGAAGCCCCAGCCCGGCGGCCAACTGCCGCATCAGGGCGTAGGCCTCGTCGTAGTCGTTGGCTATACGGCCGTCGAGGATGGCCTCCTTGATTTCCGATTTTATAATTCCCACTTCGCGGCTCGGACCGATTCCGTAGGTCTCCATTATCAACTCGCCCGATATCGGGGGCTGGAAATTCCTCACGCGGTCCTTCTCCTCTATCTCGGCCATCTTACGGCGGACAAGGGCGAAGTTCTTCAGGTAACGCTGTACCTTGCTTTCGATGCCCGAGGTTATATCGGCCTCGCACAGGGTCATCAGCGCGTCGATATCGTCGCCCGCCTCGAACAGAAGGCGGCGCACCGCCGAATCGGTAACCTCGTCTTCCGACAGCACTATGGGCCGAAGGTGCAGGAATACTAGCTTCTGCACGAACTTCATCTTCTCTCCAAGGGGCAGGCGCAGGCGGCGGAATATGGCCGGAACCATCTTCGACCCCACTACCTCGTGGCCGTGGAAGGTCCAACCCGTACGGGCATCGTACGCCTTGGTGCGCGGCTTGGCGATATCGTGAAGCAGGGCGGCCCAGCGGAGCCACAGGTCGTCCGACCGGAGCGCCACGTTATCGAGTACCTTCAGGGTGTGGATAAAGTTGTCCTTATGAGCGTGTTTTCCTACCTTCTCGACGCCTTTAAGTTCCGACAGTTCGGGGAAAACGAGCGGCAGCAAGCCCGTCAAATCGAGCAGTTCGAACCCGATGGAAGGTACCGGCGAAAGGATTATCTTATTAAGTTCGGTGGTGATACGTTCGCGCGATACGATTGCTATTCGCTGGCGGTTGCGGGCGATGGCGTCGAACGTGTCCGGGTCGATATCGAAGCCGAGCTGAGCGGCGAACCTTACGGCCCGCATCATCCGCAGGGGGTCGTCAGAAAAGGTTCGGTCCGCATCGCACGGGGTGCGGATAACGCACCGCCGCAAATCCTCCATCCCGCCGAACGGGTCCACGAGCGTGCCGAAATCCTCCTCGCCGAGCGACCAGGCGAGGGCGTTTATCGTAAAATCGCGTCTCAGCTGGTCGTCCTCCAGCGTCCCGTCCTCCACGAGGGGTTTACGCGAGTCGGCTCGGTAAGACTCCTTTCGCGCCCCCACGAACTCCACCTCGTAACCGCCCGCATGCAGCATGGCGGTGCCGAAATTCCGGAACACCGCCACGTTCGTCCCCAATTCCCGCCCGAGACGGTCGGCAACGTCGATGCCGCTGCCGGTCACCACTACGTCGATATCCGTACACGGGCGCCCCAAGTACCAGTCACGCACATATCCGCCTATCACGTATGCCCTCTGCCCGCACTCGGCGGCTATCCGGCCAATCCGGCGGAACAGGGGGTCGGCCAGCGGCCCGGCTATTATCTCCTCTCTGTTGTCTTCCACAGTACCTAATCCGTTTTTCCGCGGCTCGCCCTGTCGGCTTGCCGCAGCTTAAAAAAACCCGCCCCGTTCGAAGGGCGGGCCGCAACAGGTCGATTCACGACTTATTGCATATATCCGCGCAGTTCATCGGCCCAGCGGAAGTACCCGTCACCGGTCAGGTGCAGTCCGTCGTTGGTATATTCGGCTTTCAGTTTGCCGTTCTCGTCGGCCAGAACCGCCCACATATCTATCACCTCCACGCCCTTTTCCGCGCAGAGGGCTTTTATAAGTTCGTTGGTCCGAACAATTTCCGCATCCCGGTTCACATGCCTGTGGGCCTGCCCGAAGGCGTCGTTCACCGGGAAGATGGTCTGTACGTAGAGCCTGGTATCGGGAGTTTCGGTAAGTATACGGTCCACGATTTTATCTATGTTTTCGGCCGTAAATTCGGGCGAGAAGCCCGCCCCGAGATCGTTGGTGCCAATCATAAGGAATATCATCCACGGCTTACCCGCTATAATCGGGTCGAGCCGGTCGAGCACATGGTAGGTGCGGTCGGCGCTGATGCCGCGGTTCTTGATTCTCACGCCCGAGGTGAGTTCGGTCCACTCGCCCCCGTCGGTGATACTGTTTCCCAGCATCACTATGTCGTCGCCGTAGATAGGAAGTTTGGCGAACAGGTCGGCCCTGCGTACATGGTAGGAGTTGGGTGCGGGAGGCTCCACCGCCGGCTCCTGGGCCGGAAGGTATACCGGCAGCAACGCGGCCGCCAGTACGGCTAAAATAAGTTTTTTCATAACGATTTCGTGGTTTTATTCCGGGTGCCGCAAGGGCACGGTTAATAATAAATTCTGCGTCTGAAATTCAATTCAGGAAAACATAATCCCGCTGACACCGGTGTAAGCCGGTCAGGATTGTTTCAACCGGCGGAGGTACATTTGAATTGTGTTCTCGAAACCGAGGTAGATAGCGTCGCAAATCAGCGCATGGCCTATGGAGACCTCGGCGGTATAGGGTATCCGCTCCACGAAGTAACGCAGGTTGTCGAGATTGAGGTCGTGACCCGCATTGACCCCGAGGCCGTATTTCTGCGCTTCCACCGCCGTAGCCACGTAGGCGGCTATGGCCTTCTCCCTGTCGGCGGCATATTCCCGGGCGTAGGATTCGGTGTAGAGTTCTATGCGGTCCGCCCCCGATTCGGCGGCGTAAGGCACCAGGGAGGGGTCGGGATTGAGGAATATCGACACCCGGATTCCTTTCGAATGGAACTCCTCGCACCGTTCCCTAAGGAACTCAAGGTGCTTACGGGTATCCCAACCGTTGTCGGAGGTAATGGCGTCGTGCGCATCCGGCACGAGGGTAACCTGAGTCGGAACCACCTCCATAACCAGCTCGGTGAAACTGTCGATGGGGTTGCCTTCGATATTGAACTCGGTGGTCACCACCCCTTTCAGCTCCCTTACGTCGCTATACCGGATATGCCGCTCGTCCGGCCGCGGGTGGACCGTGATGCCCTCGGCTCCGAAGCGCTCGGCGTCCACTGCGGCCTTCACCACGCTCGGCACGTCGCCGCCCCGGGAGTTGCGCAGGGTCGCTATCTTATTTATATTGACGCTTAATTTTGTCATAAGAAAGAGTTACATTTGCCGGGGTAAAGTTACCAATATTTATTGAAATGAAAATACTCCTATACTCCCGTCCGGGCACTCCGCATCAGGCGGCGGATATCCGTAACCTGACAGGGGCGCTGGAGGAGTGCGGGATGCCGTATATGCTCAACGCAGGGTTCGCGGAGGATATCCTGAAGGCGACCGGCCAGGAGTTTCCGGCCGGTAAAATTTACACCGACCTTGCGGACCAGTGCCGCGGCGAGGCGGTACTGCTGAGCTACGGCGGGGACGGGACGTTCCTCGAATGCACCAAGATGGTCATCGGTTGCCGCATTCCCATTCTGGGAATAAACTCCGGGCGGCTGGGTTTTCTGGCCAACGTCGCCCGGGACGGTATACGGGATGCGCTGGCCGCCCTGCGCGAGGGACGCTATATAATTAAGGAGAGTCCCCTTCTCGAAATCGAGGGCGAAGGATACGGGACGGAGTACGCCTTCAACGAACTCTCCGTACAGCGGGCCGGTACCGGTATGATAGCCGTGGAGGCTTACGTCAACGGGGAAATGATAGCCACCTACTGGGGCGACGGGGTGATACTGGCCACTCCGGCCGGTTCGACGGCCTACGCGCTGAGTGTCGGAGGCCCGGTGGTCGCGCCGGACTGCGACTGCTTCGTGCTGGCCCCCATCGCACCGCACAACCTTACCATGCGCCCGGTGGTGCTGCCCGACTGCTCGGCGGTAGAGTTCCGCGTGATAAGCCGCGACGACCGGATAGCCGTCTCGACCGACGGGGACAACCGCAAAGTGGCCGACGGAACGGTGCTGGGGGTGTGCAGGTCAAAAAAATCGGTTTTTTTGGTCTGCCTGCAAAATATATCCTTCTACGATACGTTAAGAAATAAAATGCTCTGGGGTCTGGACAAACGCGACGAGTCCGGCAGTTAGCGTCCGGGCAGGCGTTGTTAAGGCACCGGACATGGCGGTCCCGCGACGGGTCCTACGGGCACAGCAAGCAGGTATCGGGGCGGGAGAGGGCACGGGTAACAGTTGCGGGGGCGGTAAATACAAACTCGCATTAAATTATTATCTTTGTGGCTCTGTAAACAGACGTGACATCTTTATATGGTCGAAATAAATAAAATACCCCGCCACGTAGCCATCATTATGGACGGCAACGGCAGGTGGGCGAAGAGCCGGGGCAAAGAACGGCTGTACGGCCATATACAGGGGGTGGAAAGTGTCAGGACGGTACTTCAGGCAGCAAGACGGGCCGGGGTGGAATACCTGACCCTTTTTGTTTTCTCGACCGAGAACTGGGGTCGTCCCCGCGAGGAGGTCGACGGGCTGATGGAACTCCTGTGCAGGAGCATAGTCGGCGAGCTGGACTCGCTGGCGGAGAACGGGGTGAGGGTGAAAATAGTGGGCGACCGTTCGGCCATGCCCCCGGAGGTGGTCCGGCATCTCGACACCATAGAAGAGAGGACCGCCCCGTATAGAGATATAACCCTTAATCTGGCGATAAATTACGGCTCCCGGGAGGAGATAACCTCCGCGGTGCGCAGTATAGCGGAGTTGGTGCGAAGCGGAAAGCTCGACCCGGCCGCAATCGACGGAAAAACCATATCGGAAAACCTTTTTACGGCCGGGATTCCCGACCCGGACCTTTTGATAAGGACAAGCGGTGAATTGAGGCTGAGCAACTTCCTGCTCTGGCAAACAGCTTACACCGAATTTTATTTTACGGACGTCTACTGGCCCGACTTCGGCGAAGAGGAGTTCCGCAGGGCCCTCGAGGCATATGCCGGGAGGGACCGGAGATACGGACTGGTAGACAATACGAAACTTTGAGATCCACGATGAGAAAACAATTCCTGTTACTACTCACCTCATTCACATTGTGCTTCGGCGCATCTTATGCACAGGACCCCGAACCCGCCGGTCAGCCCGGCACCGCTTCCGAAGAACCTGCAGCCGCGACGGCCGGGGAGGAAGACGGGGAGTCCGCCCAGGCGGACGAAGGCGGTACCGCTCCCGCCACCGACGGGGAAACCCCCACGGCAAACGACCGGCCCGCCAACCCGGAAAACCAAGAGACGGTGAACGATCCGGCCGCAAACCCGGACGGAGTAACGGAAGAGCCGCAAAGCAAACCCGAACTGCTGCCGTCGCTTACCGACGAGGAGAGGCAGTCCCTGCCCGCGGCAAATTACCAGAACCCCCGCAAATATATCGTCAACGATATCAATGTCCACGGTGTGGAGCACCTCAACGTGGACAATATACTTATGGTATCGGGAATCAAGAAGGGCGACGAGGTATACATACCGGGCAACTATATTTCGCAGGCCATCCAGAATTTCTGGAACCGGCGGTACTTTTCGGACGTGGACATCGTGGGTAACATACAGGGCGACAGTATAAATTTCGATATCTACTTCAAGGAGCGCCCGCTGGTCTACACATGGAGGTTCGAAGGAATCCGCAAGGGGCAGGCCAACGAGCTGAAGGACAACCTCGGCCTCAAGAGCGGTCTCGACCTGTCGGACTTCACCATCAACAAGAATATCAACCTTATCCGGGAGCACTTCATCGAAAAAGGTTTCCGTAACGTGGAGGTAGACCCCATAATCGAGAACGACACCACGTTCCGCAACGCCGTGACGGTAACCTTCAAGGTAACCAAAAATAACAAGGTCAAAATCGGCGAGATAGATTTCACGGGCAACGAGGTATTCAGCGACAAGAAGTTGCGCTCCCAGATGAAAAAGACGGGTAAGAAGAACCTCAACCTGTTCAAGAACTCCAAGCTCAAGGAGGAGGAGTACGCCAACGACCTGGAGAACATCATAGACTTCTACAACTCGCGGGGTTACCGTAACGCCAACATCGTAAGCGACTCGATTTACGATATCAACCACAAACGAATCGGTATCAAGATAGACCTCGAGGAGGGCAACAAGTACTATTTCCGCAACGTGACATGGGTCGGCAACAGCCGCCACTCCACCGAGATGCTGGAGCAGCTTCTGGCCATCCAGCCGGGCGACACCTACGACAAGAAGAACCTGCACAAGAGACTGGGTATCGGGAAGGAGAACAACCCGGAGGACCCCTACACCATATCGTCGCTCTACCAGAACGACGGGTATCTCTTCTTCCAGATAGACCCTACGGAGACCATTATCGGGGCCGACTCCATCGACCTCGAACTGAAGATATACGAGGGCAAGCAGGCCACCATCAACGAAGTCGGTATCACGGGTAACCTCCGCGTGGACGACGAGGTGATACGGCGCGAGATAAACACCCGCCCGGGCGACCTCTACAACCGCTCCCTGCTGATGCAGACCATGAGGCTGCTCAGCCAGATGCAGCACTTCAACCCGGAGGCCATCATGCCCGACATCCAGCCGGTAACGGGTGAGCTCGTCAACATTTCGTGGAATCTCGAGGAGCAGGCCAGCGACCAGGCGGAGATTTCCGGCGGTTGGGGGTCCGGGATGTTCGTGGGTTCTGTCGGCCTGACACTTAACAACGTGTCGCTCAAGAACTTCTTCAAGAAGGGGGCATGGCGTCCCTACCCGCAGGGCCAGAGCCAGCAGCTCAGGATAAGGTTCCAGACCAACGGTTCCTATTACACATCCACCCAGTTGTCGTTCACCGAACCGTGGCTCGGCGGCAAGAAGCCGAACGCCCTGACGGTCAGCACCCACTTCTCGCATGAGACCGACGCATCGTACTATTACCGCAATGCAACGCGCCACTTCCGCACCGTGGGTGTGGCGGTGGGTATAGGCCGCAGGCTCAACTGGCCCGACCCGTATTTTACGCTCTACAACGAAATATCCTACTCGTCTTACATGCTCGACAACTGGTACGACTACTTCGTCATCTCGAACGGCAACGCCAACACTTTCGCCTTCACGACGGCCTTCGGCCGCAGTTCGGTCGACCAGCCTATCTACCCGCGCCGCGGGTCGGAGTTCTCAGTCTCCGTGACCGCCACCCCGCCCTACTCGCTGTTCGACAACAAGAAATACGACGACCCCAACCTTCCGGACGAGGACCGTTACCGCTGGATAGAGTACCACAAATGGAAACTGAAAGGCGAATGGTACACCCCGCTCAGCAGCAACGGCAATCTGGTGCTTATGGCCCGGGCCGAAATGGGTTACCTCGGTTACTACAACCGCAACAAGAAATCGCCGTTCGAAGGGTTCGACGTGGGCGGCGACGGTATGTCGGGATACAACATCTACGGTGTGGACGTGATTTCGCTGCGCGGTTACGAGGACGGTGCGCTGACCCCGTACAGGCTGAACAGCGACTATGCTCACGTCTACAACAAGTATACGGTCGAACTGCGTTACCCGTTTATCCTGAAACCGAGTTCCACCATCTACGGGTTGATATTCGCCGAGGGGGGTAACGGTTTTACGGGATGGAACAAGTTCAACCCGTTCGAGCTCAAGCGGTCGCTGGGTGTCGGTGTAAGGCTCTACCTGCCGATTGTGGGTATGCTCGGTATCGACTGGGGATACGGCTTCGACAAACCGAACGACACCGCCAACCCGACAAAACGGAGCGGCGGACAGATACACTACGTAATCGGAATGCAGTTCTAACCCGCTAAAGATTGCCGGGCGGTCCGGAAAAGGCCCGTCACTCACGGTAGGCGGACGGAAAATCCGACCCGGGCAGGAGCGAGCAGCGACAACCCCGCCCGAAGGTGCCGGAGCCCGGGTCCGGACGGCACATCGCGGCGGCCGGGGAAAGGAGTAAAGGAGGCGGAAACCGGGCGGCGACCGGCACGGAGCCCCCCGGGTGAAGGTTATTTGCAGGATAAAGTATTTATTTATAATTTAACGTGCTTTTTATGCACGCATTTTGCAGGAAAACCTTTTAACCGAATAAAAAACCAGGCAAGATGAGAAAGATATTGATAGCTTCGGCGATTATCCTGACGACTGCTTTCTGCGCATCAGCGCAGAACTTTATGGTGCTGAACACCGAAACGGTTTTCAGGTCGATACAGGAATATAACGACGCGATGACCTCGCTCGAACAGTTGGGAGAACAGTACCAGAAGCAGGTGGACGACGCGTTCGCCGAAGTGGAGGAGATGTTCAACGACTACCAGAACCAGAAGGCCTACCTCTCGCAGGCCACCAGGACCCAGAGGGAGGACGCCATAATAAACCGCGAAAAGGAGATAGTCGCGTTTCAGGAGTCGATTTTCGGGCAGGAAGGCGAGCTGCTCCGAAGGCGCGTGGAACTAATAAAACCGATACAGGACCGGGTTTTCGACACCATTAACAACTATGCCCAGGCCAACGGTTACGAAGTGGTTCTCGATATCTCTTCCAACCCCACGATACTGTACTATTCACCCTCGGCGGACAAGACCGAAACCATTATCAATCTGCTTAACCAATAAACAAATATCAAACTTGAATTTATGAAAAGGCTTTTTAAATTTGCCCTGGCCGTATCTGCTTTTTTCCTTTTGGGGAGTGTTTCGACGTATGCGCAGAAATTCGGTTACATCGACCTTAACGAACTGATCGAGGCGATGCCGGAGATGAACGACGTACGGACAAAGTTCGAAGCGTTCCAGAACGACCTCAACGACCAGTACGAAACGATGACCGTCGAGTTCAACAATAAATGGAACGACTATTCGACCAACATCGAAACCATGTCGGAAGCCATCCGCCAGATTCGCGAAGAAGAACTTTCGAACATCCGCGACCGCATTACCCAGTTCGAACAGAACGCACAGGGTTTGATGTATCAGGAGCGTTCCAACCTTATGGCCCCCGTTATCGAGAAGGCTCAGGAGGCCGTGCAGAAAGTCTGCAAGGCCAACCAGTTTACCGCGGTTTTCGAGCTATCGGCCCAGCCGCTGGCTTACTACGACGAGAACACGATGGTAAACGTCCTTCCGCTCGTTCAGCAGGAACTCGGTATCTGAAAATAATACTATCGAACGATACTGAACGCGATACCTCCGAGTATCGCGTTTTTTGTTTTGCGGGCAACAAAGTCGGTGCGGAAGTTGGAATTTTAAATATTTTAATTAAGTTTGTAACCGACCGAAGACCATATTGCACGTAACAACTGCAACCTTAGCTTAAATATGAACGCAAAACGCCGCGGGGGCACAAGGAGAATCTTTGTCGTCGCCTCGCTCGGGATCATTATAGGTGTTATGGCCACCGTCTCGGTCAACTACGTATGGGTCAACAGCTCGAAGGACTCGTCGTGTACCTACTGCCATGCCCATCCCCACGCCGAAAAGAGCTGGAAACTCTCCTCCCATTACAATAACCGCAGCGGGGTCAAGACTTCGTGTGCCGACTGTCACCTGCCGCCCAAAGGCTCGTTCGACCACGCCTACCATAAAATGAGGCTGGGCGTACACGACGTCTGGTCGAATATCTTCAAGGATACCGACAAGATAGACTGGGAATCCAAGAAGGAACTCGAATACGCCGCACGCATAGTTTTCAATAGTTCTTGTCTGGAGTGCCATGTGCAGCTGTTTCCCGAGGGGATTTCGGACGACGGCATCACGGCACATCTCTATTACGAGGAGAACCACGCCAAGCTCGACCTGCAATGTATCGGTTGCCACCTCGATGTGGGGCATTACAACCCGGATTATACCCATGCGCGGTTGCAGGTGGTTCCCGAATCGGGCGTCAGCTCGGGAATAACGTACGAATCGGCCGCCGAAATAACCTCCTTTTCCGGCTTCACGGAGACCGTCCCGGGCACCGGCGTATCGTTCGGAATGAGGGCCATACCGGGCGGAGAGTTCACCATCGGCAGTCCGGACCGGGAGAAGTTCTCGCGCGGGGACGAACACCCGCAAAAGCGTGTTACGGTATCGCCGTTCTTTATGGCCGAGGCGGAAGTTACGTGGGACGAATTCTGGACCTTCTACTCCGAAACGATGTCCGAAGGGCGGGTATCGCCCGAGTCGGTAATGGCGAACAACAACCGCGACGATTTGGAGGTGGACGCCATCAGCGGCCCTACCCCGCCGTTCGGCAACCCCGAGCAGGGCTGGGGCGGCGGCACGCGCCCGGCCATCACCATGACGCATTACGCGGCCGAGATCTATTGTAAATGGCTCTCATTGAAAACCGGAAAGAACTACCGCCTGCCTACCGAGGCGGAGTGGGAATACGCCGCCCGGGGCGGCACCGATTCCCCCTACTTCTTCGAGGGCAGTCCGGGCAAATTCTCCGACCGCGGCTTTATGCGCTCTGTATTCAAGGCCGACACCGCAGTAATAAACCGCTACGTCATATACTCCAAAAACAGCCGCAACCGTACTCACGAGCCCTCCCGGGTACAGGCCAATCCGTTCGGTCTTAAAAACATGCTGGGCAACGTGCTGGAGTACACTGCCGATTATTACGCCGCGGACGCGTTCGAGCGCCTGCCGGACGGCGTGGTGGACCCGAAAGGTCCGCCGAGCGGGGAGGAGTACGTGGTAAGGGGCGGTATGTACAACGACGATGCGGCGGAGGTCCGTTCGGCCTCGCGGCGGGCTACGGAGCACGAGCGCTGGCTAAGGACCGATCCGCAGCAGCCCAAGAGTATCTGGTGGTACTCGGACATAAAGGGAATCGGCTTCCGGGTGGTATGCGATGTCCCGAAAGGTATACCGGTACAATAAAAGATTTTAAATGGTAGACCCCCTATCGGGGAAGGGGGGCCGATGCAATAAAACCGGCAATACACGGTCGCACCCCCAATACGGGGAGGGGTGCCACCCAGATAAGTGGGATTAAATAGCAATAGCCCCCGTACCGGAAGGGAAACAGACACAAAAAAAGGGTGAATGCGGTATTACCCCCTAACCTGAAAGTGTGACCGGAGACCGCGGGTGCCGGGACAGGCAAGATTCACGGCGGCAGGGCACCGACAGGGAGGGCGGAACGGTAGACGGACCGTAAAGTTACCCTCCATCACAGAGGTGTGCCAGATAAAAAAAACAGTCTGCCAGCTTCACCCCCATCCCGGAAGGGGGAGCGGTACAGTAAAAGCATTTTTTTTTACGACTTACCCCCATCCCGGAAGGGGGATCGGTCAAAAAAAAGCAAAATACGGAGGCTCCCTAAGCAGGGAGTTGCGCATAAAATTTCAGAAATACACAACCCAAATAAAAACAAGCAAACCTAAATCGGAACAGGAAATGAAAAAGAAAGCGACGATGAGCAGGAGAAAATTCCTCTCCTACTCTGCTCTGGCCGGAGGGATGGCCGCCGTAGGCATACCTCAAATCCTTGTGTCGTGTTCGGACGGCAGCAAATCCAAGAACAAACCGCTCCGGCAGCCGGGGGACTATTATGTACCCGCCCTTGTGGACAAGGCCATCGACGGCAAGCCACTCAAGGCGGGCCTTATCGGCTGTGGCGGACGCGGTACCGGGGCCATCCTCAACCTGCTCGCCGCCGCCGACAATATAGAGGTCACCGCGCTGGGCGATATGTTCCCCGACAGGATGGCCACATGCCGCGAGAAACTGAGGGAGAATGCCGGAGTGGAAGTCCCGGACGAGAACTGTTTCCTCGGTTTCGACGCCTACCGAAAGGTTTGTGATTCGGACGTGGACCTGGTGCTCGACTGCACGCCGCCCGCGTTCCGGCCCGAGCATTTCCGCTACGCCACCGAGAAGGGGAAGCACTCGTTCCTCGAGAAGCCCGTAGCTGTCGACCCGGAGGGGTACCGCCTCGTAATGGCTACGGCCAAACAGGCGGCGGCCAAGCAACTGTCGGTCATCACGGGTACACAGCGCCATCACCAGCGCTGCTACGTCGAGGCTTACAAGCGGATACAGGACGGAATGATAGGCCGCATCACGGGCGGGAACGTATATTGGAACCAGTCCCAGCTCTGGTACAAGACCAAACAGGCCGGGTGGAGCGACGTGGAGTAGATGATACGCGACTGGGTAAACTGGAAATGGCTCTCGGGTGACCATATCGTGGAACAACACGTCCATAACATCGACGTATTTATGTGGTTCTCCGGACTCAAACCCCTGAAGGCTACCGGTTTCGGCAGCCGCCAGCGCAGGCTCACGGGCGACCAGTACGACAATTTCAGCGTCGATTTCGAATTCGAAAACGGCGTCCACCTCCACAGTATGTGCCGCCAGATAGACGGCTGTTCGCACAACGTCTCGGAGAGGGTAAACGGCACCCACGGCTACTGGGAAGGTTCGGCGGGTAACCGGGGCGTAATACGTGACCTGAACGGCAACGTACTCTGGGAATACGACCACGATGCGGCCGAGAAGGAATACAGCCAGCACGACCCCTACACACTGGAGCATATCAACTGGGTGAACCATATCCGCAGCGGCGAGCCGATAAACCAGGCCGAGGAGACAGCACAGTCCACCCTCGCGGGCATTATGGGTCGCGAATCGGCCTACTCGGGGCAGACCGTCGGTTGGGATGAAATGAGCGCCCTGTCGCTCAGCTATATGCCCGATAACCTCGAGCTGAAAAACGTCGACCTGAGTAAATATACCGTACCGGTGCCGGGTTCGGGGAAATAAACTATCCGTAAGGGGTGCGGCCCGCCTACGGGTGGGCCGTGTTACTACTTACGGCAGGGCCCGTTGTGGGAACCGGTATTTAGATTCGGCCTGTGCGGCGTGGGACCGGGGTAGACACCGGAGGCGGTCGGCGGAATAATGCGGTTCTGATGGAACTTCGGTGGAAGCCGTTCGGCTCTTAATAAACCCGACTACCCGGCAGGAACGGCGGCAGTCCGACACTGCGGAGGCCCGGCAGTAACGTGGCAGTAACCCGGTTGCATACCGGTGTTACGGCAATGTGACGGAAACCCGGAAGGATTACGGAAACACAACGACAAACCGGCGGGAACCGGGGCAACAACCCACGGCAGTGTGGCGGTAATGTGGCCGAAGTCATTCGGAAACCACGAACCTCCGGACCCGGTAGATTCTGCTAACCAACCGGAAACCGGTGGCAAACCGGTAGCAGACGGTTGCAAACCGGGAAACCGGGAAACCGGGAAACCGGGGACAGCTCAACGGCGGAAACCCGGTAACCCGGCAGGAACCAAACGGTAACGTGGCAGGAGCCCGGAAGGATTACGGAAACACAACGCAAACCGGAGGGAACCGGAGGAATAGCCCAACGGCAATGTGGAGGAAACCCGGAAGTACAACGGAAACCCAACGGTAAACCGGCGGGAACCGGGGCAACAACCCACGGCAAACTACGGCAAGATGGCACAAGACAACGGACCTAAGGACCTGATTACCCGGTAGATTGGCCCTACGGAAAACCAGCAGGACCCTGCGGTAACCGGCGGTAATCGGTAATTCAGCGGCAACCCCACGGCAACCCGGAAAGAACCGGATACGAATCGGATACGAATCGGAGACAAACCGGAGATATTCCGGAAACGAATCGGAAGACAAACCGGAAATGAAACCGGAGACGAATCGGAGATAAACCGGAGACGAACCGGAGATAAGAAATCCGGGGCCATTTCAGGAGAGTTTATCGAAATACACCCGAAAACGCGCCCGGCGCTAAACAAAACCTAAAAACATGGACAGAAGGGAATTTATACGCAAATCGGCCCTCGGGGTGGCTGCGGCAGGTATTCTGCCCGCGGCATTGCTGGAAGGCTGCGCTCCGGCGGGAACAGGCACGGGGAATAAAACCGGTAAAAAGATGAAGATATCGTTTCAGGAGGGTATCGCCCCGGGCGATACTCTCGCCGACAAGTTCGACTTTATGGAGGCCCACGGGGTGCAGGGATTCGAGCCGAACGGCCGGGGACTGGCCGGACGGGTCGGTGAAATCAAATCCCTTCTCAGCAGCCGGGACATCGAAGTAACGGCCATTTGTGCCGGTTTCGAAGGGTTTATCCTCGCCGAAAATCCGGAAACCAAAGAACTTTTCGACCGGACGATGCGCGAGATAATAGTTGCGGCCGGGGAGCTGGGTTCATGCGGGGTGATTATGGTCCCGGCCTTTAACCGCCAGACCCCTTGCAAGCCTCACACGCAGGAGACCCGCGATTACCTTGTGGAGCAGTTGGCGGAGCTGGGCGAGTTCGCCCTCAGAAACGGGACCGCCGTTATTCTCGAACCGCTCAACCGCCGGGAGGCTTTCTACCTGCGGCAGGTAGCCGACGCCGCGTCGATATGCCGTGACGCGGCATGTGCGGGAGTGACCTGCATGGGCGATTTCTGGCATATGACCTGGGAGGAGACATCGGATTACGGTGCGTTTTACAGCGCCGGAGAGCACCTGCGGCACGTCCATATCGCCAGCCGCGGCAACCGCAGGATGCCGGGAGAGGACGGGCCGTCGGACGACTACACCGACGGCTTCCGGGCACTCCAAGAGATGGGCTACGACGGCTGGGTCAGCTTCGAGTGCGGCACCGACGGCGACCGGCTCGAGACCGTTCCCGCGGCCCTCGAACTAATCCGAAGCCAGTGGGAGGCGGTTTAAATCCGGATAAGGGAATCGACGTAACGGACGGCCAATCAAAGGACCCTTGCGGGTCCTTTACTTTTAGGTATAGCCCCCCATTTAGACAGGGTACAGGTTATCGGCATACCTGTTAAAACCGTAAGAAACCCACGGGATGCGCGAATTTGCGGCAACGGCCATATCGGAAACGATACGAAAAGCCTGCCGCCGTCGCCGTAATTTCCGTATATCTGATTATCTTGCGGGAAACAAACTTACCCTGAATATGTCCGCCTACAAACCCTTTGCGGCAGTCTGCTCTCTGTTGCTGGTTATAAGCCCGGCCCTGCGGGCTACCGGCCCGTCGTTTATAAAGGCCGAAATCAACCCGGTAGCGGTTAACGGGAAGGGCGAAGTCCTTTGCCGCAGCCGTTACGAGGTTAACCCTATGGGAGCGAGTACATTCGTGGATGTCGAATACGGGTACTGCATCCTGTCGGAGGGTAGGATTATCGAACCGGCAGAGAGGTTCGTACTGAAATACAGTCCGTTATACGATACGGACGTATATCTGGACCATCGCCGTTACTGGGATTCTGTATTTGCGGGCGGCCTCAATACCACCAAACCGACCGATATCGAGCGGATGTATATAAGCCGTTACGGTTTTACCGGAAACAATGCCGAGGGCTCTCGATGCGATACCGTTATGACCGTTTCCGGATTCCGGCAGGCAAGGGGAATTGACCTTACCGGTACTCCACAGAACGCTCTCCGCGGAGGTACGGGGTATTATGTAGACGGCGGGGAGCGGGATTCCGAGGTCCGCATTTTGTATGATTTCGGCAATATATTGATATTCAAGCACGAAGAAAGTTACGAGAAGGAGTATCCGGATTCCCGTTTCGATTACCTGAATCCGATATTCGGCGATGAGCAGGTGGAATACGATTACTCCGTGATTACCGGCGTTTTGTTTCTGTAATAAAATAGTTGAAGGGTCAGCCGTCCCACTGCGGCGATGTAACCGTTACTGTGTTAATAATCGCCGCGCAAGTATAGCCCGGTTTTTGGATTACCCACCGTATAACCAAAAACAGACGACTATGGCCAGCGATTATGAAACCGACTACTGGAACGACGATTATACCCCCGACCCGGATATTTTCGGGAGTGACGACGAAACGGGTACCGATTTCATTATGCAGTACGACTATGACGACAATGTGTTCGTTAACGACGACTGCGGGTGCCGGGTGGACAGCACATTCGGCAATGAAATCCCGGACGAGGTAGAGTCTATGGACGAGTACGTCGAACGGGGCACGGTGGATGTACTCGACCCGGAGAACAATCCCGACCCGAACCTCTACGAACCGGAAGATTTCCGCGGCTGAGGCCCTGCTCGGCGATTTTGTATTACGGCGGTAATTCGTTACTTTGCATTGCTGTAATAATTGCCGAAAATGAAACCGAACCTTATACTGCTATTTACGATGTGCTGTATGTGTGTGTGCACACACACCCGGTGGAGAGCAGAAACTTCAGGAATTGCCGAATGCCGAAATCCCCCGTATCGACTCATGGGAATATACCGACGGCCGCTGGGAAAAATATCGAAAAGGCGACAACAACAACCTGCGGCTCAATGCCGTAATGCACAACGGCCGCATCGGATACGTACTGTCGAGGTACTACGAATCCATGCACCGCGACCACCACATGAGCCTCGGCATTACGCCCGTGTTCGTCTACCACAACCATCCGGTTTTCAGCGGGTGTATCCTGAGTACCGACCAATTACTGGCCCTCAAGCATATAGCTCCCGGCGAGATAGTTATGGTCTCCTCGGTCCACCTGCTTACGGAGTTCGAGGCGCACGATTACGACGATTTCGTGCAGGCTCTTTATTCCGAGCGGCTCTACCCGGAACAGCAGTTTTTCCTCTGTTTCCAGCGGACCAAACGACGCAAAAAAGAGGTGGTAAGGATAATCGACACCGATAATGTCGACGCCTATAACAGGTCGTATCTCGAATTACCTTACGAGGCTTTTACTCCGCTTTTCGATGGGATGCCGGTTGGACCCGAATAGGAACCGGTTATATTTTATTCTCTTTCCGGAACAATCCATACCCGGATAAAAAGAAAAGACAGATCCTTCACTTTCAGTTCAGGATGACATGATAGTAATAGGGATATCCTTCACTGACGTTCAGGATGACATGATATCATTTACCGGCTCTTCGGCTGAAAATTTATATTTGTTATTGGGAACGGGAGCGAAGAAATTATAAATGTATTATGAAAACCCGTTTATAAAGTTAGATCCTTCACTGACGTTCAGGATGACATAATAGTAATAGGGAGATCCTTTACTGGCATTCGGGATGACCTTATAGGAATATCCTTCACTTACAATTCAGGATGGCATGATAGGAGATCCTTCCCTGGCGTTCTGATGATATTAAATCGTATGCCGGTTTAACGGGCTGACTATATTGTCATTCTGAGCAGAGCGAAGAATCTATAATTGTATATGAAAGCCCGATTATAAAAAGATAGATCCTTCACTGGCGTTCAGGATGACATATAGCGAGATCCTTGACTGGCGTTCTGATAATATTAAATCGTATGCCGGTTTAACGGCTGACTATATTGTCATTCTGAGCAGAGCGAAGAATCTATAATTGTATATGAAA
>JAJBVT010000001.1:40027-45965 GCA_020859685.1 Rikenellaceae bacterium
GCCCGATTATAAAAAGATAGATCCTTCACTGGCGTTCAGGATGACATGATAGTAAGAGTCTCGCTATTATTTTGCCGAAGGCTCCGCTTTACCGCCGAAAACTCTATCGTAATCCCGGCGGGAGCGCAGTATCACGTCGCGGGCCAGATCGGCCGAATAGACGTCGGTCAGCTTAGTACGCGGTTTGCTGTCGGTGGGCAGGTTTTTGTAGGTGGTGAAATAGTGCATTAATCTCTGCACGACGCGCCGGGGTATCTGTGAAATATCGCAGTAGTCGCTGTATATGGCGTCGTCTTTGAGCACGGCTATGATTTTATCGTCCGCCTTGTCCTTATCCAGCAGCCGGAAACCGCCGATGGGGCGGGCCTTCACGATAATATCGCCGTGGGTTATATCCTTCTCCGTGAGGACACAGATATCGAGCGGGTCGTGGTCGCCCTCTATATCATCCCTGCCCAGAGCCTTGTTCGTCAACTCGGCAACGCAAGTATCGCAGTAGGTCTGCGGTATAAAGCCGTACAGGGCCGGGATGATGTTGGAAAATTTCTGCGGGCGGTCTATCGATAGGTATCCCGTCTCCTTATCGACCTCGTACTTCACCGTGTCGGTCTGCACGATTTCGATAAAACATGTGATAATGTCCGGGAACTGCTCGCCGGGCGATATCCCGTGCCACGGATGGGCCTTGTACCTGTGTACCATTGTATTCGCTATCGGGTTGGTTTATTCGTTATCCCTGTGCCGTATCGCCTCCGAGAGACCGCTGGTATCGGGCAGGCCCTGCGACTGTTTCATCTGCCGCGACAGGACTCTATCCAGAACATACCGCACCGAGGGGCCGTCCGCCGGAGGAAGCTCCACATGCCTCTTGTAGACCGAGAGGACGTATTCGTAGCCCGGTTCGTACTCGAAGCCGTCGATCCGGTCGTAGAACAGCTCCCAGTCGTAGGTTCCCTCCGGTTTTACCACGAGGCACCTCTGGACCCCCACCCCGATGCAGTCCACCATCGTGGAGGCTACGGTCATAGTTTCGGTTTTTACCTTCCCGTCGGGGCTTTTGCCGCGGTTACCCGAGCAGGCTGCCGCAACCAAAAGTAGCGTCAGGGCGTATGTGTAATTTATGGTTCTCATCAGGTTTTGTTTAAATGCCGGAGCCCCGGGTCGTTCCGCAGGCTGTTGCCGTCCGGTACTGCAAGGTTCCAAAATTAATAATTATCGGCGATTATTCCCGCCGACGGGGTTTTTCCCCACCATCCGGTTTCAATAATTATTCCAACAGGCGTGGTGTAGTAAATGGAGGTTTATATTATAGACAAGATCCTTCGCTGCCGCTCAGGATGACATTTTTATTACCGCGCTCAGGATGACATTTTTATTGCCGCGCTCAGGAAATGATATAAAATTTACGAACGGAAAGCGGGACGGACTTCGGTAGGGATTTTGTAACTTATGGTGGTCCGGAGCGCCCGGGCGACGCGACCGGACAACATGGAAATAACTGCATGAAGAATTATCTACCGATACTGAAAAAGTACAGGCTGTCGTTTATCGTCAGCCCTGTGCTGGTTCTTATCGCGGTATTTTCCGAAACGGTACAGCCATACTACATGTCGCGCATAGTGGACCAGGGAATTATGCAGAACGACCTGGCCCTTATCTACCGCACGGGGCTGACCATGGTGCTGCTCGCACTGGCCGGGCTGGTGGTCAGTATCGCCAACGTGTTCGTCTCTACGCGCACCTCCATCGGCTTCGGCACCGACCTGCGGTCGCGGCTGTTCGGGAAAATCGAACAGCTGTCGTTTTCGGATATCGACCGGTTCAGCCCCGCATCCCTGATAACGCGCCTTACGAGCGATATCTCCCGTATACAGCAGGTTATCCTTATGTCGCTGCGGGTTATGCTGCGCGCCCCGCTGATGCTGATAATGTCGGTATTCTTCGTGGTGAGGATAAACGCCCAACTGGCCGTCATACTCGTATTCTCCATTCCTCTGCTGGCTGTCTGCACCATGCTTATACTGCGCAAGGGGTTCCCGTTTTTCGTAATCGTACAGCAGAAGATAGACGCGCTGAACAGCGTGGTGCGGGAGAACCTTATAAATATCCGGGTGGTAAAATCGTTCGTCCGAGAGGATTACGAGGCGTGTAAGTTCACCCGAAGCGCCAACGAGCTGAAGGATATGGTGGTCAGGTCCGCCAACATTATCATCACCCTTATGCCGGTGATGCAGTTGATACTGAACTTTTCGATACTGGCCGTACTCTGGTTCGGCGGTCTGAAGGTTACCGGAGGGACCCTTCAGGTCGGGGACCTGATTGCCTTCGTCAACTACCTTATGCAGGTGCTGATGAGCCTTATGATGCTATCCAACGTGATAATGAACTTCGCGCGGGCGTCGGCCTCTTCGAAGCGAATCGTGGAGGTGCTGGATACCCGGCCGTCGCTTACCGACACCCCGGAGGCACTCGAGAGCTGTCACGAAATATGCCGGGGCCGCATCGAGTTCCGCGACGTCTGCTTCCGGTACGAAGACGGGGAGACGGACGTACTGCAAAACATAAACTTCACGGTCGAGGCCGGGGCTACTGTGGCTATCGCGGGGGCTACGGGTTCGTCCAAGACCTCGCTGGTGCAACTTATACCGCGGCTCTACGATGTGACGCAGGGAGCCGTGTTGATAGACGGCACCGACGTGCGCGATTTCGAATTGGACTACCTCCACCGGCGGGTGGGCGTGGTGCTCCAGAAGAACGAACTCTTTACCGGCACCATTATCGACAACCTGCGCTGGGGAGACCCCGACGCTTCGTTCGAGGAGGTGGTCCAGGCGGCCAAAGCGGCACAGGCCCACGATTTTATCGAGTCTTTTACCGACGGCTACCGGACCATGCTCGGGCGGGGCGGAGTGAATGTATCCGGCGGGCAGAAACAGCGGCTATGCATCGCCCGGGCGCTGCTGCGCAAACCGCAGATACTGATACTGGACGACAGCACCAGCGCCGTCGATACCGAGACCGAACTCCGTATCCGGCAGAATATCGCGCGCCTGCCCGGGGGGACCACCGTGCTGATAATCACCCAGCGAATCGACACCATGCAGTCGGCCGACAAAGTACTGATTCTCGACGACGGGGAGATTCAGGCGTACGGCACACCGGACGAACTGATGTGCACCTCGGAGATGTACCGTGAAATATATAATTCACAGCAAGTCGAATTATAATGGCCAAGGGAGACAAATACGCGCTGAACGAAAAACCGAGGCAGGGACGGGCCACGTTCCTGCGGATGGTGCGTTTCGTGGGCCACGAGAAGCGGTTGCTTTCGGTGGTGGCGGTACTTATCGTGGTCCATATCGGGTGCAGCCTCGCGGGCTCGTACATGCTCCGGCCGATTATCAACAACTACATCCTGCCGGGCGACGTGCCGGGGCTTATGAGAATGCTCGCCGTACTGGCCGCAATCTACCTTGTCGGGGTGGCCGCCAACTGGATACAGGCGCGGATACTGAACCTTGTGGGCCAGCGGACGGTGCTCCGGATGCGGGTTACGATGTTCGACCGGATGGAGCGGCTACCGGTGTCGTATTTCGACACCAACCAGCACGGCAACATAATGAGCCGCTACACCAACGATATCGACCGCATCAGCGACGCCATGACCGACTCGCTGGCCAATATGCTCTCGAGCGTGCTGACTCTGGTAGGGACTTTTGTGCTGATGCTCGTAATAAGCCCTCTGCTCACGGCCATATCACTGGTAACCATTCCGTTGATGTACCTCGTGGCGCGGTCTATCGTAAAGCGCAGCCGCCGTTACTTCTCCGCCCAACAGGCCGCCCTCGGCACCCTGAACGGATTTACCGAGGAGATGATAAGCGGGCAGAAGGTGGTGAAGGTGTTCGGGCAGGAACGCAAAGTCGAATCGGACTTCGAGGTGTTGAACCGCGACCTGAACGAGAAGTCGAAGAACGCCCAGTTCTATTCCGGCCTGATGATGCCCTCGATGCAGAACCTAAGCACGCTGAACTACGTCCTTATCACCATAGCAGGCGGGCTGCTGGCGATATACCGCGGATTCGACGTGGGTGGGCTCGCGGCCTTCCTTCAATACTCGCGGCAGTTCGGACGGCCCATAAACGAGCTGGCAAGCATTTACAACAGTATACAGGCCGCGATAGCCGGTGCCGAGCGGATTTTCCAGATTATCGACTCCCCGCCCGAAGAGGCCGACCTGCCGGGCGCGGTGGAACTGCCCGACACCAAGGGCGACGTGCGGATGAACGACGTGGTATTCGGTTACGAACCGGGCAAGATTATCCTCCACGGCATTACCCTCTGTGTGGCCCCGGGGTGCAAGATAGCCCTCGTGGGGTCGACCGGTGCTGGCAAGACCACCATAATGAACCTCCTGCCGCGGTTCTACGACATCGACTCGGGTCAGATAACCGTGGACGGTTACGATATCCGCGATATAAAACGCTCGAGTCTGCGCGCCCATATGGCGATGGTGTTGCAGGACACCCACCTATTCACCGGAACGGTGATGGAGAATATCCGGTTCGGACGGCTCGACGCCACGGACGAGGAGGTGGTGGCGGCGGCGAAACTGACTGCGGCCCACTCCTTTATCCGCCGCCTCCAGCACGGATACCAGACCATGCTCGAGAACGACGGCGGCAACCTGAGCGCGGGACAACGCCAGCTGCTCAACATTGCCCGCGCGGCCGTGGCCGACCCCCCGATACTGCTGCTGGACGAGGCCACCAGCAATATCGACACCCGGAGCGAAGTGCTCATACAGAGGGGACTGGATAAACTTATGGAGGGCCGCACGAGCGTTATAATCGCCCACCGCCTCTCGACCATCCGCAACGCAGACCGGATAATAGTCCTCGAAAACGGCCGCGTCGTGGAGCACGGCAATCACGACGAACTTATCGCCCGCCGGGGGCGGTATTACGCCCTTTATAATCAGCAGTTCGAGTAGCATTCATCTTTCTTTATATACACGATATGGAGCCGACAAACCGATACGGGCGGTAGGATAATAACATGACCGTTCAGTCGAAGACTAAAAGACAACAAGCCGTGTGTCTGTTTCTTACAATCGGATAATTGAGTATTATGCGCGGGATTGTTGCCGCCCATCCGGTTTCTTTTTGGGGAAACACTCCGCCCTGTCGACGGGAGCTTAACGCTATATAGGGCGTCAGGTTACGTAAAAACCGACCGTATTCCACCGTAAACGGAGTTTTGCACACTATTTGCAATAGCTGTCCGTAGCAGCTACAACTGCGAAACGGTACTTCGAACTGCCCGGTGCGTGAAATAAAAAAGCGCGGCAGCTACAACTACCGCGCTAAGATCTGAAAATCCCGCCCTGTGATGGGAAGGGCAACCCGACTCGCCTTGCAGGGCTGGTCAGGCCGGAGCACAAAAATAGTAAAAGTTTTCGAAACTGAAATATTTTATGCTCTTTTTCCCATCCGGCAACTGCCACGCCGTCAAGTAACGCTTCACGGACGCATTTTGCCCCCATACCCCGGGCATCCCCCAGAAGATGTGCGAGGGGAGCAAGGCAGTATCCGGCCCCGCAAAGCGGGGGTCGGCGACGGATAAGGGACGCGTTCCCGCAAGTCCGGAAATAGAAGGGCTAAAACCCCATACGGGAATCCGGGTCGGTTTCCCTTTCACCGGAAAAGCCACGTAGGATATACGCGGCTTTTCTTTTGGGTGCGGGCCTGAACATGACGAATCCGTATTCACCGGTAATATGCCCCAGCTACTACCGATTATCTACATATCACCAGGGATAACCGGTTCATAGGTAGCCGCCCCGAAACCGTCTTTTCTATCCGGTTAGTAAAACATCGGTACCCACAATATACCTGCCCGCGGTAATTCCAAAACCATTTCAATAATTGCAATAAAA
>JAJBVT010000035.1:0-3024 GCA_020859685.1 Rikenellaceae bacterium
GTACGGGTCACCAACCTGACCTGCAACGAGCAGCTCTCCCCGCAGGCTGTGGAGGAGGTTAAATTCGGGTGGACCGTCGCCTCGCCCCGCAACGGCACGTTACAGTCGGCATACGAAATTGAGGTCGCCGCCTCGCCCGAAGGGCTGGAATCGGGCGCCGCGGACGTGTGGCGCTCTGGTCGTGTGGAGTCGCGCCGCCAGTTCGATATCCGTCTGCCCGAGGAGGCCCGCCCCGGCGGCGGCGCTGCCTGCTGGTGGCGCGTGCGCGTCTGGGACGGTGACGGCAATGCCACCCCGTGGAGCGACGCGGCATATTTCTCTACCGGCCTGTCCGCCGACGACTGGAGCGCCCGATGGATTTCGGCCCCCTACTCCCCGGCCACGCCCTTGCCATATTTCCGGACTGAGGCCGATTACACCCTCAACGGAATGCAGCCCTCCCGGGCGATGGTCTACCTGTGTGCGCTCGGGTGCGGCGAACTCTACGTCAACGGCCGTGAGGTGGACCCGGGGCGGGTGCTCGACCCGGCCCAGACCGACTACGAGAAGTGCGCCCTCTACACGGCCTTCGACGTAACGGACCTCCTTTCGTCCGACGGGCGGAACTGCGTAGGGGTTATGCTCGGCAACGGATGGTACACTCAGGATACCGTCTGGCACCCCTCGTTCAGCTACGGTCCGCCGATGCTGCTCTGCCAGATAAACCTGCAATACCCGGACGGGAGCACGGCCGTCCACGGCAGCGGCGACGCGTGGCGCTGGGCGCCGGGCCCTGTCCTTCGGAGTAACGTCTATCAGGGCATGACCTACGACGCCCGCCGGGAAATCGGCGGGTGGTGCCTGCCCGGTTTCGACGACTCGGGCTGGCACGCACCCGTACCGCCTTCCGGACCCATCCCGCAGGTGCTTCTGCCGCAGGAGATACCCCCTGTCCGGGAGCAGCAGCCCGTGCGGCCCGTTGCCGTACGGCACACGGAGGACGGCCGCACGGTTTACGATTTCGGGGTCAATATGACGGCCAATATCCGGTTCTCCGTCACGCTTCCGCCCGGAACGCGGCTGACGGTCCGCACGGGCGAGGCCCTGCATCCGGACGGCACGGTCGACTTCCGGTCCACCGGCACGGAGCATGTGGGCTATCAGGAGGACGTCTATATCTGCCGCGGCGGAGGTGCCGAGACGTGGACCCCACGGTTCACCTACCACGGCTTCCAATACGCCGAACTCTCCGTGGAGGGGTACGACGGCCTGCCTGACGCCACATGGCTTACGGCGGTCCCGGTCCGGACCGACCTGGAGGTCACCGGTTCATTCGAATGCTCCGACGAGCAGGTGAACCGTCTCCACCGGATAGCGGTCCACACCATGCAGAACAACTTCCTCGGCGTTCCGGTAGACTGTCCGCAGAGGGAGAAGTGCGGCTGGCTGGGCGACACCCACGCATACGCGCAGGCCGCCAACCTCAATTTCGCGATGAACGGCTTCTGGACCAAATTCATGGGCGACGTCCGTACCAACGGCACCGACCCGGCTCCCGTCACCCTGTTCCACGAACGGGGCAATACCGAGTTCTACTGGGCCGACAAACCGGCCGGGATACCCTACATGATTGCGCCGGGCAGGCGGCAGTGCGGGGTGGCCTCGCCCGACTGGGGAACCGCGCTGGTGCAGCTGCCGTGGTACCTTTACCTATATTACGGCAACCGCGACATCCTCGAAGAGTATTACGACCTGATGAAAACGTGGACCGACCATATATCCTCCACGGCCGTAGACCATATAGTGCGCCAGGGCCTGGGCGACTGGTGCCCGCCGGGCAACACGCGCGCTATCGACACCCCGGTGGAGTTCACTTCCACGGCGTTCCACTACCTCGACCTGTCGGTTATGGAGCGCACCGCGGGCCTGCTGGGCCACGGGCAGGACTCCGCCCGGTTCGCCCTCGAAAGGGATGAGACCGCCGCGGCAATCCGCCGCCGGTTCTACGACCCGCAACTTCAATCGTTCGGCACTCAGACCGCCGACGCGATGGCCCTCCATCTCGGCCTCGTGCCGCAGGGCGGGGAGGAAGCGGTGGCCCGCTCGCTCGCCCGGCATATCGAGGGGCACCACGGGTTTTTCAACACCGGTATTTTCGGCCTGTGCCGCATCGGCAGCGCCCTCACGCGCAACGGCATGCCGCAGGCGGCGTGGGACGCGTTCACCAAAAAAGGCGATTACAGTTTCGGCTATATGCTGGACGAGGTGGGCGCTACCACCCTGTGGGAAGAGCTGCCCGTCTACGCCGAGCGGGCCGAACGGGCCGGGACGAACTCCCGCAGCCACCCGATGCAGGGCGGGTACAACCTCTGGTGCTACGAGGACGTAGCGGGAATCCGCCCGGACGAGTCCGACCCCGGGTTCTCCACCGTTATCCTCGACCCGATGTTCGACGGCGGTCCCCGGTGGGCGCGGGCGAGTGTGGGCAGCCGGTACGGCCCCGTTTCGAGCGACTGGTCGAAAGAGGGCGACACCATCCGGTGGACGGTGGTCCTGCCTGCCAACACGAGCGGGCTTATAGCTGTCCCGGACGGGTTCGCCGCCGAGGTGGACGGCCGTCCGCTGGCGGCCCTGCCCTACCCGGCCGAAAGGACCGGAAAGGACCGCACGTTCTACCGCATCCCTTCCGGGACTTATCATATCGTGATGCGTGCCGCACCGTAGCTGGCGGCGGTAACCACCGGGCGGGGTAAATCGCAATAATGTCGCTCCTAACTTCTGTGAGGAATCCTCATTAGAATGAGCAACGGTAGATTCCTCGTCTCCTTATAACTCCTCGGGATGATATAAACAGCTCTTATGTTACCACTTAGGTGTAACATAAAGTCCTCCTTATATAGTTATAGGAGCCAGCCAGCGGTAGATCCTTCACTCCGTTCAGGATGACATTTTTTATGCACTCTGCAGTAGTGCAACCGGCGTTTTTTTAGAATGCCTTGATTTTTCTGTGACACTCTTTAACTTCGTTTTCCTCCTGCTGGCAAG
>JAJBVT010000035.1:3124-9528 GCA_020859685.1 Rikenellaceae bacterium
CGTTTTCCTCCTGCTGGCAAGGGCTTAGCATGCGAGCTGTCTCTGCTCCTGCGGCGGGCGGCGGGCGTATCAAGATAAAAGGTATCGTTCAGGATGAAGTTTTTTATAGTAGGCCCGGGGGCCCGGGAGGATAATGTTATCGGGTAACTAAGAAACACACATTACCGTATACCCGTACCGATTGCTATATTTCCGCGACCGGAAATACCGTTTGCAACATATTTAATAGTAGTGTAACAGTTTTGGTAGGGCCGCGGACGGGGTAAGACATCCGCGAAACTAATTGGACCGAACGACAAAGCGGTCCCCGGGGGTAAAACTTACTTTTACGATACCGGCCCGTCGCCGGCAAAAAGGTAGACCCGGAACTAACCAAACTCTAAAGATATGGACACAAACTTACGATCTTACCTGCTAATACCGTTAGGTTTACTGCTGCTTGCGGCCCTGCCGCTCACCTCGTGCAGCGACGACGAGGAGGGACCCGCCGCCGAACTGGTCCTATCCGCCCCGTCGGCCACCGTAAAGGTCGGCGGCGTGGTCAGCGACGTGGAGATAACCGAGGGCAACGGTAAATACGTCGTGATATCATCCGACGAGAAGGTCTGTGTGGCCACGGTCTCCGGCTCGGTGCTCAGCCTGCGCGGGATGTCGGAGGGGACGGCCACCGTAACGGTCACCGACGCGAGGGATAAGAGGGCCGACCTCGCGGTAACCGTATCGGCCGACATCGCCGAACCGGTAAGGATAAAACTGGAGCGGTACGGCAGCGGAATCGATATCTACGCCCGGGACGAGGTTCGGATTATCAGCAGCAACGGTGGTTACACCCTTACAAGCGGCGACCAGAATATCGTCGAGGCGGCGCTTTCGGACGAAACTATTAACCTGTACGGGCACTCCGTCGGCGAAACAACCGTGAGGGTAACCGACAGCGAGGGGCAGGAGTGCACCGTGGAGGTCACGGTCAGGGACCGGGAGTATCCCCTTGCCACATCGGCCGGGCTGGTGGTAATGGAGAACGGCAACGGGGCGGTCGTGGAAATCGTAAACGGCAAGAGGGGGTACACGGTCCTCTCGTCGGACGAGACGGTGGTGACCGCCTCGGTATACCGTGACGGTGCGGACGGACCCCTCTCCGACGCGAGCTACTATATCCGGTTCGAGCCGGGCCGACTGGGCGAGGCGGTAGTAACCCTTCGCGACGCCGACGGCCAGGAGCTTGAAATAGCGGCTAAGGTCAACCTGCGGATGCCGCTCACAATCAACTGGAATCGGGTGGACCAAAGCTCCTTCATGTCGATTGACGACCTCGGGAACGATATATGGAGGATGATAGTACAAAGGGGCAGCAGCGAAGATATGAAACAGCGCGCCGGCGAACTCTATTTCGATATTCCCGAAGACTTGCCCGAAGGCAGCAACTACTTCCTCACCCTCGAATACACGGGGCACGAGAGGGCAGGATTCATCGCCTTCTCACTGTACGGTCCCTCGGCGGAGGGCGCGGCCTTTACCCCGATGCGCCCGAGCGACTCAACGCTCGCCGACGCGCTGATATGGCCTGTGGGGTGCTGGTGGGTATACAACGGCGCGGAGGGCTCCGAACCTGCCCGGATAGACAACGAACTGTACGGCACGAAATCGTACGAGATTACCACCGGGATGCAGGAAGCCGTGTGGGCCGGACGCCAGTGGGGTAAAGCGGGCGACTACCTGAAGATGAACTTCGGGTTCGCCGGATACCTGTTCCGACTGAAAAGCGTGTCGATAACCAGCTCGGACGTGACGGACGAATGGATGAACAACTACGACGTGGGCGCATAGCCGGTCGTATATAACGACTCTTCGGTCACGGGCCCGCAAAACATGCGGGCCTGTTTTTTAGATGGGATGCCTAAAGGGAGGGCCGTCCGGATGGGCCGGCTGCGGAGATGGTTAGTCGTAATAATTGCCTTGATACATCCCACCTACGTAGTAGCAGAGGCTGAATGCAACAGGAGCAATGACTTCCATTCAAATTAGGCTATGCCGATAAACGATACTTTTTTCTTGACACATCCGACGCTCGCACCAGACGCAAGGCTTCTTGCAGGTTATGCCCTGCAAAAAAAACGGTGCTTTTTTTCTTGATAAAAAAAGTATCACAAAAAAATCAAGGCGCTCGAAAAGGCGCCGGGCGCACTCCGAAGGAGTGCATTAAAAAAACGTCATTCTGAACGTCATTGAAGAATCTATCGGTAAACGTGGTTTATCTTTCGGCAGCGCGGGTCCATGATATGAACGTTGGGCGAAACAGATCCTTCGCTTCACTCAGGATGACATGCGTGGGGTGCTTTGCTCAGGATGAAGAAGTTAGTACTTCGCTCTGGAAGACATGAGTTAGCGCAGTTCTGAGGAGGACCGTACGTCGCAGCAATCTTATTGACTAAACGAAGTCGCGGGGGCTGACGCCGAACTGCTTTTTGAAGCAGGTCGAGAAGTGGGAGTGGGTGCCGAACCCTGTGCGCTCGGCTATTTCGTTGAGCATCAACTCTCCCTCGCGAATAAGTTCGGCCGAACGGTTCAGGCGGTAGATGCGCAGGAAGTCGTTAGGACTCTTGCCCGTGAGGGCCTTTATCTTGCGGTATAGGCTGGTACGGCTCAGGTCGAGGTTACGGCTGAGGACGTTCACGTTCAGGTTCTCGTCCGAGAGGTTCTCCTCGATAAAGGCGTAGAACTTTTCGAGGAACTTCCGGTCCAGCGGGCTGAGGTTTTCCACCCCGGCAAGCGTCTGTACGGGTGTGGTCTGCAAAATCTGGTCCTTCTGCCGCTTGTGCTTGAGCAGCAGGTTATCGATAATCGAAAAGAGGAGCTTCACCTCGAACGGCTTGGCGATATACATGTCGGCGCCCTGCGCATAGCCCTTAATCTGGTCGTTTATCTCGGATTTAGCCGTCAGGAGCACCACCGGAATATGCGAGGTGTCGACGTTGTTCTTCAGGCAGTTGCACAGGTCCAGGCCGTCCCGGCCGGGCATCATAACGTCCGATATCACGATATCCGGCACGAGCTCTTCGGCCTTGCGGTAACCCTCTATACCGTCGGCCGCCACCACCACGTCGTAGCGGCCCTGCATCGCCGACTTGAGAAAGAGCCTCAGCTCGGTATTGTCGTCCACAACAAGTACCCTGTTCTCGGGACGGTCCGCCCCGGGCTCCCCGCCATTCCCGGCGCCGGAAACCGTCTCTCCCTCATACTCCCGGAGCGGAACTATGCCGGGCGCAATCTCGATATTCCCGCGCGACTGGTTAGGGACGATTTCGCAGTTGGCCACCTCGAGCGGGATGATGAAGCAGAACACCATCCCGCCCTGCGGACGGTTGCGGGCGTATATCTGCCCGCCGTGGACTTCCACGAGCCGTTTGACATAATAGAGACCTATACCCGTACCGCTAAGGCCGCCCGATTTCCGGTTCTCGAACCGCCGGTAGCGGTCGAACAACATCGGCAGGTCCTCCCCGGGAATGCCGATACCGTCGTCGATGACGTTTATCTGGAGATACTGGATATTGGTCTGCTCCACACGGAAACTCGGGTCGGGGTAACGCGTGGCCCGGGCCTCTATCCATATATTGCCGTTGTCGGGAGTGTATTTCAGTGCATTGGAAATCAGGTTTATAAGTATCTTTTCCAACTTGTCGGCATCCACCGGCAGGCTGAGCGAATCGTACGGGCAGTCGATGTGCATCCGGATATTCTTCTCGTCGGCGTAGTAGCAGAACCCCTCGGTGACGGTTTTCAGGCGGGGCACGATATCGCACTGCGCCACCTTGAGCGACAGTGTGTCGTTGTCGAGCCGCTCGAAATCGAGGAGCTGGTCTATCAGGCGGATAAGCCTACTGACGTTGTTCTGGACGAGCGACAGATAGTAAAGGGTCTTGCGCGGGTCATTCACGCCGCCGTCGTGGAGCAGTTCGTTTATCGGGCTGTAAATCAGCGTGAGCGGGGTCTTCAGCTCATGTGAAATATTGGTAAAGAACTTTATCCGCATGTCGCTCAGCGTTTTCTCCTTCTCGTATTCCCGCTCGGCGAATATCATCTTCTCTTTAGACAGCTTCAACCCGATATAGAAGCGGCTGATAAGGTAGACCACCCCCACGGTGATAAGTACGTAGAGGAACTTCGCCCACCCGGTCTGCCAGAACGAGGGGATAATGGAGAGGCCGATGGCGGTGGAGGCGTCGCCCCAGATATTGTTGCCGTTGCTGGCCCTCACCCGGAAGGTGTAATGGCCGGGCGGGACGCGGGAATAGGTGGCCCGGCACTGCTTGCCCACGTAATTCCACTCCGAGTCGAACCCTTCGAGCATATAGGCGTAGTCGATCTTCTCCGGCGAGTTGTATTCCAGTGCTGAGAACTCTATGCTGAACATATTGTCGGACGAGCGCAGGCGTACCTCCCCGCCCGGCGGGAGCGGCCGGGTACGGCGCTCGCCCGGCTCCTGCGACCGTTTGAAGATGCTCAGCTTGTCGAGAACCACGGTCAGCGGAACATGGTCGTGCCGTATCTCGGAGGGCACGAAGTGGGTAAGCCCGTGGATGGCACCGAAATAGATCCGGCCGTCGCGAGCCTTGTAGACCGCCTTCTCGTAGTACTGGTCGCCGCCCGTGCCGTCGTTAACGTAAAAGTTGACGAATCGGTCCGCCTCGGGGTCGAACAGCGAAATGCCGTTCGAGGTGCCCATCCAGAGCCTGCCGTCGGAGTCCTCCTCGATGGAGACCACGTCGTTGCTCGGCAGGCCGCTGCCCATGCTGAATCCCCGGAGCGACTTGTCGGCGGTGTCGAACCGCAGCAGGCCGTTGTTGTAGGTGCCTATCCATATATTGCCGCGCGAATCCTCGAACAGGGTGACGGCCGTGCGCAGGCGGTCGGACAGCTCGCCGTCCGAAGCCAACCGCGTCTCGCGCATCGATACCGGGTCGACTATAAACACGTTGTCGGCGAACGAGGCCACGAGCATCATCCCGGTAGAGAGGCGCAGGATGCGGGTGACGTTGCTCCGCACCAGGTCGCGGGGAGCGTAATCGCGCTCCTTTTCGAGGTCCCGCGAAAGGATGGTGACCCCGTCGCGGTCGGTGCCTATCCATACGCGGCCCAGAACGTCCTCTTCGAAGCAGACCACCTCGCTCTGCCGGGTCTCCGTCAGGCGGAGCACCAGCCCTTCCCGCTCGACGTCGAACACCGCATACCCCCACGGATAGCCGCACCACAGCCGGTCGGAGCTGTCGCAAAAGACCGCTCGCACGTCTCGCAGCAGCGGCGACCCGGCACCTACGAAGCGGCCGCCCCGGTAGGGAACGGCTGAGCGGGCGGCCGGGTCGTAGCAGACCATGCCGCCGTAGCGGGCGACAATCCAGAGGCGCCCGGCGCCGTCCTCCGCGACGCCCTTCACCAGACGGTCGGCTACGAGGTCGGTAAGGCGGCCGTCGGGATTGAACTGCCGCCGGTAGGTGGCCTCGAGGTGGAAACCGCTGTTGCTCGTGCCAACCCAGACGTTACCCGCCCGGTCAGTGAAACTGCCCCGGATGTAGGGCGAGCGCAGGTCGCCGAAGTGGGTGGTGGCGGAGCTGTGGACCAGCGTCCGGTCCTCCGTGTCGTAGAGGTAGATGCCCCGGTCGAGTGTTCCGATAAGGACGGTATTTCCGGAGATAAGCTCTATGGTGGTGATGTCGAGACCGTCGAGGGTGTCCCGTGCTGAACCCGCGAGCGGCAGCTCCACGAGGCGGTTGTTCGCCGCGTCGAGCACCGTCAGGCCCTGCCGGGTGCCGAACCAGATATTGCCGTCGTCGAAACTGCGGCAGCAGGTGAAGGTCGTCGTGCGGGGAAGGACCACATGGGCTGACTCGGTGAAATCCGGCGCAAGGCGCAGCAATATCCCCGTCTCCTCCATGCCCAGCCACAGGCCGCCGCCCGAGTCGAAAGCGGCCGCCTTAACGAAGCGGCCCGGGTCGTAGACGTGCCGCGAGAGGCCCTCCCGCTTGTCGAGCACCGTAACGCCCGACGAGCCGTAGGCCACAAGGAGGCCGTCGCGCTCCAGCAGACCGTAGTGGGCCATGCCGAACGGCGACGGGTATTTTACAACGGTATTGTCCGCGGTGGAGAGGCGGACCAGTACGTTCTCGTTGGCGATCCACAGGCAGCCGTCCGCGGGGTCGAACCGCAGGTCGTAGACGTGGCTCGAGGAGAGGGCCATGCTGTCCTGCGGGTCGCTGTAATAGTAGCGGAAATCGTAGCCGTTGTATCGGTACAGCCCGCCCTGAGTGGCTATCCACATATAGCCCGCGTCGTCCTGCGCGAAGGCCTGTACCTCGAGGTTCGACAGGTAGGACTGCGTAATATAGGCGGCCGCGGTCGATTCGGGG
>JAJBVT010000007.1 GCA_020859685.1 Rikenellaceae bacterium
CGGCGCGGCGCGGAACGCCCCGCTAAGGCCGGGATGGAAAAGGAGCCGGGGGCCGGATGGTCGGGAAGGCACCAGAAGGACGGAAGGGTTGGGAGGATGGAGGACCGGAGGCCGGGGTCGGGAGATGGGGAAGCAAAACGATGTCCGGGACCGGATGACGGGATGGCCGGGCCGCGCATTCGCCGCAGAATGCACAGCGGCCCAGGTCGAAAGAGAGCGGCGCGGCGCGGAACGCCCCGCTAAGGCCGGGATGGAAAAGGAGCCGGGGGCCGTGAGGCCGGATGGACCGAGAAGGGCCGGGAAGGACCGGGAAGGACCGGGAAGGACGGGAAGACCGCAGGACCGGGAAAGACCGGTACCGGGGAATGCTATCCCGCAGGATAATAGAGCAGGTATCCGGCCAAGCCGGATAGTACGATAAGCAGGATGGGGTTGACCTTCTTTATGGAGGCAAGAAAGCAAACGGCGAATATAAGCCAGCTTTTGATGTTGACGAACGTATCGGGGGTGAGGAGCATCAGTGCGGCGGCGGCTATCATCCCTATCATCATGGGCTGCATGCCCTTCATGGCCGCCGAGACGTAGGCGTTGTTGTGAAGTTTCAGGTAGAAGCGGGTCACGAGCACCATTATGGTCATGGCCGGAAGGCAGACGGCGAACGTGGCCAGCACCGCCCCCCATACGCTGCCCGTGATGGTGTAACCCACATAGGTGGCGCTGTTTATGGCTATCGGGCCGGGGGTCATCTGCGATATGGCGATGATATCGGCCAGCTCGTTGTTGGTAAGCCACTGGTTGCGTACCACTATTTCGTTCTGGATAAGCGACAGCATCGCGTAGCCCCCGCCGAAACCGAAGAAGCCTATCTTGAGGTAGGATATGAACAGCTGAAGGTAGATCATTCGTCCGGGAGTTTGAAGGTTTCCTCACCCGGAGTTTCGAACGGGTACTCGGGAACCGGAGCATCCCCGGCCGGTTTCTCTTGAATCTCACCGGCCGCAGCCCTTCTCCCTACGGTTTTCAGCCACAGGATGCCGCCCGCGGCTCCGGCTACGATAAACCAGATGGGCGAGAGGTGCAATTGCCACACAAGGAGCGCCGCCGCACCCGCTACAACGAGCCTCCAGACACCCATACCCTTGGCAAGGCCGAAAATCGGGGCTGCGATAAGGGCCACCACGGCCGGGCGCATACCCGTAAACGCCGCCTCGAACACCCTGTTATGGCGGATGCCGGAGAAGTAGACCGCCACGAGCAGGATGACGATAAAAGACGGCAGGACCACCCCGAGCAGGCCCAGCACAGCGCCCGGCAGGCGGCCGAGGTTATATCCCACGAAAACGGCCGTGTTTAGCGAAATGGGTCCCGGGGCGGATTGGGCGAGGGTGAGCAGTTCGAGGAAGCGGTCGCGGGCCACCCAGCCCCGCCGGTCGACCACCTCGCGCTGCATAAGCGGTATCATGGCGTACCCGCCGCCGAAGGTGAATATTCCGATCTTGAAGAACGACCAGAACAGCAGGCGGAGGGTGCGGCCTCTATTTTCGATGGTTTCGGTGTGCATACCGGGTGTGTGCGGATTCAAATTCCGGGCCTTATTCGGGCGGCCGGGCTACCATTTTCGCCGGAGCAGTTTCATCACCCCGTCGATAAAGGTCGTCGGGTGTATGGGGTTGCCGGGCAGGAAGAGGTCGGTGCGGACGTTGTCGAAGAACGACCTTTCGAGAGCCTGACTGCCGCTGAAGATACCGCCCGAAATGGCGTCGTACCCGGCGGCGATAACTATCTTGGGTTCGGCGACCGAACAGTAACAGATATCGAGGGCCGTGTGCATGTTCTCGGTAACGGGCCCCGACACCACCAGCCCGTCGGCATGGCGGGGCGAGGCGGTGAACTCCACGCCGAAGCGGCCGAAGTCGAAGTTTACGTTCATAGAGGCGTTCAGTTCCATCTCGGTGGAGTTGTCCCCTCCGGCGCTCACCTCCCTCAGCCGAAGGGCGCGGCGGTAGCGGCTGCAAATCTCCTCCCGTACCGCGGCGCGGTCGAACCCGACGGCCGTCATACCGGGCCGCACTATAAGGTTTTCCCGCACGTTGGAGGCCATCCGGTGGTCGTTCGTAAATCTTATCCCGCCCCGGGACATAGCCGCGCATTCGCCGCAGAATGCGCAGCGGCCCAGGTCGATAGAGAGCGGCGCGGCGCGGAACGCCCCGCTGGGGCACACCGCCTCGATATCGCGGGCAAGGCCCGCGTCGAGGGCCGTTATCTCCGGCCGCCCGCGGAAAGGGAGCGGTACTTCGACGCGCGACAGGTCTTTTATGGACTGCCTGCCGTGGCTGCGCAGGACTTTCAGTTGCGATAGAATCATTTCCGGATGCTGTCAATTAACGGTCGGGCCTGTTTCTTCTCCTTGCGCGCGGATTAAACGGGACCACCCTGCTTTTGCACGGATGGAGAGGTCGGTGGTGAAAAGCGCGGTGAGTCGCGGATCGGCTCCGGGCGTTATACGAGCAACGGGCCGAAACAGAGCGCAGGCTCCCCGTTTGTAGTATTTATTTCTAAATATCATAGCCTCATATATTAAAGGTCGTGCCCGCAGTAGGAGAGGTTGAAACTCTTGTTGTTAATCGGGAAGTCCGAGATTCCCTCTCCGCGCATGGCAAGGGCAAGGGCCAGCCAGTTGTGCACCGAGGGGTCCTTAACCTTATACGCCGCCAGTGCACCGGCTCGGTCGGTAACGGCTGTGTGGCAAATCTCACCGCGCCACCCCTCGGTCAGCGAATAGGCCAGCGACAGGGGCCGGAGCGGGACGTCGTAGACCGGTTCCGCCCTGCACAGTTTCCCGTCGTCGAGCACATCGAGAAGAGCGGTTACGTAGCCCGCCGAGGCGAATATTTCCCGCCCGCGGAGCATCAGCCGGGCCATCACGTCGCCCTGCGTCCGGAACTCGGCGACACCGCCCAAAGTGTCCGTCCACGGCCCGTAGGGATGCGAGAAGCGGACATCCCGCTTCAACCCTCCGGCGCGGGCGGCCATCCCTACCGCCCCTATCCGGGCAAGCTGCCCGGCCGAGACTATGCCGCAATCCTCGAACCGCGCCAGCACCGAGGGCGCCGACTTCAGGTCCTCACGCACCTCGCGGTAGCGGCGGACCACCCCGGCCAGGTTCGCGCGTATTCTGTCGGCCACCTCCGGCGTTATCGGGTAGCGCGTACCGAAGGGCCTCACCAGACCCTTGCCGAACCGGTTGCCGCACCAGGCGAGCGTGGTATTGATTACTATGGTCCGCAGCGCCTCGCAGGCGACCTGACCCAACTGGTAGCCGATATCCATACACAGGGCGCCGGTGTCGGCTATGTGCATCGCGATACGCTCCAGTTCGATGGCCACGGCCCGCTCGGCGGCCAGCCGTGCCGACAGGCCGGCAGGCAGGCCGGGCGCGGCAAGTTTCTCGATAACCGTCACACAGGCCGTGGAGTGGCCCACGGCCGTGTCCCCGGCGATGGATTCGGCCAGCACCGTCTGCCGCAGGCGGTTGCCGGACGTTGTAATGAGTCGTTCGATGCCGCGGTGCTGGTATCCCAGGGATATTTCGAGGTGCAGGACCTTCTCGCCGTTGCAGATAAACCGAAAGGCGCCGGGTTCGATAATCCCCGCGTGTATCGGTCCGACGTTGACCTCATGCAGGGCGTCGCCCGCTATGGTGTAGAACGGATGCCGGTCGATGGACGGGCGTCCTCGCCTGCCGTCGGACGGGTAACGGAGGGGTTTGGCCCACGGATTGCCGCGGAACCGCACACCCGTCTGCTCGGTGACGGCCCGCTCGAACGGGTGCGCCTCGGGCCGCACGGCCGTCACCGACTCCAGCGCCCGGTCGTCGTAATAGCCGTACCGGAACGAGGCCAGGTCCACCGTCCCGGCCTTGTCGTCCATAAGCAGGCAGAAGAAACGAAGGCCCTCGGACTCCTTTACGGCGAAATAGTCGGCGATGTGGCAGGCCGGGTCGGCAAGGCGGTCGCACAGCGAGGTGTAAAATTCGCCGTACTCCGCCACCGGAATCTCCTCCAGCGCTACGGAACCCCCGCGGTTATATGTAGTCAGCCACTTCATACGGCTCAGTTAAAAATAGTTATGTCCATTGCCCCGAACAGCCTTGCCAGCCATTCCGGCTGCCATACTCCAAGCGCCGCAGCCGAGACTACAAGCAGCAGTACCGGTATGAGTAACCGGTAACCGGGCTTTTCGGCCTGCGGCACGGTCCGCACCGGATTGTAGCAGAGCCGCAGTATGTTACGGGCGAAGTTGTACATCACGCTGCAAAGTATAAGCACCGTCGCCGCCAAGAGGACCCACCGCCCGTCCGCGGCCATCTCCCGGAAAATCACCACCTCCGACAGGAACAGGGGCGAGGGCGGGAATCCCAGCAGGAGCAGGGTCAGAACGAGGAACACCACCGCCCCGGGGCGGTTGACGTTCATATAGCCGCCGATACGGCTTACCTGATAGTGGCCGTACGACTTCCCAATGCGGGACATTTGCAGGAAAAGCGACGACTTGATAAGCGTGTGGCCCGCCGCATGGAGCACCGCGGCCACGGCGGCGAACCCGCCGAGCCCCAGCCCGATAAGCACTATACCCATATTCTCGACCGTCGAGTAGGAGAGAAACCGCTTGTAGTGGTTCGTGCGGCGTAGGAACATCGCCCCGGCCAGCACCGAAATTATCCCCGCCACCACAAGCACGCCAAAAGCCCATGCGAACGCGTCCGTAGGCTCCATAACACGGTAGACCCTCAGCACCGAGACGAATCCCCCGTTTACCAGCGCCGTGGAGACGAGCGCCGAAGCCGGAGCCGGGGCCGCCATATTGGCGTCAACCCCGATAGTGTAGAGCGGAAAGACCTCCAGCTTGCAGCTGTACCCCGTCACGATAAAGAGGAACGCCAGCCGCAGGAACAGCGGGTTGGCCGTGGCCGCACTGCGGGCCAGACCCTCGTAGCTCAGGTCCGCCCCGTGGCTCAGCCCGCCGAACAGCAGTACCCCGAGGTACGATATCGTGATGCCCACCGAACAGACGAAGATATATTTCCAAGTGGCCTCGAGGCTCCGCCGGTCGCGGCGGTGGTAGATTATACCCGCCGTGCAGAGGGTGGTGGCTTCGAGCAGTATCCAGGTCACGGCGATATTGTTGGAGTAGTAAACCCCGGTAAGGGCCACGCAGAGCAGCATCACCAGCCCGTTGTAGAGCCTGCGGCGGCCGTGGTCCTCCCGGTCGAGATACCACAGCCCGTAACCGAAAGCCACGGGCGAAACCAGAGCGAGAAGACAGTGGAACAGCGCCCCCGTCGGGTCGAAGGTAAAGAAACCCAGCGCGGTCCGCCCTATCCCGCAGGATACCACCCAGGCCGCCCCGGCCGCCTGCAAGCCGTAGAAAAGCCAGCAGATTGCCTTCATAAGACGCTCCTCCTGCGTCAGCAGGACTCCTGCGGCAAGGGCGACGGATAATATAAGGTAGGCCAGCAGCATCAGTCTTTAATACTTGTGAGTGCGTCGGTGTCCATATTTTTCATCGAATCGCTGATGCGGGCAAGGAAAACTCCCAGCATCAGTACGCTTATAAGTATGTCGAGCAGTATGGCTATGTTTATAAGCCCCGGCAATTCCACCCCGACCGCCATGGCGAACAGGAATACCCCGTTCTCAAGCACCAGGAATCCCACCATGTGCGAGAATATCCGGCGGCGCACGGTTATAAGTATCAGCCCGCTCAGCAGGGCATAGAGCGCCGCGCCGAAAAACACGACGTCCATCGTGGGGTCGGCTATATAGTAAGTTACCGCGATACTTCCCGTAAGGGCGGCGATACTCAGCACCAGCGCGTTGAACTGGCTCTTGCCCGAAGCCGCGATACGGTTAATCTTGGTGCGCCTGATGGTGCGCAGCAATATGTAGGGCACGACAAGGGCCTTGAACACGAGAGTTTCGGTAACCACGAAGAGCATCTCCCACAGGTTTACCGCATGTAGTTTCGCCATAGCAATACCCAGCAGTATCCACCCCTGAATGGCGATAATCATGGTATAATTGCGGAACCGCTCGGTTATCGGCAGGTAAACCAGCGTCACGACATAGAGTATGAGAAGCGCGAGCAGCATAATTATGTCACGGTTATATCGGATTCGAGCAGGAACGCCACGAGAAACAGCACGAAGGCGATGGCCACGATGGTCAATATATAGGTGGTGTTGCGCGAGAGTTTATTGCGGGCTACGAACGACTCTACCGTGGCTATGGCCGCCGCGATAAGGAGTATCCACAACACTACGGCTACGGCACCGCCGCCCGTCACGGCCGCGGCGATATTTCCCGCCACTGCCGACAGCACCGCCATTTTTAGCCACCCGGCCGCCGTAATCATAGCCAGGTCAACCCCGCTGTAATCCAGCACCATGACCTCGTGTATCATCGTGAGCTCGAGGTGGGTGCGCGGGTCGTCCACCGGAATACGGCCGCACTCGACCGTTACGACCTTCACCATCACGTAGACCAGCAACAGCAGTACGATGGCCATTTCAACCGTAAGCCCGCGGGCCGCGAGGGCCGGAAAGATAGAGGCGAAACTCGTATAGCCCGATACCAGCGCCACGGTGCCTGCTACTATAAAGAGGGCCGGCTCCACCATCGCTCCGTAGAGCGCTTCACGGCTGGCGCCCATTCCCTCGAAACTGCTCCCGGTATCGAGTGCGGCGAGAATTAGCGCTATACGCGACAGGGCCAGCAGATAGGCGAACAACACCACGTCGCCGCTGAACGAAAGCAGTGGCCGCAATCCGCCGACCGGAATAAAGAGCAGGGAGGTGAGCACCGCGGCAAGGTAGACCGACGGGGCCGCCCTGAAGATAAGCGTGGCGGTATGGCCCGTGACCACTCCCTTGCGGAGCATCGCCCGCAGGTTGTAAAGGTGCTGGAAGAAAGCCACGCCCCTCCGCCCGGCCAGCCATGCACGTACACGGTTGATTACACCGGGCATCGCCGCGCCCGCCGCAACCAGTATCGCTATGCAAACCGCTCCCGTCATTATATCACCCCTGTTACGGTTAAAATAAATACCAGCACGAGGAAAACCAGCGCATATAGTATGTAGTGGTTGACCTTGCCGGTGTTGAACCTCACGGCACGCTTGTTTATCTTCCTCACCGACTCCACCCACCATCGGGACATGAGGGTCAGCACCTTGTCCTTATGGCGCAGGTCGAAACTGTGTCGCGTGGGGAATATCTCGTCCTTGTCGACCACCTCGCCGCCGCCGCTGTTCTTGGTCAGGGAGGTGGAGATACCGTACAGCCCCTCGGAGAACGATTCGCCGCTGTACTGCATCCGGTGGGACGAGGTGGTGAAGCCGCACCCCCAAACGGGCGAGGTGGCAGGCGGGTATTTCCGGACTATCCACCGCCTCAGCAGAAGCAGGGCCGCGGTAAGGGCTATCAGAATACCCGCCGCAAGGGATATCTCCCAAAGCCTGCCGGTGAAATAGCCGTACAGTTCCGGGGTATAATCCACACCTATTATTTCCGAGGTGAGAGACATAAAGCCGCCGATAAAGACCGCGGGCATAAGCCCGACCACGAGGATTCCGGCGGCCGGGATAATGAAACCGGCAATCGACAGCCTGTCCGCCTCGCGGGCTTTATGGGCCGCATCCGAGCGGGGCGAACCGAGGAAGGCCACACCGTAGAGTTTCGTGAAGGCCAGTATCACCACCCCACCGATTAGCGACACGGCTACGATACCGCATATCGAGGCTATCAGCCCGCCCGACTCCCCGGCCACCGCGTCGAAGAAGCCGTAGTAAATCAGGAACTCCGATACGAAGCCGCTCAGCGGCGGCAGGGCCGAAATCGCCACCACCCCGAGCAGGAAGAACCCGGCCGTAAATGGCATTCTGCGCGACAGGCCGCCCAGCACATCGAGCGAGGTGGTATGCACCGCCCGGTAGACGTTGCCCGCCCCGAAGAAGAGGACCGACTTGAAAAACGAGTGGTTCAGCGTGTGCATAAGGGCGCCGGAGAGTGCGCAGGTGGCCATCAGGTTGTTACCTCCCGTGTAGCCGATGGCGGCCGCGCCCAGAGCCGTGAATATTATGCCTATGTTTTCTATACTGGAATAGGCCAGAAGCCGTTTGATATCGTTCTGGACGGCGGCAAGGAACGCCCCGTAAAGCCCGGTGACGATGCCGACGGAGAACAGTACCATTCCCGCGGTCCCGAGCCCCTCGCCCATGTGGGACACCACCCGCAGGATACCGTATACCCCAGTCTTTATCATAACCCCGCTCATAAACGCCGAGACGTGGGCCGGGGCCGCCGGATGGGCTTCCGGGAGCCATGTATGGAGCGGAAACAGACCCGCTTTCATCCCGAAGCCCGCCAGAAAAAGCAGGAACAGCGGGATACCGCGCCGGACGGAGAAATAGGTCCCCAGCGCGTCGAACGAGGCCAAACCCGTACCGGCCGACAGAAGCGTGAAGGCCACCAGCAGGAAGACGAACCCCACGTGCATCATCACGAGGTACGAGAGGGCCGCCTTGCGCACCTCCTTCCGGTCGGCGTCGAAAAGGATCAGTACGAACGAGGCGACCGACATCAGCTCCCACGAAAAGAGAAACCCGTAGGCGTCACGGGCCGTAACCACCATGATTATGGATGCGAACAGAAGCAGGAAGCTGAACAGGTGGAGCGATATATGGGCCGGAGCTTTGGTCTGACGGTAGGGTTTAAGGTAGCCCCACGAGTAGAGGGCGGCCGACACGGCCCTCAGAGAGACCACCACCATAAAGAAGGCCGACAGCCGGTCCACCGCAAGCGGCATCGCGCCGGGTATCCACCCGGGGCCTTCGAACACCCTCTCTCCGCCCCCGCCCAGCACACCGGCGGCCTGCCACAGAAAGAGGGCGGACATTCCCGCCGCCACCGTAAAGAAATAGGCGTGCTTCGCCCTCGTCGGAACGACAAATACCGGCAGGGCGGTAAGCAGGACAACTATGAATAAGGCGATAACCACTGTAAGTATCTCTTTTCTATGGGAGCGGACGCGCTGTCCGGGTTCTATTAGGTGAAATTTACATTTTTTACGCTACTTCTCGCTCGCGGCCCGCCGGAGGCCGGGTGAGGCTGTTTCCGGGAGGCCGCAGCCGGGGGCCAGAGGCCGGGCCGGGGCGTACGAC
>JAJBVT010000087.1 GCA_020859685.1 Rikenellaceae bacterium
TTCGTTTATACGAAAAGGCAGGCCGGCAGGGTTGTAGGTTTTCATTTGCCTGTGTGCCAGATGGGTGCGGGTGCGGAGTTCGTGCGGGCCATTCTTTCCGGGGTGTTGTTCCGCAAGGCGGTTTACCCTTTTATCGAAGTCGGTGCGGATGTAATTTACTGTTCGGTTCATAATCTTTTTTTTAAAGTTTTACATGGTTTACGGGCAAAGCTAATACAGGCAGGTCCCCGATTTTTTATACAGTTTCCGACAAAACTGCCAAAACCCGTTTACAGAGTACTGCGGCTGGGAAAAAATCTCCGGCCTTACCGGGGGCGCCGGGGAGCCCGTCCGCCGGAGGGCCCTTTGAAGTCACGGCAGAAAAGCGTAATTTTGCAACCCAAAGCAAAAAGCCGTTATGGAATATAATTTCAGGGAAATAGAGAAGAAGTGGCGCCGGATATGGAAGAAGCGCGATACGTACCGGGTGGAGATAGACCGCTCGAGGCCCAAATACTACGTGCTGGATATGTTCCCGTATCCTTCGGGGGCGGGCCTGCATGTGGGCCACCCGCTGGGTTATATCGCCTCGGACATATACAGCCGGTACAAGCGGCTGAGCGGTTTCAACGTACTGCACCCGATGGGTTACGACGCGTTCGGGCTTCCGGCCGAGCAGTACGCCATCCAGACGGGCCAGCACCCCGCCGTGACCACCCGGCAGAATATGGACTGTTACCGCGAGCAGCTCGACCTGATGGGCTTCTCCTACGACCCCCACCGCGAGATAAACACCAGCGACCCTGCGTATTACCACTGGACCCAGTGGGCGTTCCTGCGAATGTTCGACAGCTACTATTGCAATCGGTCTCGGAAGGCGCGCCCCATATCGGAACTCGTCGCCGCCTTCGGGCGGTCGGGGACCGAGGGGGTGGATGCCGCCTGCACGAAGGAGCTGTCCTTCACCGCCGAGGAGTGGAACGCGATGGACGAAGCCCGCAGGGAGGAGGTCCTGCACAATTACCGCCTCGCCTTCCGCGCGGATACGATGGTGAACTGGTGCCCGGCGCTGGGGACCGTGCTCGCCAACGACGAGGTGGTGAACGGAGTCTCGGAGCGCGGTGGCCATCCGGTAGAGCAGAAGAAGATGACGCAATGGCAGCTTCGGGTGACTGCCTACGCACAGCGGTTGCTGGACGGGCTCGACACGCTCGACTGGAGCGAATCCCTGAAGGAGATACAGCGCAACTGGGTGGGCCGGAGCGTCGGTGCGCAGGTGTTCTTCGGGCTGGACGGCCGGGAGGACGCGCTCGAAGTTTTCACCACGCGGCCCGACACAATCTACGGGGTGACCTTTATGGTCATCGCCCCGGAGCATGCTCTTGTCGGCGGGCTGACTACGCCCGGGCAGGCCGCGGAGGTCGCCGCCTACCTCGAAGAGACGAAAAAACGCTCCGAGCGCGACCGGATGACCGATACGAAACGTGTCAGCGGGGTGTTTACGGGAAGCTACGCCGTGCATCCGTTCTCGGGCGAAAAGATACCGGTATGGATAAGCGACTACGTGCTGGCCGGTTACGGCACGGGGGCCATAATGGCCGTCCCGGCGCACGACAGCCGCGACTGGGCGTTCGCCCGCCGTTTCGGCCTGCCGGTAATCCCGGTGGTCGAGGGCGGCGATATCGAGAAGGAGAGCTACGATGCCAAGTCGGGCAGGATGATAAACTCGGACATCCTTAACGGGCTGGACGTTAAGGAGGCGATAGAGAAGATGTTCGACGAAGTGGAGGCGCGCGGGCTGGGGCGCCGCCGGGTGAACTACCGCCTGCGCGACGCCATATTCAGCCGTCAGAGGTATTGGGGCGAGCCGTTTCCGGTCTATTACCGGGACGGGGTGGCGCGGCCTCTGCCCGAGGAGTGCCTGCCGCTGGAACTGCCGCCCATAACCGAGTTCCGCCCCACGGAGCAGGGCGAGCCGCCGCTGGCGCGGGCCGAAGCGTGGAGCACCCCGGAGGGGTATTCCTACGAAACCAGCACCATGCCCGGTTTCGCCGGGTCGTCGGCCTACTACCTGCGCTATATGGACCCGCACAACGAGCGGGAGCTGGTGAGCCGTGAGGCCGACGAGTACTGGCGCTGCGTGGACCTCTACGTGGGCGGTATCGAGCATGCCACGGGGCACCTTATCTACTCCCGCTTCTGGAACAAATTCCTCTACGACCTGGGCCTTGTGGTGGAGGACGAACCGTTCCGCAAACTGGTGAACCAGGGGATGATACAGGGCCGCTCGAACTTCGTCTACCGCGTCGCGGGGACCAATACCTTCGTCTCGCACGGGCTGAAAGAGGGGTACGAGACCCAGCCGATCCATGTGGACGTGAATATAGTCCGCAACGATATTCTGGATATCGACGCGTTCCGCGCATGGAGGCCGGAGTACGCCGAGGCGGAATTTATACTGGAAGACGGAAAGTACGTCTGCGGCTGGGCGGTCGAGAAGATGAGCAAGTCGATGTACAACGTCGTGAACCCGGACCATATAATCGAAAAGTACGGCGCGGATACCCTGCGCATGTACGAGATGTTTCTCGGGCCGCTCGAGCAGAGCAAGCCGTGGGACACCAACGGTATCGACGGGGTGCACAAGTTCCTGCGCCGGTTGTGGAAACTGTTCGTGAAGGACGGAAAGTTTTACGTCTCGGACGAGGCTCCCACTCCGGCCGAGCTGAAAACCCTGCACAAAACCATAAAGAAAGTGCGCGAGGATATAGAGCACTTCTCGTTCAACACTTCGGTCAGCGCCTTTATGATTTGCCTGAACGAGTTGGGCGGCTGTAACAAACGGGCGATACTCGACCCGCTGGTACGCCTTCTGTATCCCTTCGCGCCGCATATCACGGAGGAGCTGTGGTCCTCGGCCCTCGGCAACCCGGATACGCTTTACAACGCCTCGCTGCCCGATTACGACGAAAAGTATCTCGCCGAGGAGAGTTTCGAGTACCCGGTGTCGTTCAACGGCAAGCTGCGCTTCAAAAAAGTGCTTCCCCTCGGTATTACGGCTGCCGAAATCGAAGCGGCCGTGCTGGCCGACGAGAACACGGCCCGCTACCTGGACGGAAAACAACCCAAAAAGGTTATCGTCGTACCGGGAAAGATTATAAATATAGTTGTATAGGGTCCGGGCCTGTGCGGTGCCTGCCCCGGTGAAATCTACCGGAGGAGAGGTGCGGCGGTCCCGGGTGTTCTGCTGTTACCGCCCCTGCGATATACCTATCGCGGGGGCGGTTTTTTTGCGCTTTATTTAAGATACAATCCGCCGCCGGCCCGTATTTGACAGTGCGGTGCAGGCGTGTCGTAATTATATTCGGATAACCCGTACGGTATAAATCCCCAAAGATGGGGATTTAAAGTACGGGATTTTCGGGGGAATTTTGCGGTGGCTTAAGTAACCCGAAAATTGTCGAAGAAATTGAAAAAAACTCGCCACATTTTAACATTCATACTGTTTGTCGCCGTTCAGTTCCCCGTCTACGCACAGCCACGGGGGCAAATCTCCGGCCGTGTAACCTCGGAAGAGGACGGGATAATCGGTTTCGCCAGCGTCTATCTCAAAGATACGCCCTACGGCAGCTCCACCGACGGAGAGGGGGTATACCGTCTCGGCGTGCCTGCCGGGGAGTATACGCTGGTGGTGTCGGCGATGGGTTATACGACCGTCGAGCTTCCGGTGACCGTCGCCGCCGGGGGGAGGGTTCGCCGGGACGTAACCGTAACCACGGAAGAGGTACAGGTGGAGCGGGTCGTGGTTTCGGCATCCGGGGTCGCCCGTGTGCGGGAATCGGCTTATAATGCAGTGGCGATAGACACGAAGGCCCTGCAAAATACCACGCTGAACCTGAGTGACGCGCTGGCCCGTGCTCCGGGGCTGAAAATCAGGGAGTCCGGCGGCGTGGGTTCGAATATGACCGTTATGCTGGACGGCTTTACGGGCGACCACGTCAAGGTGTTCATCGACGGGGTGCCGCAGGACGGCACGGGCAGCTCCTTCTCCCTGAACAACATTCCGGTCAACTTTGCCGAGCGTATCGAAGTCTACAAGGGGGTGGTGCCGGTCGGGTTCGGCACCGACGCCATCGGAGGGGTTATAAATATCGTTACCCGGAAAAACGGCGCCTCGCCCGACCGGAACCGCTGGTTCGTGGACGCATCCTACTCATACGGCTCTTTCAATACCCATAAGAGCTATGTCAATTTCGGGCAGACGCTCAGGAACGGTTTTACATACGAGGTCAACGCCTTCCAGAACTATTCCGACAACGACTACTACGTGGACACACCCGTCAAGCAGTTTCTCGACGACGGCTACACCATGACCACGGACGAGATTTTCCGCGTAAAACGGTTCCACGATACCTATCATAACGAGGCGGTGGTGGGGAAAGTCGGGTTTGTCGGCAGGAGGTGGGCGGACCGCCTTCTGTTCGGCTTCACCTGGTCGCAGTTATACAAGGAGATACAGACCGGGGCGCGGCAGGAGGTGGTGTTCGGCGGACGGTTCCGCGAAGGCCGGTCGCTTATGCCGTCGGTGGAGTACCTCAAGCGGGACCTTCTCACCGAGGGGCTGAACCCGCGCCTTACCGCCAATTACAACCGAAACCGGACCGACAACGTCGATACCAGCCGCTACGAATACAACTGGTTCGGCGAGAAGAAGGAGCGCAAAAGCCCCGGCGAGGTGTCGTACGGCCACACCCGCCAGTACGACGACAACTGGAACGGAACCGCAACGCTCGACTACCGCATAGGACAGGCCCACGCCTTTACCCTCAGCCATATGGTAAGCTCCTTCAGACGCAACAGCAGGGATATGCTTGTCGCCGGGTCCCGGAAAGGCGAAATTCCCGGTGACAACCGCAAAAACATCGGCGGCCTCTCCTATCGGCTGATGCCCTCGGGGAGATGGAACCTCTCGGTGTTCGGCAAGTATTACAGGATGTTCTCCGCAACCTCCGTGGCCGAAACCACCGCGCAGGACAGTTGGGTGCGCGAGACCCGTACCACCGACTATTGGGGCTACGGGGCCGCCGGTACATATTTTATTATGCCCGGCCTGCAAACCAAACTCTCCTACGAGAAAGCGTGCCGGATGCCATCGGACAGCGAAATGTTCGGCAACAACGAAAATATGGTCGGCAACTTCTCCCTCAGTCCCGAACGGAGCGACAACCTCAATTTAACGCTCGGCTACGACAGGACGTTCGGTGCCCATTCCCTCTATGGCGAGGGCGGGCTTATATACCGCAACACGAAGGATTACATAATGCAGAGCGTCGGCACCGAGACCAGCCAGAGCGTCAACCACGGGAAGGTGCTCTCCAAAGGGTACAATTTCGCGGTGCGGTACGGGTTCTCCAAATGGATAAGCGTGGGCGGGAACTTTACGCAGCTCGACGCCCGGAACAACGTCAAAACTTTTATAAACGGTAACGAGGATATAACCTACGGCGTCCGAATGCCGAACGTACCTTACCGGTATACCAATGCCGACTTTACATTTTACTGGCACGACCTCGGCCGGAAAGGCAACCTGCTGACCTTCTCCTACGATAATATGTATGTACACAGATTTCCCCTCTATTTCGAAAACCTCGGCGACAGGGATACCAAGAGCATAGTGCCCCGGCAGTTCTCGCACAATCTCTCCGTCTCCTACGGAATCGGGAACGGCCGATACAATATCTCGCTGGAGTGCCGCAACTTCACCGACGAGAAAATGTATGACAACTTCAGCCTTCAGAAGGCCGGTCGGGCGTTTTACGGCAAATTCAGGGTGTGGTTCGGTAATTAAGTAATACTTAATAGCAAAAATATATGAATAAAAATTATCTTTCAAAGGGATTCCTCGCGCTGTCGGCCGCGGCCCTGCTCGCCGGGTGCGACGACGATAACGGAGTAAAAGAACCGGGTACCGGGTTTTCCGGCTCCGCCTATGTTATCTCGGCCACCGTCACCAGCGGGGAGAGCAGCTCCAACTATCTGGTCATGACAGACGACCTGTCGCAGGGGAGCATCTCCACCGTCAGCAACGGCCGCGAGACCGATACCGGAACCTACTGGGTCTACTACGGGGACAAATACCTCTACCGTCTGGTCTATAATCAGGGCAGTGCCGGGGTTACGACCTCGTATGAGCTTAACGGCGAGGGAACAACTTCGCCCCGGTCGAACACCTACGAGGTAAAAAGGTTTACCTCCTACGGATTCTACGACCGGTACCTTATCACCACCTCGACCGGCGCGCTGGACGAATCCCTTGCCGACCCGCAGACCGGATACATACCCCGCGGTTTTCTGATAAATTACATAGATGCGGAGAACCAGACCGCCACGTCGAATACCGCCGTGATATGGTCGGAGGACTATCTGGGCAACGGCGAATACGTCACCTTCGCCGGTCTGGAGCAGGTGGGAAGCCGGTTGTTTACCGCACCCGTACCGATGGGTATGAGCCAGTACGGAGTGGTTACCTATCCCGACAAGGTGGTGTACGAAGAGCTCGTAAAGAAAGAGTCCGGCGGCACGAACAGCTCCCAGTACTCCGAAGGTGAAATACAGTGGACCCAGCATCCCGACGAGGCGTGGATAGCGATCTACCCCGACATGGATTTCGACGACGACTCGGCGATAAAGATTAAGACCGAAAAAATCAGCTACGCGGCCGGACGCAACGCGTCCCAGTATTACCAGATGGTATGGGCGGCGGACAACGGCGACGTCTACGTCTTTTCGCCGAGCTATGCCAAATCCATGACCGAGTCCGTACAGCAAACGACACTTCCGGCCGGGGTGGTACGGATTAAAAACGGGGAGGACGATTTCGACGATTCATACTACGTCAATATCGAAGAGCAGTCCGGCGGGTGCGGGTTCCTCCGCAGCTGGCACGTGACGGAAGATTACTTTATGCTGCTGATGTACGACGCTCCGTTCGGCCAATCTCCCACGGCAAACCGACTGGCGATATTCAAAGGAGAATCGGGCGTTCTGACCTATGTCACGGGGCTGCCCGCGGCTTCTGCGATAACCAAAATCGGTACCATGCCCTATTTCGGGGACGGCAAAGCGTACATACCTCTTCTGGTGGAGAACGAAGACCCGGCCGTTTATATAATAGACGCCGCGACCGCGGCCGCCGTGAAAGGTGTTTCCGTTCAGGCGACGGAAATAACTTCGGTAGGCGTCCTTACATATTACGAATAACCGCCGCAAGTCCCTTACAAACGATTAATCCCCCGCCCGGTATATTTCCGGGCGGGGGATTGTCGTTTAAATGTTGGATATTTTACGGGCTGAACGGCGTTCACGCCGTATCCATAATCCGCCGTAAAGAGCATCAACCAAGACACGCTTTACAGAGGCGGTAGGGAGGTGTACAAAGAATCCATCCGTGTTAAATCTCTGCGCCCGGGTGCCGGAAATTATGCGGGGCCGGTCCGTGCCGTTATAACGGGTGAATTTCGGAGAATACTTTCCCGTTACGGGGTAAATCATGCCGGTAGACTTTTCCGGGGTATAAAATCCGTTACCCTATGCGGAACGACTTGTCGCCGTCGTCGGGCTTGGGGGAGTGCGGTGTGTGGCGGACGGCCGGGTAGCCGCAGGCCACGACGCACAGAATCCGGTACGGCTCGAGGGCCGGAATCCGCTCTTTGAGGTACTGGGCGGCGGTCACCCCGTCGGGTTCCTCGTTGCGGTGGGGGCGCCCGTGGACATGGACCCAGCAGGTTCCCAGCCCGAGGTCCTCGGCGGCGAACTGGAGCACGGTGGCCGATATGGAGCAGTTCTCGCGCCAGAGGTCCGTATCGGAATCGTCGGCAAGTATGAAAAATGCCAGCGGGGCGTCCCCGACAAATGCCGAACCGGCGGAGCGCATCTCCGATACCGCCTGCAATATCTCCGGATTGTCGGTGTAGCCGATGCGGGTCGAGCGGCAATTCTTGGAGGACGGGGCCGTGAGTGTGGTTTCAATAAGCAGGTCTATGGTGGTTTGGTCCACCCTGCGCTCCTCAAATTTGCGACACGAGCGCCTCTGTGCGGCAAGTTCCCTGAAAGTCATATCTTTAGTGTTTAGTGTTTTCGATGCTCTTTCCCGCAAAGTTAATACATTTTCAATCCCGGGGCCACCGGCCGGGTGGGGGAAGATTATGCTAATTCGGGGCGGCGTTATCCGTTTACGGGCAAAATGCGTACCTTTAGAGTCTTAAAAATGAGTCGGTATGGAAAGCACTGTAACGGTCGCCCTGATTTACGATTTCGACGGCACCCTCTCGCCGGGCAATATGCAGGAGTACGATTTCATCCCCACGGTGGGCAAGAGCAACAGGGAGTTCTGGCAGGACAGCAACGACCTCGCCCTGGAGCAGGACGCCGACCCGATACTGGCCTATATGTATAAAATGCTCCACGAGGCCCGCAGTACGGGGCTCTCCCTGAGGCGCGACGCCTTCATGGCGTCCGGTGCCAAGATAACTCTCTATGACGGGGTGGAGGAGTGGTTCGGCCGTATTAACCGTTACGCGGCCGGGCACGGGGTGACCGTGCATCACTATATAAATTCGTCGGGGCTTAAGGAGATGATAGAGGGAACCCCCATAGCCCACGAGTTCCGTAAGATATATGCATGCTCCTTCCTGTACGATGTGGACGGGGTGGCTTACTGGCCCGCCGTTGCGGTGAACTATACCAACAAAACGCAGTTTATATTCAAGATTAACAAGGGCGTGGAGTCGGTCTACGACAGCAAGGAGGTGAACCGTTATATTCCCGAGAGTCAGCGCCCGGTGCAGTTCCGGCACATGATATACTTCGGCGACGGGACCACCGATATCCCCTGTATGCGTCTGGTAAAGGCTCAGGGCGGCCACTCGATAGCAGTATACAACCCGGCGAACAAAGCCAGCAAGACCGCCTCGGAGCGGCTGGTAAGGGATAACCGCGTAAATTTCGTCTGCCCGGCGGATTACAGCGAGGGCAGCGACATAGATAAGGTGGTGAAAACCGTAATCGACAAAATAGTCTCCGACCGGAAGCTCGAGGTGCTGCGGTCGAAAATCCCCGGAAAGTAACTCATTACTCCGGGAAGAAACTCCCGCCCCGTACATTTAACGGTAATCAGATGTTTACGCTAAGATGAATATGTGCGGCCCGCCGGGGGCGGGGTGGCG
>JAJBVT010000091.1:0-31107 GCA_020859685.1 Rikenellaceae bacterium
TTTCACCCCGGCACGGTAGGCGAGTCGCGCCATTCCTATGTGCCGACGTGACTTCGGGTCAGGTGGGGTGAGTTTTTTTCAGTTTAATACTTATCGCCCCGGGGTTTTGGCAGGAGGGCCATCCGATATGCTGAAGTACCGGCGGGTATGTTGTTCCGGAACATTTAGGTTTTGGGACTTTTCGCCCCGGCACGATAGGCGAGAGGCGCATCCCGACATGCCTGATTTACATGCCGGTCAGGTGCCGATGTGCCTGCCGGTCGGGTTGGTAAGGAGTATTTAGGTTTTGGGAATTTCGCCGTGGGGCAGAGGCAGTGGGGCCATCCAATATGCTGAAGAACCTGCGGGTATTTAGTCCGGAATATTTCAGTTTTTGGTGATTTTCGCCCCGGCACGGTAAGCGAGGGGTGCCATTCTGACGTGCCTGCGGAACATTCGGGTAAAGTACGACGGGTCGCCGTGTCCCACCCGTTCGGCGATTTCGCCCACCGGCAGGTCGGTGTGAGACAGCAGAACCTTCGCCTCGAGAATAACCGCCTCGTTAATCCACTGCAAAGGGGTCTTGCCGGTCAGGTTCTTCACCGTGCGGGTCAGGTGGGGCTGGGAAACGTTCAGCCTTTCGGCATGGAACGCCAGCGAGTGGCCCTCGCCCGGATGCTCGAACACAAACTCCACGAACTCGTTACACAGCCGGTTGTCGATATCGGGCTCCCGGCCGCCTTTCGCCCGCGCCTGCTCTATCTCCACAAACAGGGCGGTAAGGTATGTTCTGAGCACGTCATTATTATTGCCGCCGCCGCACTCGCCGAGCAGACGGTGAAGGATGTTCATTATAAAATGCGCCTGACCCGTATCGAACCGAACCTTGTGACCGCCCCACTTTCGCAGGAACGGGAAGGTGCGCAGCACGCTCCGGCCACTGCAGTCGGCGTTCAGGAAATCGGTGTGGAATCCGCCCATAAATCCGGTGCACTCGTGCCAGTAGCGGACCGTGAAAACCTGCCCGGCAGGAATCACGGCGCATTCGTTGGATTTGAACAGGTAGGTGTCGGTGCCGATGGTGATGAGGGTCTCGCCGCTCTCTACGAAGACAAAGCAGTGGACTCCCGTGCGTATGGCCGGGGAGGGGGAATCGGTAGGGGATGAGCGCGATAAGAGCCGTTTTATGGTGAAGAGGCCCGGGTCGCTGAGCGGCATTTTGCCGAACCGCTCGTGCATTACGGACGGGTCGGCATGCGGCATCTCCGCGGGGGGGCCGTTGGCAGGGGAGCCTGCCGGATTCCGAGGTTGCACGTGGGCGGGGGAGGCTGCCGGATTGCCATGCCCGTATGGTGCCGGGTTTACGGCGTGGGCGGAGTGACCCTGAGGGGCGGGGCTTCCGGAATGGGGAGGATGCCTGTGCGGGAATCCTCCACGACCGTACCCGAACGGACAGCTGCCGCCGCTTGGCGGTCCTTCCGGCCCCTTCTCCGCAGCCGCAATGCCCTCCGGGTGTCCGGCTCTTTCCGGTCCCCTCTCCGCGGCCGAACCCTTCTCCGGGTGTCCGGCTCCTTCCGGCTCCCTCTCGGAGGCCGAACCCGCCGGGTGTCGGGCACCTTGCGGCCCCTTATCCACGGCCGAACCCTCCGGATTTCGGGGACCTTGCGGCTCCTTATCCACGGCCGGAACGCCCTCCGGGTGTCCGGCACTTTCCGGCCCCCTCTCGGAGGCTGAACCCTCGTCCGGATGTCCCGACTCTTCCACCGCGGCATTCCCCATATTTCCGCTCCTTTTTTCCATGCGCATTCCGATAATCTGCGAATGCAGAAGCAACAAAGATATAAAATAAGGTAATTACATAAAAACCAATCGGCACGACCCCCCCCTTCAAAAATCCAGGCCGGGCGGGAGAATCCCGACCGGCCCTTCATTCAACATAACCCTTTACGAAAAAACCCTTTACAGAATTACTGCTTAAGGCAAAACAAAAATATCATTTGTCAACGATATTTTTACCGTTCAGTTTCCAGATTCATAAATTCATTCCTGAACCTTTCGTACTGCATCTCTTTCTCTATTACGACCCACTGCCCGTATTGCTCAGCGGTGAGTATTTTTTTCATTTTGGCGTCCCGTTTAAGGATGCTCTTTTCCGGCTCTTCGTACGGTCCTGCCGATCTTGCGTCCGGCCTGCCGCCCTGCGGCCCTCCCGGTTCCATCGCTTCTCCGCCGGGTCCGCCCCGTCCTCCGGGACCTCCCTGTCTTCCGCCGCGTCCGCCGCCCGGACCGCCTCCTCCGGGACCTCCGCCCCTCATACCTCCGGCACCACCCGGTCCTCCGGCTCTCATGCCGCCCGCTTCACCGGGATGTTCGCCCATATTCCGGTCCGATCCCGACGTGCGGGCCTTCTCAATCTCGCGGGCCTGTTTGAGGTACAGTTTATAAACCTTTTTGCGCTGCTTCTCCGAGAGGTCGAGTTGCGAGACTATCCTTTCGGTCTTCTCCCCGGCCATCTGTTCGGCCGACGGTTGCGGGCCTCCCGGCTGGGCGATGGCTGCAAGGGAAGTTAAACCCGCCGCCAGCACCGGCGCAAAAAATTTTATCTTCATCAGTTTCACAAGGAGCGTGTTTCCTGATGCATAGTTAGCAATAATATCCGATACCCGGTTTTATTTTCAATGAACCCCCGATAATCTTCAGTGAACCGCCCGCCCCGCATAAAATCCGTAAGCCCGGCGCGGAATCAACCGGTAAAATACAAAGAATTCGTATATTTGGAAAATAAGGGATGCGCCCCGATAAGTTTGGCTCTGCTCACGGCTTTCCGATGTGGAAGTAGTATTACATAACAATTAAGAAATACTACTTATTCGGTGTTTTAACGGGAATACAACCTTTTATTAAGAAAAAAATGATTAATAAGTAATACATATTCCGGTTAAAAGTATATATTTGCATTGCCGGACCACTTATTACCGAACTCGAACAGATGGAGAAAAAGAACGACACTCTGGTAGAACAGACCCAGAGGAATATCCTGCGTTACATAGTGCATAATTCGCAGGGCATAAATTCGGTACTGCCGAAGGAACAGGAACTTGCCGACCTGCTCGGAGTCAGCCGCGTGGTGGTGCGTGAGGCGCTCAGCCGGATTAGGGCGCTCGGCTTTATAGAGACCAAGAAGAAGAAGGGGACGGTGGTCATAATGCCGGAGATATTCGGGGTGCTGAAACTTATAGTGGAGTCGGGGATACTGAACCGCGAGTCGCTCCAGGAGCTGTACCAGCTCAGGCTGATGCTCGAAATAGGTATGTCCGATTTTATTTTCCTCAACAAGACAGAGGAAGACATCGCCGCCCTTCAGGATATAGTGGAGCGGGAAGAGAGTGCCACCAGCACGGAGGAGTCCATTAAACTCGATATTCTGTTTCACAGTACGCTTTATAATATCACAAAAAATAAGAGCCTTACCGATTTTCAGAACCTTCTCGAGCCGCTGTTCCGTTTCTACGCTCCGCGGTCGAAAGATTACCGCGCAAGGCAGATTGTCACCCATTCGAGCCTTGTCTATATGCTGCGCAACGGTACGGCCGACCAGTTCCGGATGGCGATGAGGATGCACCTCAATACGCAGTTCGAAGATATGGAGCGCACACTGGAGAACGCCGAACGTTCGCGGGCAGCCCTGGGCGGCGATATCGGTTCTATCGAGGCGCTGACTGCCGGAGATGCGGCAACGGGCGGGGAAGAACCGCGGTGGCAGGGCGGTGATGAAGAACTGCGACAGAAAGCAGTGACAGGGAGCCAGTTCGGTGGTGAGCGAGTACGGCAGGACCGGGAAGTCGGCCGGGAAGCGGATCCTGCCCCTGCGCCGAAGAAACGGCGGCGGCGGATAGCGTCGGTAAAATAGACTGCGGGACTTGTCTGAAGGAACCCGTAATGAGTTGCGGGCCTGAGAGGCGGCTCCCGTCCCATCGGTTAAATAAACGGCGGCGGGAATCGCATCGGTAAAATAATATCGGGCATTATCCGAAGGAACCCGTAAACAGGTGATGGGCCGGTAACCGGGCAAACCATTCGCTGGAGAGCCATCGCGGCGCGCATTCCATCGGTTAATATATAGCGGCGGATCTTACAAGATAAGGCCCTGCAGATAAAATATAAAAGCGTTCGACGGTCGGTATGGGGTGGTCCGGCAGACTAACCTAAACAGACCGGGACGATGAAATTAAGGCTTCTTCTTCTACTGCTTCCACTGGCGACGGCCTTGTCCGCGCGGGAAGTATCCGTAAGTCCGAACGGCTCGCTGCCGCCCCTGCCGGGGCAGTCGGCAAATCCGGGCGTGGCCGGAGCGTTCGCCGGGGTCCACGGCGGGGCGATACTCATGGCGGGCGGCTCCGACTTCGCGGAGGGCGGCCCGTGGGAGGGCGGTTCCAAAATTTTCAGGGACAATATTTATGTTATAACGCAGGGCCGGGACGGCACTCTGTCTGCCGTGCTTAGCCCCGTCCGGTTTCCCGGGGGCGGGATAGCCCACGGGCAGGCGGTGGCTCTCGGCGACGGGGTGTACTGCTTCGGCGGCGTGCGCGATGACGGATACAGCCGGGATGTTTACCGGCTCTCCTACTCCGGAGGCATGGTACGGGTGGAGAGGGTGACGGAGTTGCCCTCGGACGGGTTTATCCCCGTGGCCGCCGCGGCTTCCGGCAATACGGTCTACCTGCACGGCATCGAGGCCGGGTTAAACACCATGTTCTCTTATCATGTACCTTCGGACTTATGGACAAGGTTGGACGGGTGTCCGGCTGGGACCAGATCGGAGGGCGTGGTGTTCGCCCGCCAGCATAACGGCGAGCAGGAGGCGTTCTACCTTATGGGCGGCCGACACACGGAGCAGGGCGACGCCCTTATCTATAACGAGGTTTGGCAATACACGCCCGGCGACGGCAGATGGACCCGCAAGGGGAACATTATGCCCGGAGGTGCTCCGGGAGCCGTGATGGCCGCCGCGGCCGTGCCCTACGGTTCGGGTCATATTATAGTTATAGGGGGCGACGACGGCCGGGAGTTCGCCCGGCGGTACGACCTCGAATACCGAATCCCGGCGACGGGGGACCCCCGCGCGGCGGATTCCCTGCGGGCCGAACTCGCCGCGGCTTTCACTTCCCATACCGGATTTTCCCGGGATATTCTGGCCTACCATGCGATAACGGATACGTGGATTAGAATCGGTGAGGCGGAATCACCGCTTCCGGTGGCCACCGCGGCCCTGCTCTACAACGGTAATATCGTGGTGCCGTCCGGCGAGCTGAAGCCCGCGGTCCGGACCCCGGAGATACTGGTGGTACGAATCGCGGAGAAGGCCGGTTTCGGATGGGTCAACTACACGGTGGTCGTCGTCTACCTGCTTCTGATGCTGGGCGTGGGCTTCTACTTTATGCGCCGGGAGAACAGTACCGAGCAGTTTTTCAAGGGCGGCAGCCGGATACCGTGGTGGGCGGCCGGTATCAGCATTTTCGCTACGGCCCTCAGCGCCATAACGTTCCTCTCCATTCCGGCCAAGGCCTACGGCGCGGACTGGACCATGATAATTTTCAACATGGCCATCATCCTCGTGGTCCCGCTGGTAATCTATTTCTACCTGCCCTATTTCCGTAACCTGAAGGTGGCCTCGGCGTACGAGTACCTCGAAGTGAGATTCAGTAAAGGCATTCGGCTGCTGGCGGCTTCGTTCTTCACCGTCTTTATGTTCGCCCGTATCGCAATAGTCCTGTTCCTGCCCTCGCTCGCGCTGAATGCGGTGACGGGTCTGGATATTTATCTGTGCATCGTACTGATGGGTGTAGTGACTGTTGTTTACTGCACGATGGGCGGTATTGAGGCGGTCGTCTGGGGCGATGTGATACAGGGGGTGATACTCGTGGGCGGGGCACTGCTTTGTCTTGTCTATATGGTGACGGCGGTGGACGGCGGGGTGCGGGAGTTCGTCGGCATAGCCCTCGACGACGCTAAACTCCGGACGTTCGACTTTTCGTTCGACCTGACCCGGCCCGTCTTCTGGGTGGCTATCGTCGGCGGCCTTGCCAACCAACTGCTCACCTACACCAGCGACCAGTCGGTGATACAGCGCTACATGACCACGAGAGATATCGCGGGCGCCCGCAAAGGCATCTGGCTCAACGGCTGGCTGAGCATTCCGGTAGCACTGATATTTTTCGGTATCGGCACGGGACTCTACGTCTTCTTCAAGACCCAACCCGAACTGCTCAACCTCGGAATGCAGAATACCGACTCGATATTCCCCCACTTTATGATGGTGCGTCTGCCGGTGGGGGTGGCCGGGCTGCTGATTGCAGCGGTATTCGCCGCGGCCATGTCTACCCTGTCGTCCAATATCAATTCGATTTCGACCATCCTCACGGTCGACTTTCTCGGGCAGTTGAAACGGCAGCCTTCGGACAGGGCCAAAATGGTATTCGCGCGACTGTCCGGTATCGTGGTGGGCGCCCTCGGGATACTTACCGCCCTGCTGCTTGCCACGTACGATATAGCGTCGCTGTGGGACCAGTTCAACTTCTTCCTCGGACTTCTCACCAGCGGCATCGGCGGCCTGTTTATGATGGGGATATTCATAAAACGGATTGATTGGCGAAGCGCTCTGGCCGGGTTCACAGGAAGCATCGCGGTACTGCTGATTTTCAACGGATACTCGCAGGTCTCTTTTCTGCTCTACGGATTTATCGGCCTTGTCTCCTGCTGCGGGATAGGTTACCTTGCCAGTTTTATCCTGCCCCGGCGGGATGTCCGTTCGTAAACCGCCTTAATATACCTGCATAAAAAACCGGGGATGCACTAAGAGCATCCCCGGTTTGCCGTTTTACGGCCCCAAAAAGTATGAAATTTTACAAACTAAACCTGTGACTGTGCGGTATTGAAAGTTCGAGGTTGTTCGATATCTGTGCCCGCGGCGGCGGCGATGCCGCCCGGTACGGTGCGGGAGCAGTATTTATGGAAATCGGTGGCGGCGAGGTCGCGCAGGAAGGCCGCCTCACCGGCCGGGTCGAGGTTGCGCACCGGCAGTCGGTACCTGCCGCAGTCCATACCCACGGCGCGCATAAAGGCCTTTCCGGCCGACGGGCCGTACTTCTGGAGCAGGGCTATGTAGTCGGTGGCTTTGAGCTGGAGGCTTCGCGCCGTGGCTATATCGCCCGCGGCGTATGCCTCCATAATCCGGAGGTAGAGCGGGGCGGTGTAACCGTAGGTACTGCCCACCGCGCTCCGGGCGCCCACCACGAGGGCCGAAAGGAGCATCTCGTCCCGTCCCCAGAGGATATCGTAGCGTCCCCCGCCGAAGCCGAGACACCGTTGGTAGTCCATCATATCCTCGTAGGTGTATTTTATCCCGGCGAAGGTGGGAACACGGCCGTCCACCAGTCCCAGCAGTTCGTACATATTGAAGTATACGCCGGTGAACGAGGGGATGTGGTAGTAGTAGAAGGGCAGTGGGGAGGCGTCAGCCACCTCGGCGCAGAACTGCGCCAGCTCCTCCACCCCGGTGGGTTTGAAATAGTAGGGCGCGGTGACCGCGATTGCGTCCAGCCCGCAGTTGCCCGCTTCGGCCGCCAGCTTGCGGCACTCCCCGACCGAGGTGCCCCCGAGGAAGCCTATCACCATGAAATCGTCCGAGCGGTGGCGGCCCCACCGCTCGAAAAGCGCGGCCTTCTCGCTGAAGGTGAGGGCCGAACTCTCGCCCGTGGTCCCGCAGATGAAGACGCCCCTTATACCATTGTATTTATAGAATTCCTGCAATCTGTCCACCGTTTCGGATTCGACCCCTCCCGATGCGCCGAAAGGGGTGAAAGGTGCGGTTATTAGTCCCTCAATTCTTTTCATTAAATACTATATAATAGGTTGGATTTTGTGGTTTCTACCGCAAAACTAAAAAATATTTCCTTATTATGTACTACATAATGAAAATTATTTTATATTTGCGATAACGATACCTTCTTACTAAACTAACCTAAATCTGTAAGCCTATGTGCCAACCCGATTCGATTAAACCGACCGGACCCGGCCGGACCACCGGCCACAACCTTCGATATTTCAATCAACCCTAAATCAGAATTTATGCAGTTCAGAAAAACCATGAGGAAGCACACTTCCCCGGCGGGCTGCTTTTTGGCGCTCCTGCTCCTGACCACGGCGGGCTACGGGCAGGCGACGTCGGTGAGCGGCAAGGTTACCAGCGGCGGCCAGCCCATGCCGGGTGTTTCCGTCATACTGGAGGGGACCACTACCGGTGTCATTACCGATGCCGCGGGCGACTACTCCATACGTGTGGCATCTCCGGATGCCGTGCTGGCCTTCTCGTTTCTCGGTTACAATACCGTCCGCGAGACGGTGGGCGGCCGTACCGCGATTAACGTAGTAATGACCGAAGACACTCAGATGATTGGCGAGATACTCGTCATAGGTTACGGTAAGCAGAGCCGCGAGACCGTGACCGCTTCCATCAGCCGCGTGGGCGAAGAGGAGTTCAAATACGCCCAGATGGCCAACCCGCTCGCGCAGCTGCAGGGCAAGGTGGCCGGGCTGTCGCTCCAGATAGGCGACGGTCAGCCGGGTGCCGCTCCGCAGGTGTTCCTGCGCGGCGGGGCATCCACCTCGCCCGAGAACGACTCGCCGCTCATTATAGTGGACGGGGTTGTAGGCGCCATGCGGAACCTCAACCAGTTGAACCCGGACGATATAGAGTCGGTGCAGGTGCTCAAGGATGCGGCCTCCACCGCTATCTACGGCGCCCGGGCCGCCTACGGGGTAATAATCGTAACGACCAAAGGCGGGAAGTTCGAACAGAAACCCACCGTGACCTTCAAATACGTGGTCGGGATGGAAGAGCTCTCACGCAGGTATGACTTCACTTCGGCGCGCGACTATATCTATATCAGCCGCCTGAACACGATGAAGTACAACACCACCAACCCCAACCAGTTCCTATCGAACGGTACCTACGGGATGTCGACCGGTAACCCGCGGGATTCGCGCAACACTCTCGAATTTCTCGATACCTATATTAAAAGCTACGGTGAGGAGTATGTGCAGGACCTTATAAATAACCAGGGCTGGGAGACGATGATAGACCCCGTTACCGGCAAGAGGCTAATCTTCAAGGAGACCGACTACCAGGACGTGACGTTCCGACAGGCCATAAAACACGATATGAGCGTGAGCGTGAGCGGTGGGACCGAAAAGAGCACCTACTACGCCGGGCTGGGTTACGTCCGGCAGGAGGGCGTAGTTGCGGGAACGTGGAACAACAATTTCAGTATGCTCCTGAATAATACCTACAAACTGACCAAAAAGGTAACCGTTAATACGGGTATCCAGTACCAGTTCCGTGAGTACAACACCGTGGGTAATTACCAGAACGTGCTGAACCGTTCGGTGACGATGCCCTTCACCTACCGCCTCGAATACGAGGACGGACTGCCCGCACCGGGCGAGGGTGTGTCGTCGTTCCGCAACCGCAACCACGAAATCTACTACCGCGACCGCTACAACGACAACCACCAGTACCGGACCACCGTAAACGGCGGACTGACATGGCAGATTCTTCCCGAACTTACCTTCTCCCCCTCCGTGTCATACTTCAATACGGAAGGTATCTACAACAAGTTCGAAGCATATAACGAGGTGAATCCCAACCGGAATGCCTCGGCCCAGAAGGACAAGTACCGCGATTTTCAGGGCGATGTGCTGCTCAGCTACGACAAGACCTTCGGCGCCCGCCACAATGTGAACGTGGTGGCCGGTTGGAGCTATGTCAATACCTACACCTACAACCTGTCCGGGTCCGGCTACGGAGCCCCGACCGATAACATAAAGACGCTCAACGCCACGGCCGAAGAGACGCAGAAAATCACCTCGTCCACTTCGGAGAACGCCCTGATGAGCTACTTCGGGCGCTTGATGTACGACTACGACAAGCGTTACCTCTTCTCGCTGTCGGTGCGGCACGACGGGTCGTCGAAGTTTGCGGCCAACAAGCGCTGGGGTACCTTCCCCGGGGTGTCGGCCGGGTGGAACGCCCACAACGAGGAGTTCTGGAACCCGGTGAGGCCCTACGTTTCCACTTTCAAACTGCGTACGAGCTGGGGGCAGGCCGGTAACAACGAACTTTCGATTTACGACACGCAGGGGCAGTACAGCACTTCGACCTCCTATATGTATATGGGGCAGGTGGGTATCATAAACACCAAATTCGCCAACAAGGACCTCCGGTGGGAGACGACAACATCATTCGACGTGGGTGTGGACATCGGATTTCTGAAGAACCGGCTCATGCTGCTGGCGGATTACTACAACAAGCTCACTACGGACCGCCTGTTCGAACAGCCGTTCGACCGTACCACCGGATTCAGCACGGTAATGGCCAACTACGGTTCGCTCCGCAGCGCCGGCGTCGAGCTTGAAGTGACGGCCAAAATCTTCCAGCGCCCCGAGTTCGACTGGAACGTTAGCCTGACCTTCTCCTATAACCGATCCATCGTGGAGAAACTGCCGGACAACGGCGAGGACAAAAACCGTATCGGTGGCAACACGATTTACGACCCCAAGACCGGGCAGTATATCAAGGTGGGCAGCTTTGCCGAAGGGGAACGCTACGGCGGCCGCTGGGCCTACAACATGGTCGGGGTCTACTCTACGGACGCCGACGCGGTGGGAGCGCCGTACGACGAACTTGCAAACGGCCGGCAGAAGGTGGGCGGAGACGCCATCTGGGACGACCGCAACGGCGACGGGGTTATAAACCACTACGACATGGTGTTCATGGGCTATATCCGGCCCGACAAGATGGGAGGTATGGTCAATTCGTTCCGCTGGAAAAGGCTCTCGGCCCGCGTGGTGATGGACTTCGCCATGGGGCACGTTATAGACAACGCGTTCCGCGGACGGTCGCTCGCCAGCGCGCGTAACAACAATATGACCCTCAAGGACGTGATGAGCGACAAGATATGGAAAAACCAGGGCGACATAGCCTCCATACCGCGCTACTCCGTCCAGTCGGACTCCGACTACGGTATCCGCAACCACCTCCGCTCGGCCGACGGGCTGGGCGGCAGCAGCGGCTACTATACGCACAACTCCCTCTACTATAAGAAGGGGGACTTCCTCGCCCTGCGCGAAGTATCGCTGGCCTACAATATTCCCGAGAGGTTTATGAACAAAATCGGGGTGCAGGGCTGCGAAGTGTTCGCCGGGGTCTACAACATCGGTTACCTGACGCAGTACGACGGGCTGATGCCGGAAATTTATACCGGCAGCGACAACGGTACGTATCCCCGTCCGCGCCAGTACAATTTCGGCGTCAGGCTGACATTCTAACCACTAAAGGCTAAACTGAACATGAAAAAGATATTATTGATACCGCTCGTGGCCCTGTCGGTGCTCCTTGTTCCCTCGTGCGGGCTGCTGGACGTGGATATCGAATCGGATATCACGGGCGACAGCTACTGGAAAAGCGAGGGGGACGTGACGGGATTCCTGAACGGCCTGCACAACCGGCTGCGCGACCTGCTCAATTCGAACTATCAACTTCGGGAGGACCGCAGCGACGCGTTCGTGGCCGGGCTCGAAGGCTCCGTCTCGGCCGCATGGGCGCATAACCTGACCCAGACCAACGCACCGAGCTGGCTCGGCCACTACACCCTGCTGCACAACTGCAACCTGCTCCTGAAATACGCCCCCGACATCGAACCCAATACCACGGCCATCGACCGCGGTATCGCTTCGACATACGCCATAAGGGCTTACGTCTATTTTATGCTCACCCGCGCGTGGGGCGACGTTCCCATCGTGCTGGAACCCACCGAATCGGACAAGAGTCCGCTTCCCGCCCGCGCACCCGCGGCCGATGTGATAGCGCAGATACTCGAGGATATCGAGTCCGCGCTGGAACTCTTCCCTGAGGAGGGTTACCTGAACAAGAATATCGTGTCCAAACCGATGGTTTACGCCCTGAAGGCCGACGTCCTGCTCTGGAAATACAAGGTTACGGGCGGTACGGAGAACGACCTGCTGGATGCCATCGAAGCGGCCGATATGGTGCTTGCGTCGGGGGTCGGCCTGCTGGAGGATTTCCCGTCGGTATTCTCGGCCGAGAATAAGACAAACAACGAAATCGTCTTCTCGCTCTACTTCAAACGCGACGAAAAGTCGGACCACTACGGCAGCCGCCTGAAGGCCCGCGACATTTTCGTGGCCAACGCGGCTAACGCGGCCGATATCGCCTACTCCATAAGCGGTTCGCGGAGCGTCTACCAGCCCAGCGAGGCGGCCAAAAACATTTTCCCCGCGGGCGATGTGCGAAGGGTTGCTTCAGTAATTACTGCCGTGGACGCCGCCGGGAATGTGATAGGGGACTTCGACAACAAATTCCGCGGGCTCTATTACGAGGGTGTGGACCGTTACTGGGAGGACGACCTTATAGTGTACCGCGCGGCGGAGATGTACCTCTTCAAAGCCGAAGCCTACGCCGCCCTCGACCGCACGGGCGACGCCATTACCCAGCTCAACTATACGCGCCGCCGGGCCGGGACGGGCGACTACACGGGGTCCGCCGACAGGAGGGCTGTCGAGCAGGAGATACTCGACGAGCGGTTCCGCGAGTTCTGGCTCGAACAGCGTCGCTGGCCCGACCTGGTGCGGTTCCACTACGGGGGGACGATAAACGTCTACGATGTGGTTCCCAACCTGCGGGGAAAGAGCGTACCGCTCTTCCTGCCGATACTGAAAACGGAGATGGACCTCAACCATAACCTCGAACAGACCAAAGGATATTAATTACCGGGTCCTCTTCCCGAGGCGGGGAACGTCCGGGAAACGGGGTTTACGCATTACCAAATAACGAATATAGATAACACGATATGAAATCGAAAACGATAATCGGCAAATTACTGGCGCCGCTCACGGCGCTGGCCCTGCTGGCTTCCTGTATCGACAACGACACCCCCTCTCCGGGGGAAGGGCCCGAGGTGGAGCCGGAAGTACCGGAGGAGACCGACTATACATTTATCTTCAAACGGGGCGACGACGGCTACTTCTGCTACCGCATACCGGCCATCGTTAAAACCACCGAGGGAACCCTGCTGGCCTTCGCCGAGGCGAGGCTCGAAAACTGCGACGACGAGGGCGAGATAGACCTCGTGGTGAAACGCTCCACGGACGACGGAAAGACATGGAGCGATATGGCCGTGATATGGCACGACGAGGGCAATACCTGCGGGAATCCCGCGCCGGTGGTGGACCGCAGCACCGGACGAGTACACCTGCTGATGACATGGAACCTCGGCGAGGACGCCATCGGCGATATCAACTCGGGCACGAGCAAGGATACCCGCCGGGTGTTCGCGACCTGGTCGGACGACGACGGACTGACCTGGGAAGAACCGCGCGAAATTACCGACCAGGTGAAGGACAGCCGATGGGGATGGTACGCCACGGGTCCGTGCCACGGTATACAACTGGCTCAGGGCCAGTACGCCGGAAGGCTGGTGGTGCCGTGCGACAATATCGAACTGCGCAGCCTCGGCGGACGGGGCTACTCCCATATAATCTTCTCCGACGACGGGGGCGAGACCTGGGAGCTGGGCGGTGTGACACCCCAGCACGCCTCGCTCAACCCCAACGAGAGCACTGTAGCCGAACTATCCAGTGGCGACCTTCTCCTCAACTGCCGCTGCGGGAACAATAATAACCTGCGGGTAAACTCGCGCAGTTTCGACGGGGGGCAGACACTGACCCCGATTGAGACGGCTTACGGATTGGTGGACCCGGTGTGTCAGGGCAGTATCCTGAACGCCGTAATGGGCGGTGAACATACGCTGTTCTTCTCCAACCCCGCCAGCACCGAGAGGACCAATATGACCATAAAAATGAGCACGGACGACGGAAGCAGTTGGCCACGCATCTATCAGGTGTGGGAAGGGCCGAGCGGCTACTCGGATCTGGTGCAGATATCGGACGATAAGGTGGGGATACTCTACGAAGCGGGGCAGACCCGGTACAGCGAGGGTATCGCCTTCGAGGCGGTGGACGTTTCGGACTTTATGTAAAAGAGCTCCCGGTCGGTCCTTCGCGGAACCGGAGCCGGGCGGAAGAATATCGGAAAATCAAAAATACTAAATACGATGAAGAACCTGTTTAAAATAGTGTCGTTCCTGCTGGTGGCCGCGGCGGCCGTGGCCTGTGAGGATGACAAGAGCGAACTGTCGGCCGACTTTACATCTTCCCACCAGAGGGTGCTGGCCGGACAGAGCATTGAATTTTACGACCTGAGCGGCGGCCAGCCCTCCTCATGGAACTGGACCTTCGAGGGCGGCGACCCCCAAAGTTCGGCAATGTCGAGCCCAACGGTGGTCTACAATACCCCGGGCACCTATTCGGTGACCCTCGAAATCCGCAACTCAAAGGATGTGTCCGTCAAGGTTAAAGAGTCCTATATAACGGTGGACTACGACAAACTGACGGTGGATTTCGAAGCTGAGACCACCACCGTTATCGAGGGCGAAACGGTAGGGTTCAGGGACCTCAGCACCGGGCTGCCCGACTCATGGAAATGGACCTTCCGGTCGACGACCGGCAAGGAGTACACCTCCGACGAGCAAAACCCGCGCATGGAGTTTGAAGAGGGTGTTTACTCGGTGACTCTCGAAGCCTCGAACCCTGAATACAGCGATATAGCTACCAAAACGAACTACCTGACCGTGCTCGACCCGTATAATGTGGCTGCCGGTTTCGAAGCCGACTTCGCAGGCACCTACACCGGCGGCACGGTGAACTTCTCCGACCGCTCGATCGGGAACGTGGAGACGTGGCACTGGACCTTCGAAGGCGGTTCGCCCGCCACATCCACCGTGCAGAACCCCTCGGTGACCTACAGCCAGCCGGGACGCTACAAGGTGACGCTCAAAGTAGCCAACGGCTATTTCGACTCCACCGAGGAGAAGGACGGCTATATAGTGGTGGTGCCGGGCGACGGCCTGACGATGTTCTTCCCGTTCGACGGTAATATCGGCGACGCGGGTCCTTACAGGCTCCAGACCGCTCTTACCCATGAAGATGGTATTATCGCCTTCGGCGAGGACCGTAACGGGCAGGCGGGCCGTACGGGGCTGTTCGACGGCTCGACCGGGTTTATGCTGCCCTTCCACTCGGCCTTCGACTTCGGAACGGGAGACTTCTCGGTGTCGGTTTGGGTGCGCAACGACAAGCAGAGTGTTCGCCAGCAGATGATGATATGGATGGCCGGAGGCTTTTCCAGCGGCGATATGCAGACCTGGCTGAGGCTATACAGCAACGCCTCACGCAACGTGACCCTGAATATAGAGAAGGGCGGCACGATTCATATTACCGATTCGAATTGGGACAATATCGGCGACGACCGGTGGCACCACATAGTGTGTGTACGTCAGGGCGGTATGTCCTACATCTATATTGACGGACAGGTTGCGGGAACCGCCAGCAGGGCGGAACCGGGTGAAATCGACACCACATTGCCGTTCAAGGTGGGTATCCAGCAGACCGGCGAATCGACCTTCTCCAACCCGTACGACGGCCTGATGGACGACCTTATAGTCTACAAACGCGCCCTCTCGGCTCAGGAGGTTCAGGACCTTTACCAGCTCTGACGACGTGCGGCCGGGATGCCGGACCCATCTGGGAACCGTGATTAACTCGGGCCAGGCAGGAACCAAACCTGGACTGAATTATGACCCCGGTACCGATGAGTCGGGACCTATCCGGGACTGTTCCGGAATGGACCGTAAGAATAAATTATTATGCCCGGGGTCTGGGTAACCCGCCCCGGGTATTTTTTAATCAATTAAATGGATATGATAAGAATAATATCAGGAACCGTCGCTGCCGCGGCTCTTTTGGCCGCGTTGAGCGGATGCGGCAGGGTTTCGGAGTCGCTGGCCGTGGAGGGTGTGGCACCGGTCTACCCGGTGCTGGCGCTTAAGGAGGCCAACCCGGTTCTGCGGCTCGATTTTATCCGCACGGGTGACGGCCCGCTCGAGGTCTCGGCAGTGGAAATATCGCTCAAGGAGACCGATAACCCGAAGGATGTGGAGTCGGTAAGCCTTTACGGTGCGCTCGAAAACGGCCTTATTGACACGGCCCGGCTTATCTGCGGGCCTGTGGCAGCGGCAGGGAGAGTGCGGCTCGATTGCCGTATCTCGGCCGATGCCGATACCCTGCCGGTATGGGTGGCCCTGAAAATGAGGGACGTTATCGACCTGAACGGCTTCGTGAAGGTGGCATGCGTGGGAGTCACGGCGCCGGACGGTAAGGCGCAACTTCCCGCGGAGGGTATCGGTGGCCGCCTGCGCACCGGTGTGGCCGTACGGAAGCACGGCGACGACGGAGTGCATTCGTACCGTATACCCGGCCTCGTGGAGACCGGAGCGGGGACTATTATCGCCCTCTACGACGTCAGACGCGAACTTGGGCGTGACCTTCAAGGCGATATCGATATAGGTATTAACCGCAGTTTCGACGGCGGGACCACATGGGAGCCGTTGCAGATAGTGATGGATATGGGCCGGTGGGGCGGCCTTCCCGAGAAGTTCAACGGAGTGAGCGACGCCTGTATAACCGTGGACCGCACCTCGGGGGATATCCTCGTCGCGGGTCTTTGGATGCACGGGGTGATTGACGAACAGGGCCGCTGGCTGGAGGGCCTTACGGAAGAGTCGACCGAGTGGAACCACCAGTGGCGTAACCGCGGCTCTCAGCCCGGGTTCGGAGTACGGGAGACCAGCCAGTTTATGATTACGCGCAGCAGCGACGACGGGGCCACATGGTCCGAGCCGGAGAATATAACCCGCATGGGTAAAAGCGAAGAGTGGTGGCTATGGGCACCCGCGCCGGGCAACAGCATCACCATGTCGGACGGGACGCTGGTTATGCCCACGCAGGGCCGCGACGGCACCGGAAAGTCGTTCTCCAATATAACATGGAGCCGTGACGGCGGACGGACATGGACCTCCTCCGCCCCGGCGGCCGAAACCCCGCAAGGCACCACCGAGTGCGCGGTGGTGGAACTCGCGGACGGCAGGCTGATGCTCAATATGCGCGACAACCGCAACCGTACCGACCCCTCGGACGAGAACGGCCGCACCGTGGCCATAACCGCCGACCTCGGCCGGACGTGGACCGTTCACCCTACCTCGCGCGGGGCGCTGATAGAGCCGACCTGTATGGCCAGCCTCTACCGGCACGAATTTACGGCCGGGGGCGAGCGGCGGAGCGTACTGCTGTTCTGTAACCCCGCCTCGAAGTCCGCCCGGGTGAATATGACCCTCAAGGCGAGTTTCGACGACGGTATGACATGGCCCGCGGAACACTCCATACTGCTCGACGAAGGCCGCGGCCGCGGTTACTCGTATATTACATCGGTTGGGGAGGAGTACGTCGGAGTGCTGTACGAGGGCAGTCAGGCGGATATGATATTCCAGCGTATACCGTTAGCGGAGATACTCGGCGGCGGTTCGGAATGACATATCTAATCTATGTCAACCGAGGAACGTAGGTAACGGGGTGTTTTATTTTGTATGGTAAAACGATTCTTTTTGTTGACACGCCTGATGCCTACCGAAGCATAGGTAGTTAGCAAACTGTGGAATACCAGTAGGAGAAAGGAACCGACGAAGAATCTCCTTATAAATCTTTTCTACCGGCGGGAGATTCAAAGTTACGACTTCGGCGTTGCGCTTTCGTCATTCGGCCTCGTCCCGCGAGCTTACGGGCACTCTGTCCTTCGTCGGTTCACTTCGTTAAAGGGTGACAATATCGGAACAGGTATTCGGGAATGGAGTGCTTAATCGTTAAATCCCCCTGCCCGTCGGGAGGGGGATTTTTCATGCCTGTACCATACGCCGGTATCACCCGGGCGCGAAGATTGCATCTTTTGGTGTAAACCGAAAAAGATGTGCTTCCATAATTCGATGAATAAAAAGGCGCAGGACCTCGCCGCCCGCTACGGACGAAAAACCGACGTTATAGATGCATGGCGCGATATAATCGAGGAAAATTACCATATCAACGCCTTCGAAAATACGCCGTGTGCCATCGTCACTCCCGACCCCTCGCTGCGGGTGATGGAGTGGGGGCTGATACCCTATTGGGCAGGCCGTCAGGGGGCCGGTGGAGGTACGGTATGCGACGCGGTAGAGAAGGCCGCGCGCATACGGCAGGGTACTTACAACGCCCGGAGCGAAACGGTGTTCAAACTGCCGTCGTACCGCGGACTTATAAGGCGAAAACGTTGTCTGATACCCTCCACGGGTTATTTCGAGTACCACCATAACCCGGACCGTACCAAGACGCCATACTACGTTTTCGTGAACGGCGGGGAGATCTTCTCGATGGGCGGGCTGTACGATACGTGGCTCGACCCCCGCACGGGCGATAAAATCCGTACCTTCACCCTTATCACCACCCCGGCCAACACGCTTACCGCCGAGATACACAACGGCGGTAAGAATCCCCGGCGCATGCCGCTTATTCTCGACAGGCGGGACGAAGAACGGTGGCTCGACCACAGTCTCGACGACGATAGTATCAGGCAGCTTATGGCTACCTACCCGGAAACGGACATGGAGGCCTATCCCGTGTCGCCGGGATTTATCAGGATGGATAACCACGACCCCGCCGTAATTCAGCGGGACTAATTTATATGATTATGAAAAAATTACAGATTATGCTCACCGCCCTGCTTATCGCGGCGGGATTCGGAGCGGGCGCGAAGACGGTTTCCGCCCAGACTTCCCACCATTATAACCTGCTTCCGGCAGAGACTCTGCCCTCGATAGCGGGAGTCCGGGTGGAATACGGGGACGGGGAGCTTCCCGACAGACAGCTCGGTCATGACGATTTTCCGGCCCTGTCGCGCTACTTGTCGGGTGTGGAGTATGACACCGCCCGCAACGACAACGGGATTATGATAAAGCCGGTTACGGCCGATTATACAATCATCGTAACTTACGACCCTGCCGCCCGCCGGGAGGACGACGTGATATCGGTTTGGACTACCGGAGGGCATCTGCACCACCGGGGAAAATGGTACACCATGCAACCCGATACGGCTGCCGAACTCGGAAGGTTATTAACGGAGGACCATCGCGATAGGACTCCGCTGACTCGTTAGCCCTCCGCAGGGTCCGGAAGTTTTTAGTAATAGAGTGCCCGTCCACCTGTGGCTGCGGCCGGGCACTCTTCTGCGGGTCCGGGCCTTTTCTTCTACTTTTTGGCCTGATTAGTGTAGTTGAAAAGACGTATAAACCTTTTCAATTAATATAATTCAGATATTATGGGCGATTTTAAATGCAAATCGGGTATGGCTTCCGACAGCAAAGACCAGAACCAGTCAATCAACGAAAACGATTTCCGCGGCGTGGACGCAGGAGTAGGCGCGGGTACGGCCGCCACAGGCGCAGCCAGCAAGTACACCAAATCGAAAACCGAATCGGATTACTTTTCGGAAGACAACAGCGATACCGCAAGTCAGTACACCAAATCGAAATCCTCGTCGAACGACTACGACCCGCAGTCGGACCTGAACCAGGATTCGGGATGCGGTTGCGGTTCGTCGAAAGACAGTTATACCTCATCGGGTATCGGCAGCGACAGCTACGGCAGCGATAATATCGGTGGCAGCAATATCGGCAGCGACGATATTGAAAACTCCGATTCCGACGGCGCCGTGATTTACAGCGAAACCATCATCTTCACCGATCCCTACGCCGGTGTGAACAACGACCCGGCAACCTCGGACCTGGTGGAGGACGAAGAAGAAGGAAGCGAGTATATCTCTTCCGATTCCAACCGGCCACAATGCTAAGTTAAATACCATGTTTTTTTGAGGGCGGTCCTGTGGCGGGACCGCTTTTTTTGTATGGTTATATTATTCCGGGGTGCCGATTGCCTCCCTGTAAGGACAAAAAGGGAAGATTCTTCACTTGCGTTCAGAATGACATAAAAGGTTGGCTTAGCTCTGCGACGTGTGGAATGGAGCGTATTAAGGTTCGAGCGGGTCGATGGGTGGGTAAAGGTCGGAGACCTGGCAACGGAACTCCTCCGCAATTAGGTAAATCTGATAGGCTGAGTATTTGGAATTACATATTTCACTTTCGACCTGTCCGATGAATCCGGGAGACGTTCCAATAACCTCGGCGAGCATTCCTTGTGTATATTCTTTTTTAGCCCGTAAAGATTTAATATTGTTAATTATTATTTTATCAATCTCCGTCTTCATTAAAACCAATTGTAACATTGCGAATTAACTTAAAACGTATAACTTTGCCCCTAGAAATTCTAGGGACTGGAATTATAAACCTATACTTATGCTATATTTGTGGAAGCATTGTAATTCGCTTTGAGAAAGTACGGCGAATATTATAAAGGGTAAACGACTCTTTATGCCACTGTAAACTCGCAAACTATCGTTGGATAGGTTTACCCCCTGGTGTAAAAGTTGTTGAAACCCATGGGTATGCTGTGGTCTTAACGGGCCATGGCACCCTTGGGCGTAGGACAACATACCGGGGTGAGCATTGCGAGGCCTTCAGTGGAGTGTTGATTCTGCGCCCATTTATTTTGAGCGCATACCGATCACTAAATACTTAAAAAAAGTAAAGCCGCGGAAAATTCCGCGGTTTTGATTTTTAGGGGACTATATACCCGTTTACACAAATGTAAATTTACGTCTGCATCCAGAAGTCCGACCCGCCGGGGCGGATGGCCCGCCGGGGCGGATGGCCCGCCGTGGACGGAGGGTCTGCCGGGATGTGTAGCCTGCCGGGGACAGAGGGCCTGCCGAAGACGGAGGGCTTGCCGGGGAGGTGTAACCTGCCGGGGGCGGAGGGCCTGCCGCCCGAAAAAAGTGGAGGGATAGTTTCCTTGGTTTACAGCACGGTGGTACTATTTATTGAAGAACTTCCCCACCATATCCATTATACCCGAACCGCCGCCCGAGGTGGACGAAGACGAGGACGAGCCGTGGCCGGTGAAGGCGCTTACCAGCGAACCGATATCGAATCCCGAACCGCCGCCGCTTTTTGTTCTGCGGGCGAATACCGCGATTACGGCGGGCACAACAAGGGCTGCAATCTTGGTGGCCGTTGCCGCGTTCAGACCCGTCTTGGATGTCAGCGACGATACCACGTTCGACTCCACACCCTGCGTGATACCGTTCTCCCGGATAGCGGCCGTATCTCCCTCCCGGGCGGCGGTGCCTCCGAGCATCGACTTGAGCGAGGAGATGTTTTCGGGCGTCATCTGGTTTTTTAGCCCTTCGATTATCGAGGTGGTGGTGGTTTTGGCCACCTCGTTCTTCTTGTCGGCAGGGATATCCGCATCCTCCGGGAGTTTATCCATAACCTGGTCCTTGACCAGCGAAATAATGTTTTCAAGCATAATAAATGTTTTCGTTTCAAAACATTTTGAAATGCAAACTTTACGCCATCCGCGCCCGGTTAAGGAACGGCACCGCTACTCCGGTACAAAGTCGGTACTGTTTATTTAACCGCAAAATGGATGGGCCGGGATTATTGTGCCCACAGGTTTGAGCCGTATGTAGTTACAGGGTTGGCCCGGGAAAGAGGGATTAATCCCCACGGGTGCGACAGGCAGAATCCTCCGCTATCCGCATGCGTACCCGTTGGGCCGCAAAATAAAAAAGGGAAGCGCCGGTGAGCGCTTCCCTTCCCTTTCAGAATATGCCGTAGGGCCTACATCATGCCGCCCATGCCGCCCATACCGGGGGCGCCGCCCATCGGGGCCGGGTTCTCCTCCTTCTTGTCCGAAAGCACGCATTCGGTAGTCAGGAACATCGATGCTACCGAGGCGGCGTTCTCGAGAGCTACGCGGGCAACCTTGGTCGGGTCGATAATACCTGCGGCGAACATGTCTTCGTACACGTCCGTGCGGGCATTATACCCGAAGGCGTCTTTACCCTCCTTAACCTTGTTCACCACCACAGAGCCTTCGCCGCCTGCGTTGGCCACAATCTGGCGCAGCGGCTCTTCGATGGCGCGCTTCACGATATGTATACCGGTGGTCTCGTCCTCGGTGTCGCCTTTGAGGGCTTCGAGTTGCTCCACGGCGCGGATGTACGCCACACCGCCTCCCGGAATGATACCTTCCTCCACCGCTGCACGGGTAGCGGCCAGAGCATCTTCCACACGGTCTTTTTTCTCTTTCATCTCCACTTCGGTAGCGGCGCCCACGTAGAGCACTGCCACACCGCCCGCGAGTTTGGCAAGGCGCTCGGCGAGTTTCTCCTTGTCGTAGTCCGATGTGGTGACCTCCATCTGTTTGCGGATCTGGCCCACGCGCGCGTCGATGGCCTCTTTGGCGCCCGAACCGTTCACGATGACCGTGGTCTCCTTATTGATGCTCACCTTGTCCGCACCGCCCAGCATTTCGAGGGTGGCTTCGTCCAGCTTGAGGCCTTTTTCTTCCGATATCACGGTACCGCCGGTGAGGATGGCGATATCTTCGAGCATCTCCTTGCGGCGGTCGCCGAATCCCGGAGCCTTGACGGCGGCAATCTTCAGCGCACCGCGCAGCTTGTTCACAACGAGCGTGGCGAGGGCTTCGCCGTCCACGTCCTCGGCGATGATAACCAGCGAGCGGCCGTTCTGGGCAACCGGCTCCAGTACACCGATAATCTCCTTCATCGTGGAAATCTTCTTGTCGGTGATTAGGATATACGGGTTGTCGAGCACGGCTTCCATCTTTTCGGAGTCGGTCATAAAGTAGGGCGAAATATATCCCCTGTCGAACTGCATACCTTCCACCACGTCCACGTGGGTGTCGGTACCTTTGGCCTCCTCGACCGTGATAACGCCCTCTTTGCTCACCTTACCCATCGCCTCGGCGATAAGGGCGCCGATGGTGCTGTCGTTATTGGCCGAAATGGTACCTACCTGCTCTATCTTGTCTATGTTGTTGCCCACTTCCTGACTCTGCTCGCGAAGGCTGGCCACGACGGTTTCCACAGCCTTGTCGATACCCCTTTTGAGGTCCATCGGGTTGGCACCGGCCGTTACGTTTTTCAGCCCCACTCCGATTATAGACTGGGCGAGCACGGTAGCGGTAGTGGTACCGTCGCCCGCGTCGTCGTTGGTCTTGGATGCTACCTCCTTAACCATCTGCGCACCCATGTTGGGCACCGCATCCGAGAGTTCTATCTCTTTGGCCACGGTCACACCGTCCTTGGTGATTTGCGGCGCACCGAATTTCTTTTCGATAATTACGTTGCGGCCTTTCGGACCGAGGGTGACTTTCACCGCATCCGCGAGGGCGTCCACACCCTGTTTGAGAAGCTCGCGGGCTTCCACGTCGTATTTAATTTCCTTTGCCATTGTCTTGTCTGTTTTAAATGCTGATAACTTAACCCTATTAGATGATTGCCAGGATATCGCTCTGGCGCATGATAAGGTAGTCCTTACCGTCTACGCTCACCTCCGTACCGGCGTATTTGCCGTAGAGGACCGAGTCGCCCACGCTCACTTCCATCGTTACTTCAGAAGTACCCGGGCCAACTGCCACGACTTTTCCGGCGAGGGGTTTCTCCTTCGCTGTGTCGGGGATGAAAAGACCGCCTGCGGTTTTCTCTTCTGCCGGTTTCGGCTCGATCAGCACCCTGTCTGATAATGGTTTGATGTTCATAGCTTTTTTCCTTTATTATGGTTTATCGAATCGATTTTCGGGTTAATTTTTTACCGTTTCGTTTCCGCTTATATCACATTATGTGCCAAAGGCCGTTTGTCATTTTTTCCTGACAAATCGCTATCCCGGCACCGTTTTCACGACAGCACGGCCTGCCACTTTGTCACCGCCCGGCGGCGGTTCCGCCCGGACGGGTGACAGTTGTCAGGTCCCGTCCAGCCCGGCGGCCGGCAGGGATTTTGCCGGGATATTTTGGTATAATCAAAATTACTTTTAAATTTGCACTCCGAAACCGCGGAGGGGCATCCCCAAGCTGCGGCGGGAACAAAGTTACACGGTGGACGTAGCTCAGCTGGTTAGAGCGTCGGATTGTGGTTCCGAAGGTCGTGGGTTCGAGCCCCATCTTCCACCCTTGGCTTCGCCGGATTCAGAACGATAAAAGCAGTCATCCTGACCTTGAAGGTCAGGATGACTGCTTTTATCAGGTCACGGGGACAGGCGGCAGCTCCACCGCGGTATACGGTTTCGGGTGTTGGGCGGTAGTATTACTGCGCCAAACAGCCTGACAGCAACTCCCCGATGGCCATAACGAGCTGCTCACCCTCGGGTATAAGCTCCATCAGTATCGGTTTCTGGGCCTCTTTGAACCTCTGCCCGGCGGCGCTGCGGTAGAATTTATTTATCCTGCGCAGGTCCTTGTAACTGATGCGCTCCCGGTACATCGGCATCATGCTTTCATAAATAAAATCGGCATAGTACCGGTGGATAACGGGGTAAATCTCCTTAATTCTGGCAGCCACCTCCTCCGACTGCTCCTCGATGTAGCTGTCCATCTGCTCCTCGAGGTAACTGAGTACGTGGGCGGCGACCGAATACTCGAGGAACTCGTCGAACTCCCTGCGGTATTTGGCGTCACCGGACTCCGCATTGGCCCCCGCCGATATAACGGCAAGGGCGATACACATAACGATATATTTCTTCATAATTGTATAACTTATTCCGGACGGGCTGTCGTACGCCCCCGGTCGGATTTTCGGATAATTACCGTAAAATTAATCATTTAACCGGATACGGGCACTAATCCAACGAAAAAAAGCGGGATTCGTCCGGTCGGTTTCCGCACCGTCGTTCCGTCCCCCATCGGAAAAGGGGTATCGAGGCCACGCGAAAAAAGGACCGCCCCACTCGGGGACAGTCCTTATTATCGACACGGTATACCTCGTGCGCTCCTTACAGGGAGTTCACATGCAGTTGGAGACTGCTCTTCAGGTTGCCCGCTTTATTCTTATGGATAATATTCTTCTTGGCAAGCTTGTCGAGCATCGAAGATACCTTCGGCAAAAGCGTTTCCGCCGCCTCCTTTTCGGAAGTGTTACGGAGGGCTTTCACGGCGTTACGGGCCGTTTTGTGATAGTACCTGTTCTGAAGCCTTTTTACCTGCGTCTGACGAATCCTTTTTTTAGCTGACTTGTGGTTTGCCATAATTATCGTTTCTCTTAATTCCCGCGCGTTCCGGCGGAGATATTTTGCCGCCCGTGGCGGTAACTGTTCAAGTTAAAAAAAGGGCTACTTTCCAGCCCTTCCTTGTTTTCACGGTCCGGTATCACTGATGCCCGTCAGGGCTATCGCTACACCTTACCTCCGATTGCAGCCCATAGGAGAATCGAACTCCTCTTTCAAGAATGAAAATCTTGCGTCCTAACCGATAGACGAATGGGCCGTTTTGCCGATCATAGATCGTTTCAGCGGTGCAAAGGTAAATAAAAAGAAATTAGTTGCAAATTTTCGGGAAATAATTTTACGAAAATTCCCCCGGATTTCAACCCCACCCGGCACCGATAGGTCTTACGCAGCTCTTTACCGCAAAGTTGATGCACAAACATATATAACGGCATATCTTGCGTAATTTTTACCGATAACAAAAAATGTTCCCGGCCATCCATCCGGGGTCCCCGACTCCGGGCAATGCCGGAAAAATCTGGACTCAAGTCCTACCCCTCATCCCTCAGCCGCACGGTGCGGGTGGCGGGGTCGAACGTGAGCCGGGTGCCGTCGAACAGGTGCTGCATGGAGCCGTCGGCGATAAGTTTTTCGGCCGTGCCGTAGAAGAAACGGCCCCCTTCTATCATGGCAATGGTGTCGCACAGCTCGACAGCGATGCTCAGGTCGTGGGTGGAGAAGATGATGCTCTTCTTCTCCTGGTGGGCAAGGCGGCGCAGGAGCAGGCATATCTGGTAACGGTTCGGCAGGTCGAGGAACGCGGTTGGCTCGTCGAGCAGGATTATCGGCGTATCCTGCGCGAGGGCGCGGGCTATCATCACGCGCTGGCGTTCGCCGTCGCTCAGGGTGTCGAGCGCCTTGGCGGCGAAACCTTCCATACCGACCAGTTCAAGCGAGCGCCACACCACGGCGCGGTCCTCTTGCGACAACTTCCCTATCCAGTTGGTATACGGGGCGCGGCCCATACCCACCACGTCGGCCACACGCAGGTTGCTAACCCGCACATCGTCGGTCGATACGAAACTTATCTTCGATGCGCGCTCGCGGAACGACATTTCATCCAGATACCGGCCGTCCACCCGGATGCGGCCCGCCATCGGCCGGGCAAGCCCGGCCACGGTCCGGAGCAGGGTACTTTTCCCCGTCCCGTTGCGGCCTATCAGCGCGGTGAACTCGCCCCACCCGAAGCCTATCCCGGCGTCGCGGAACAGCACCCGGTCTCCGTACCCCAGCGTGAGGTTTTCCAGTTCCACGGTATAAATCCTTTCGGCCGCCATCTACATAAATACTTTACGGTTGCGCACAATGACGGTTATAACGACCGGTATTCCCAGCAGGGCCGTCACAGTGTTCAGAGGCAATGTCATTTCGCGGCCGGGCAACTGCGAGACGATATCGCACAGCAGCATCACGGCCGCACCGGCCATAATCGAGGCGGGCATCAGCACCCGGTGGTCCGCATCGGAGAATATCATCCGGGCCACATGCGGTACGGCGATGCCGATAAAACCTATCGGACCGCAAAAGGCGGTAACCGTTCCGGCCAGCAGGGTGGTACTCACGAAGATAGCCGCCCGGACCAGCGGAACTTTAAGACCCATCGTGCGGGCGTAATTCTCACCTAACAGCAAAAGGTTAAGTGACTTTATCAGACCCACCGACATTCCGAGCCCCACCGCGCACACCGGCACCAGTATGGCGAGCTGCTGCCCGGTTACGTTACCCACGGAACCCATAGTCCATATAACATACGATTTGAGCGGCCCCTCCGGGCTGAGGTATTGCAGCAGCTCCACGAACGCCCCGGCGGCGCTCCCGACCATCATCCCGAGGATAAGTATGGTCATAATATCCTTCATCCGGGCCGAGACGGCCATGATAAGGAGGAGTATAGCCGCCGCCCCGATCCATGCCGCGCCGGCCACGCCCATATTTCGTATAATCTCGCCGCCCGCGCCCAGACCCAGAACCGGCATCCCCAGCAGGAACAGCGCCACCCCGAGACTTGCACCCGAACTGACGCCCAGCACATAAGGCCCGGCAAGCGGATTGCGGAAGAGCGTCTGCATCTGCAGGCCGCTGGCCGCAAGCGACGCCCCGGCCACCACGGCGACCAGCGCCCGCGGCAGGCGGATATTCAGCACTATGGAGCGGACGATATCGGGGTGCAACCGGCCCGCTCCCCCTGCCGACGCTGCGTCTCCTCCGCCTGCGCGGAATACCGCAAGTATATCCCGGAAGGCGATGGATTCCGACCCGAGCAGGATATCGGCAACCAGCAGGGCCGCCCCCGCCACAGCGATAACGGTAAATGCTATCCATATCCTTTTAGTCTCTCTCATCGGACCAGGTAAGGCTACTTTTACGCTATTTTGATTTATCCATTACTAACGGCCGAACATGGCTTGCTCCGGTGGGTGCCGACCCGCCGTCGCGGGGCCGGTTCAATCCACCATGCCGCGGTGCTATGGACCGGTTCGATCAAATACGCCACGGTTTCATTTCCACCGGATATCGTACCGCATCTTCTATAAATAAGGTCTCACTTACCTGCCCATACGCCCGGACCGGCGGCCGTAGGGCTTCCTTTTTGTGCAACACGACCCTCCCCCCGGAAGGCACCCGGACAGGAGGTGGCCCGGTCAGTCCAGTTTATTGAAATAGACCGTCTCCCCGCCGTCCAAAAGGCCGTCGTGGAATATCCGCACGAGGTCCTCCAGAACTACGTCGCACCGTATGGCCCCCGACTCCCAGAAGTCGCTGCCGCCATCGGGCGTACTCCGTTTATTGCAGTTGTAAACCCGGCCGTTTACAACGGGGGGAGCGGCGGCGAACCGCGGGTTCTCGGCCTTCAGCCCGGCAATGGTCACGGCCTGCCCGGGATTGAGCCAAATGTCTGCCGAGAGCATCTTTACGTAGGCCGTCTCGAGGCTTATCGGGCGGCTGGCGTCCGAGTCCTCCCCGGCGCAGGCATATTCTCCGCCTGCATCCTCGATAAGCCGTACCATATAACTGCGGTCGCCCGGCACGAACCAGGTATCTCGGTAGGGCGAGTTTAGCATCACCACCGGCCTGTCCCACAGCCGTAACTTTCCGGCCGGGCCGTCCTTCTCGCCGTCAGCCGTACCCGGAGAACTAAGGTCCCGCATAATTGCCTGCGCCTCGGGATTGTCCGACACGCTGCGGGCCACCACCGATTTAAGGCCGTTATACCGCTCCTCGATACCTTCGAAAATCTCAATTGCAAGCTCCTCGCGGCCCGTCAGATAACCGAAAGCCACAAGCCATTCCGCCTTTCCGAGCGGCGACTGCTCCACATAGTCGCCTATATATATCAGGTCGATACCCAGCTGCGCCAGCTTCCCGGACATAACGCCGTTCTCGCCGGTAATACCGTAGGCAAGCACGGCGTCCGGGGCGATGGCGGCCAGCAGTTCGTAATTCATATTGGTGTCGAACCCGATATCGCGAACCCGACCCTCCTCGTACGCCGCCCTGACTTCCGGGTTGGAGATGTATTTCGCTCCCGAGACGCCCTTTATCGCCTCGGTGCGCCCGAGTTCAGCGATATAGGCGACGTAGGTCGAGGACATGCAGACCACATTTCTCACCGGAACTCCGACCGTTATCCCGTCGAAGCCTTCCGGCGCCACGGCGCCGTCGGCCGCGAGGAACACCGCCTGCTCGAACCCTTCGGCACCCTGCCACGGGTCGACGATACGCAGGAGCCTGCCCTCGGGCAACTGCTCCACCACGAACCCGTGGGCATACCGGGGCAGGTACAAAGTATCCCCTCCTCCGGTATATGCGGCCGGGCGGCCGCCGCCGCAGGAGAACAGCAGAACGGCCACTGCCGCGGCCGTTATATACCCGATATTATTTTTAAGCATTTTCATCTTCTGCTTTGGGTATCCCAAATAAAATATTCCGCCCCGAGAATCAGCAGGACGGTAAAGTAGTGAACCCGGTGGGTGATTATGGAATTTATAATTATTATCAGTTGTATCCCCTGCAAAGCCACCCATGCGCAGGACAAGGGAGCCAGAGACCTGTATCTCACCGCACCCGCAACGGCTCTGCGCACCCCGGAGAGGAACAGCGCGGCTAGACCGGCCAGCGATATCCAGAACCCCGCGGCGGGGTATGTACGGTAAACCAGCACCCCGGCGGTCATCGCTGCCAGCACGGCAAGCAGGAGCCTGTCCCTTCGGAATCCGGTCATATTCAGTCCAGCCGCCGGGCGGTTAGTCGCCGCGGCGGTCCACAAAGGTATAAAAAGGGACAGGGGGCGGCAAAATTGCGGGATAATTTTTTTAGATTTGTGTCTCACGATAACCGCAAAACAACTATGCCGCATATTTCAGATAAAGGCCTCAGCATCGCGCCTTCCCCGATTCGTAAACTGGTCCCCTACGCCGAACAGGCCAAGAAGCGCGGCGTCCGGGTTTACCACCTCAATATAGGCCAGCCGGACATAGAGACCCCGCAGGTGGCAATAAACGCCGTGCGGAACATCCAAGAAAAGGTATTCGCCTATACCCATTCGGCCGGTATGGAGAGTTACCGCCGTAAGCTGGCCGAATATTACCGGCGCACCGGCATCGATGTGGGCTATGACGAGATAATCGTAACCGACGGCGGCTCCGAGGCACTCCAAATGGCGATGACCGTCTGCCTCGATACGGGCGACGAGATTCTCACCCCCGAACCGTACTATGCCAACTATAACGGTTTTGCTGCCGAGGCGGGTGTACGTATACTTCCCGTAAGGTCCCATATCGGGAACGACTTTGCCCTGCCGCCCGTGGCCGATTTCGAGAAGGCCCTCACACCGCGGACAAAGGCTATCCTTATCTGCAACCCCAACAACCCTACCGGGTACCTGTATAACAGGGAAGAGCTGGAAGCTATCGCCCAGATAGTGCGGCGGCACGACCTGTTCCTGATTTGCGACGAGGTGTACCGGGAGTTCTGCTACGACGGCGCCGTGCACCACTCGTCGATGAATCTTGCCGGAATAGAGCAGAACGTGGTGATGTGCGACTCGGTGTCGAAGCGGTACAGCATGTGCGGCGTGCGGCTCGGGTGCATTATCACGCGCAACCGCGAGATATACGACGGAGCCATGCGCATGGCGCAGGCCCGCCTGTCGCCGCCGCTGCTGGCGCAGATAGCCGCCGAGGCGGCGGTCGATGCCCCGGCCAGCTACTTCGAGGCCGTCAACACCGAGTACCGCTCCCGGCGCGACTGTCTGGTGTCACGGCTCAACGAAATCGAGGGCGTCTACTGCCCCAATCCCCGAGGGGCGTTCTATGTAACGGTGAAACTGCCGGTGGACGATGCGGATACGTTCGCCCGGTGGATGCTGGAAAGTTTTTCGCATAACGGTGCCACCGTAATGATAGCCCCGGCTTCGGGATTCTACTCCGACCCTGCCACCGGCCGCCACGAGGCCCGGATGGCATATGTGCTGAACAGGGAGGACCTCTCCGCGGCAGCCGACTGCCTTGCCGAAGCGCTCAGGCAATATCCGGGGCGTCTCTGACGGACTGTTGCCGAATGGGCTATGGACAGGTTGGTTCCACGGTCGCCTAACCGAAGTGCAGGTCCGCAGGTTTTCATTATGGGCGTGCTAAGGTAATTTCCAACGGTAGATCCTTCGTCACTTTGTTCCTCAGGATGACACATAAAAGCGACTCATGTGGAGTGCAACCGAACCGGCTAAGGAATTGATACAATCCGATGCCGAGCACACCCGGGCAACCCACGATAATAATGCTTCGGTAATTTAGAGGAGGGATAGATCCTTCGTCACTCCGTTCCTCAGGATGACATATATCTGTTATAGGCACCCGAACCGGGAAAGAATCGAGGCAATCCGATGCCGAGCAC
>JAJBVT010000091.1:31207-42526 GCA_020859685.1 Rikenellaceae bacterium
ATCTGTTATAGGCACCCGAACCGGGAAAGAATCGAGGCAATCCGATGCCGAGCACCCGGGCAAACCCCAGATATAACAATGCTTCGATAATTTTCAGAGGAGAGTAAGATCCTTAGTCACCTTGTTCCTCAGGATGACATATAAACTGGCACTCACTCCGTTTCCCGGGATGACAGTTATATAAATGTCATTCTGAACGGAGTGAAGAATGTGACAAATATTCAGAAATCGGCGGGTAACTGTTACTTGAGTGAGCGAGGAAACCCCGTACTGCCGGACCTATTCGCGGTATTCGATTTTGCGGACCCAGGCGCCGTAGGTCTCGCCGTCCGAAACCAGCCTGCGCACGGTCCAATTCCCTCGTTCGTCGTACTCGTAAAACGCCTCGGTAATCCCCTCCTCCACCTCCGTGGAACCATCCTCGCCGTGGGTAGTTATATAGACGACCGTCTTCACCATATCCCCGTTCCGGTCGTACAACTCTACCTGTGACCGATTTGACGCAGACCGCAAGGTCCCACTGGTATGATATTCGTACCGGGTAACGTAGCTTCCGTAAGAATCGGACTTCAACCGTCCCCTCCGGTCGTACCGGAAAACCTTGCGTGAATTTACAGTGTCGCCGGCTATGGTGGTCAAACTGGCCGGGTATCCGCGGCTCCTATACCGGTAAAGGGCGGTCCACTCGTTCCCCACAGGATGGTATGCGTCGAGCCGGCCGCGGCCGTCGTACTTATAGTGCATCCATGTGATTGTATTATTGAGCAGGTCGTGGTACTCGGAGCTCAATAGGCGAGTCCCGGTGCTGTCGTAAATGTATAGGTCCCGCTTTGTAAGGCGTTCGCCGCCGTCGCCGTACGTCTCCTCGGTAACGATATTTCCCCGCTCGTTATATTGCGATACAATCAGAATATCGAACTCCGTCGTCCGACCGGGGTCGTCGATGGACCGGCCGTCGAGGTTGAGGTAGCGACTCTCGGTGCGCAGGATTGCGCCCTGTAAGTTGTTTTTCTGCATATCTGTCTCCGGGACGTATCTCGGCCGGACCACCGCGCAACCCGCCACTAGATATGCCAGTAATATTATACGGAGGAATTTTTTCATACTACAAGGATTGTAATGCCCTAAGATATGAAAAATCGGGGAATCCCGGGACAACGGGTTCGCAACCGAGAGGTTAATCGCCCGCCCCCGGACCGCCGTTCAACGGCATGCCGCGCGTCTGGGCAAAAAGCCACTCCCGGATACCCGTTATGTTATATGCCACGGTCCAAGTATAGATATGTTCCGATGCCGGGCTGTCCTGAATCCCCTGCGGCACTACCGTTCCTTTTTCGAATACAGCGTAATTTACGTTAGCGCCCTCTTGTTCCATCCGGTCCGTAAGCACCCTGAATTCGGCCGGTGTGGAACGGCCGTCCCACACGCCTCGGGCCACCCGCGCGCCGTGGCTCGCGAGCGTGTCCGTTATGGCGTTCATCCCCGGGAAGGCTTTTACGTCCCCCTCGGAGACGACAATCCACAACTTCTGGTCGGCCATCGGGACCACCAGCGAGGCGTCCCACTGCCCTGCTACGAGGTACGAGGCCGCGAAAAATCCCGGGTATTTTATATTCATGGCTATCGACATCATACATCCGCCCGACTGCCCCGTGGTGTATATCCTGTCGGTATCTATACTGTACTCGCCGGACAATTTCCGGATGAGATCGATTGTGATATCGAGGTATTCCGAGGCCTCCGAGTTGTCGTTGACGGTGGCCGAGGCATACTGAGGTGCGAGCACGAAGCAGGGATGCCGTTCCTGCCACGACGGCTCGGCCCACACGATGGCACCGTTACCCTGAATAAGGGTCATCAACACATTCGTGCTCGTAGCGCTGGCATCGTGCATGAATAGCACCAGCGGGTAGGACCGCCCCGGGTCGTAGTCACGGGGAACGAACAGGTTGTAATTCAGGCTCTCCCCGTACCGCGGGTCGGAGTATACGGCCTGCCGGAAATCACGCACCACGAGGTCCACACGCCCGGTGCTGGTATGCCACTGCCCGTCCGGCAGGATAGTATTACCGGCGACGGTCCGTACCGGTTTCAACTGCCGCACGGATACCGTGGGGTTCCCGACGGACGAGGTGCGGCCGCCTTTCACCACCGTACCTGCACCCGGGTCATCCGGCGACAACCGCACCACCACGTACCTCCCGTCGGTCCCCTCCGGGGAACCGTCTTCCGACGGGGTGGAAAAAACATCGGTAACCGTACGGCCTTCCACATCAAATACCTCGGTTGTAAGGCTTACGCCGCTTATTTCCTGACCGTAGTCGAGGATTGCAGCCGTTATTTTCTGCCCGTCCCCGAAAACCTCCGTGAGGGCGGATACGGACTTTATCTCCCCGGCGCGTACCGCGCCCGACGCCGATACCAGAACAACCGTAACGGCTAAGAATCTGATTACCATATTAACTATTTTTGTTTTAGTGCTATGCAAATATAATCAGCCGCGGGGAACAATAAAACCGCGGTCCGGTCCCGGATGCCCTAACCGTTACCCAACGCCACTTCGATAATCCAGGCCCAAAGGTTACCCATCATTACATGGGCAGGGTTCTCGGGGTCGATTGTGTAGCTGGTATTGCTGAAGTCGAGGTAATACCCGGACGACCCTTCGGAACTGTTACCGTACACGTCGCAGTCGCCGCAGATAATAACCCGGCTTTCGGGGTTAACAGCCATCAGGTAGTAACCGGTAGTGGCTGTGGTGCCGTTACCCGTAAGTATGGGGATATAACCGAGGGCGTCGGCTTCGGCCGGGTCCACGACACCGTAGGTAGTGTCGCGGCATTTGTAGCTGAATGCGGCATCCACCGAGCCGAACGGACCGTATTTCACGAAATCGGGTGCGGCGGCACCGACATAACTGTACGAGGCCGTGGTTCCGGGAAAATACCGGGTCCCGAAACCGAGCGAGGTCATCATATTACTGTTCGTGCCCGAATTGTCGAACTGGACTACTAATAGCCTGTGGTCGTCATCCTCCAGCCACTCGAGGATTTCGTCCACGTCCGACTGCTGCGGATTGGTACTGTAAGTAAGATATAGTACGTCGGCGACCTGATATGCGGCCTGCGGCATAGTGGTGGTGGTTACGTTCACTCCGGAGATATAAATACTTTCGAGTTCCACCGTGCCGTCCGGGCCGAAATTGGTCCCGCGGAGCAGCATATTTACCAGACCCATAGAACGGCCTCCCGCCGGCGATACGGGATTGGCGATGCCGAGGCGGTAGTCGCCCCACGAGCCGATTTCATAGGTTGAATTGACAATTATCAGGCTCTGCCCGCTGTAATCCGCCGTACCCTGTGTGACCGTTATCACTATACGCATTCGGCCGGCCACCAGCACCAGGTATGCGGCCGCGGCCGTCGACTTGTCGTAGGCGGCGAGGATCGTGAAAGTCACCTGCGAGCCGTCGGCCGAAATAGCCGCATTGTAGAGTCCGTCGGGGTCGTCGAAGTCGCCGCCCGGGACTATCGGCCCGGCGCCCTCGTCGATATTCCCGTCGGCATCGCCCCAGTATGCCTCGTAGCTGTCGAGGCTGGTATCCACGGATATGTAGCCGGTAGACCCGGCGGAATAGCCGAGCGCCACCGTGCGGCCCGATACTCCGAAATAGTCGTAATCGTCGAAAACCATATCGAGCGTTACCTCGTCCCAGACCTGTATCTCCACTTCTACCCCCGTGGACGGGTTGACCGAAGCGTCGTCGTCCGTGGGCCAGCCCGGTGCCTGCACTTCCTCGATGACGAAGCGATAGAGGTGGTTGCGCAGGACCTGCCCGAACAGCGCCTCGTCGGGGTTGCCGCTATCGTCGTCCGGAATGAAATCCATCCGGTAATAGGTGGTCTCGGTGCCGCCGTCGTACAGGCCGCCTATCACGACGGAAGTGGCCCCGAGCCTGCGGTCGGCCGCATCGGGGATACCCGACTCTGGTATGTATATCTGCGCGGTAAGGCTCGTTCCGGTAACCGTGAAGGTATCGGTATTTACGTCGTGCTCCGCCCCGGCGGGTACCGACGCGGACGTGACGGCATTGCCGGTCACCGCGTCCGGTATCACCTGCACCAGATCGTTCGCCCGGTAAACCCTGACGGACGTCAGGGTAAAATTATCGGCCGCGTTCACCACGTCCACTCTGGCGGCGGAGCGCAGCAGCGTCGCCTCAACCGTCTGGTCCGTTGTAATACCGTCGTCGAAATCAACCGAACCGCTCATCGGCAGTACGTCCGTGAATCCCGCCGCGCCGTAGGCCGTCGTTACGGCCTCCTTTACCTCATCCTCGGTCATCCCCGTATCGGCGGCGTCGATTGCATTGCCAGCGTTGGCGACGAGCCATAAACGGAGCGGGTTATTGCTGGTGAGGATACGCGCATAAAATTCGTAATCGTAAGTTCCGGACGTGGAAGGCGTAATCGAATACCCCGGCACTATATAAGACAATTCGTACTCCGAACCGGTGTATTCGAATACCAGCACGTTAATCTCACTCACCTCGTCCTCGGCCACGGCCCGGGTAGTGCTCCGGGTCCCGGGGGTTTTAACCTTTAGACGCAGTTTGGCGGAGCCTTCCTCGCCGGGAACGGAATATTCCGCCGTCTCCCGGTTACAGCCGCTCCATAACACCGCAAACATTAGCAGGAATATGGTATATTTCAGGTATTTCATCGTATAATCTCTCAATTCAGGTTGACGATCTGTTCCAAAGGATTTTCACCGTCTTATCAACTTTTCCGGGCATCGCCCCCGGCGCAAACCACCCCGACCGGCCACCATTCCGTCCCCGTCAGGAGCCCGTTACCGTCGGAAACACGGGCATGGTTTCCCATCCGTCGACGGTTACATAGAAATCCGGGCCGCGAAACAGAATGTAGACCGGCACCGTTATTTCGTTGACCCCCTCCACGTCGATTCCGTTCCGGGCGAGGAAGTCGGCCAACCCTATTTCCGCCCGGATACCGCCGTCGGCGTCCGGAATCCGTAACGTGATGCCCGTATCTTCCGGGAAGCGCAGCAGCCGGAACCGTGTCGTGATTATCCCCTCGTCCCCCTCCAGGCTCCAGCGAGGGAACATATCGGCCTGTTCCGGAAGCAGGTTCATTGCGAAATCGTATCCGACCGGTACGCCGGTCAGCTCGAGCGGCGCCGACCCGGCGGGTACCTCACCGTAACCCGCTATATGGACCTCCATATTTATATGGGCCGAAACGAACTCCACGGTATCCCTCCCGCCTGCCGCCGGGTCTACGAAGACCGTCCAGCGGGCGAAGTAGAGTGAATCGAAATCGGTTACCGTTCCGCCTGCCGCGTACTGCGACTGGTAGATACGCCCGGTATCCAAATCGTCCGTACCCGATACTACCGAATAGCCGTCCGCGTTGCCCCAGCTTACCACCGTGTAGTAACCCGCATCGAGTTCCGGCACCACGCCCTGATAGGTGTCCAGCCCGGCGCGGGAGAGGTCGACCTCGAGCACCGGTGTTCCGTCCGTGTTATAGATATACAGGTCCACATGGTCGATGTAACGGGAGAACTCGTCCGCCGTATCGTTAGCCGGGTAGTAGAACCAGAGCGAATACCCGGTATCTTCCGGACATTCGCCGAGGTCCTGCCTGACGCATCCGGCAGCCAATATGGCGCCCAACATCCCGCAGATGAAATATTTACCCGTTCCGGCCACCACCGTAAGCCGCTGAGCTAAATAATGGGGCTAACGATAACCGTAGCCCAAGGTTCCACCTCCACATGTACCCATACGTTGACGTCGGTAGGTTCGGGAAGCGGGTCGATATCGGCATCTGTAAAAGCGAGGTCGGTAATCTTGTAGACCGTATTGCGGACGAACGACATAATATCGTCGCCGTCGCCGTCCGCGAACCCGCTCACGGTCACGTACCTGTCGCCGAGCGAGGCTCCGCCTGCCGCCACTACATCGGTGAGTTTGAGGATAATATGAGGAACGGGGTTGGAATTACCGAATACCTGGTAGGCCCAGACCCCGTTGTCCGGGGTAAACGTGGCGGGACCGGTCGCGTTATCGCCGATGAGGTCGTACATTACGCTGTATGCACGATACGCAAAATCGCTGTCCCCCACATCGTAATGGTCCGGGTTGGAACCGTTGTTTGTCGGGGCGAGCCGTGTGAGGCCGACCGGCATCTGCTGGTAGTAATTGTTTATGTAGATACCTTCGAGGGTAAACTGCTCGAGGGTGCCCGTATAGCTAATCTCTTCTATCTCGATACGGGCCACCACGGGCGAGATAGTCACATTGGCGTAATAATCTCCGTCGGTGAGGGCGTTGTCGCCGTTCCACTCGTTATCGCCCGTCTCGTAGACATAGAGGGTGGACTGGCCGTCCATAACCGTTATAAGGTTTCCCACCACCGTTCCGTCGGCAAGCCTGCCGTACGATACCTGCTGGATATCGAGAACCACGTCCTGCACATCCGACAGGCGGAGGGAGTTGACGCCCGGGTCGCCCGCATCGGTGGGGAAATCGGCGCCCTGCCCGTTAGCGTCGGTCACGTCATAATTCCCTACCACATATACTTGCGTAACCGAAGATGGTATATCCTCCACCAGAACTCCGGCTTCGAGTTCGGCAAGGGTAAGGTCGGCACCCGTGGGGGCGGCTGACATTATTTCGTACACTACCGGGTCCGAACTGCCGTCGATAAAATAGATAAGTGCGGAGTAGAGGGTCGCGGTCGTACCGGAAGCGGTAGCCTCGTCGGAGCGGCTTTTGGCTTTGGTATTTATTTTAATATAAGCCGACTTGGTCTCTCCCGGAGCGGGCTCTCCGGTACCGGAGCCGTTACCCTTTTCATTGCCGGAGCATGAAGCAAGTGCCAGTGCGGCGCAGGAAGCGATAGTAATAAATAACGGTTTCATATCGTAAATTGGTTTTGTTTATCTACTTTTCAGCACTAATATTTACATTATTTGTGCCACCCGGCACCGATTACGGACGCTCGGATATATACATCGGTAAGCGGACGGGGAGGTCGCACCGGACGGTACAGGTCCGCGGTAGTGAAACCGGGCGGGTTTGAGGTCCGATTCATGGGTTTATCTTGCCCGGACGGGTCCGCCGCGGGGAGGTGCGGAGCAGGGAGGTGCGAGATGGTGGTAAAGCGCGGGAGATACGGCGCGGAAAATGTAACCGATTTACGGTACGGTCGGTACGGTCAGGGCCGTGGCCGGAAACAATAAACATGTAAGAGATGAAAAGACTTATGAATATTATAACCGCCCTCGCCACGCTGACCGGCACGGCCGTGCCGACCCTCGCCCAGCCCTTGTACACCCTATCCGGGCAACCGGAAGAGCGGGTGCTTACCATGCCCCGCGGAGAGAGGGTGCGTTACCGCGCCTACGAGGGCATCCCGTACGTAGCCAATGTCGTGGACCCGGAGTACCAGACACTTAACTTCTATGTTCCAGAACCGGCGTACGACGATAACCGGTCCGTCCCGATATTCCTGAAAACCAACGTGGGCGGCTATATGGCCGCCCGAGCCGGTGCACCCTCCCCCACCGACGCCACGGGTCGTGCGTTGCAGGAGGGTTTTATAGTGGTTATTCCCGGTTCGCGCGGGTCCAATTCCACGGTGGAGGAGCCTACCGGCGGGAAAGTATATACCGGACCCGCCCCGGCGGGAATAGTGGACCTGAAGGCCGCCGTCCGCTTCCTGCGCCATAACGACGCCGTGATACCGGGCGATAAGGAGCGGATTATTACGGACGGCACCAGCGCGGGCGGGGCGATGTCGTCGCTCCTCGGGGCCACCGGCAACCATCCGGCATACGAACCGTACCTGCGCGAAATAGGGGCGGCGGATGTCCGCGACGATATCTTCGCGGCGGTCTGCTTCTGTCCCATTACCGACCTCGACCATGCGGATATGGCCTACGAATGGCTGTACCGCACCACCAACTCCGGTCCCCGCGGACTGGACGGGGAACTGGCCGCTGTTTCGGACGAACTTGCAGCCCTTTATCCGGCCTATCTCGAAAGCCTCGCATTGACGGGACCCGACTCCCGGCCGTTGACGGCGGATAATTATATGGAATACCTCAAAACGTTTATTATAAGCTCGGCACAGGCGGCCCGAAACGGCGGCGCGGATATGCCCGCGGATGCCGGAATAGTTCTGAATGACGGCGGCCGCGGACGGGCAGGAGAATTTGTGGTGGATATCGTCATGCCGGATTACCTGGCATACGTTGCCCGGCGGCAGGAGCTCAAACCGCCGCCCGCGTTCGACCGCCTCGGAGTGGCCGGGCAGGAGGCGACGGCCGAGAACCGGGTTTTCGGAGACAGTGGGGGTAACCCGTCGGGTTTCACCGATTATTCGCTTCGCAAATCAGAAGGTAATCCGGCCGCCGCTATCAGCGACGGGATGCGTCACCGGGTACGGCTTATGAACCCCATGAATTTTATCGGCGACCCGGCTGCCGATACCGCCCCGCACTGGTATATCCGCCACGGCGCGGCCGACCGCGACACGGCTTTCAACGTCCCCGTCAACCTCTATACCCTTCTTCTGAACAACGGCTACGACGCCGATTTCGCCCTCGCATGGAACCGCGGGCATACGGGAGATTACGACCTCGACGGGCTGTTCGACTGGATTAAGGAGCGTCTTGCCCGGGCCGGCCGTTGAGGAACACGGTCAGATTAACTTCACGGCCGCGATAGCTTAACAGGGTCGCAATATAAAATAAAAACGGTCGGAAGTCCGTCCGGTTAAGGGTGGCGGCGATACTGATATTCCGAAAATCCGTAAGTAGAGCGTTAAGGTTTTCACCCGGGTTTCTTCTCGTTGAGGTACAGGCCGCCGAGAATAAGAACCGTGCCGAGAACGGCAAGTCCGGTTATCCGCTCCCGGAGAACTATCACGGCCGTAACGATGGTGGCCAGCGGGATAAGGTAAACATAAGCTGACGAGCGGACGCTACCCAGCCGCCGTATAACCCTGTTCCACGCCACATAGCAGACCAGTGAAGCCACGAACCCGAGGAACAACAGGTTCCCCCACACCGCCGGACCCTTCAACAGACCGGGATGGAATCCCACCCGCCCGGTAAACCAGATCGGCAGCAGAGTAACCAACCCGTAAAAAAATACTTTACGGGTGATGAACGGTACGGGGTATTTAACCGTGAGCCGTTTCATAACGATGGTATAAAACGCCCATGAAACGGCTGCGACCAATGCAAGCATATCGCCCAGCGGAGACAGCCGCAGGACGAACTGCCCGTTCAGTACCACCAGCGCCATCCCGGCGAACGCCACCGCCGACCCCACGGCCTGCCTTCGGGAGGGCTTCTCACCGCGACCGGACAGCCATACCAACAACATAGTAATCAACGGATTTGCGCAGACGATAAGGGATACGTTCGATGCCGTAGAGAGATCGACCGCTATATTCTCGGAAAGGAAATATACCGACCCGCCCGTCAACCCCACCGCAACCATCAGCAATTCGTCGGCCGGAGAATCGGCCCACAACCTTTGCGGCGAGATAAACCAGATAGCCGCGTAACTTATCAGGAATCGGTAAAAGAATATCTCGAACGCTCCCAGACCGGCGTTGAGCAACACTTTGGTAGAGACGAAAGTAGAGCCCCACACCAGCGCCACGAATGCCGCCGTGAGGTGGGTAGATAGTTCGCTCTGAGTACCGCGGCCGGTCGCCGCCCCGGAAAATTTCATCGGTGCAAATATAATAAACCTCGGTTTCAGGATAAGCCGGAGAATAATTTTCAAGTTAGTAGTCTTCCGCATGAAAATTAAACATACGTTCGATTGTAACCTATTCATTTCCACGGTCCGCAAACCCGACTCCTGGGGGCCGTAACGTTGTAATGCGGAAGTTTCAATTATATAAATGGCTACGGGTACAAGCACGACCCGGTTGCATTTATTATCCCCGACCCACCGACATCAATTAAACTTATACCATTATAAAAAGTATTACCATATTTTATAGGAAATAGCCGGAGGTTATCGTAAATTTGGATAAAAGAAACATAAACTTTAAACTTAGCGATTATGAAAACCAACGACGCAAATCCTGAAATAGGGAAACTTTTCGGTCAGCTCTATTCGTTCAACGAAAGTCTTAAACTGCACCACTGGCAGGATACGGGCGAAGGCAGCTACGCCCGCCACATGGCGACCGACCAGGCGCTCGACTCGGTTCGCGACCTGCTGGACAGGCTGGTGGAGACCGCCGTCTCGGCCTACGGGGATATAGAAATAGTAATCCCCGAGACACGGGTCCCTGCATGCCTGAAAGAAGCTATTTGCAGCACTTACAAGCTCATAGAGGATTCAAAGCCTCTGTTTGCCGAGTCATTCCTCCAGTCGATACTGGACGAGTACCAGGAAGCTCTTCACCAACTCAACTACCGCGTCACTCGGCTCCAGTAGCCGATACGGTCCCGGGCTTACCGTTAGCGGTCCGTGAAATAAGTGCGGCAGGGTTTCATCCCTGCCGCACTTATTTTTATCGGAATCCGGGGAGAACAGACCCCGCAATCCGCGCTCTTTACAGGTCGACTTCGATAAGGTACAGCCCGCTGGGCTGGAGGATAAACCCGTTTTTTTCGAGCACCCGTACCGATGCCTTGTTCGACTTATCGGGGTCAGCGACCACGTACTTACAAAGCCCTTCGAACCGGAGCTTCTTTTTCATAACTCCGACCATCGCCGTGGCGTAACCCTTGCCGAGGTCCCGCTCCTCGCCGATAAAAAAATCTATACCGAGGCTGAACTTCGGCGCCTGCGTCCATATCCCGACCGGAGCGCTCGACGTCTCGTAATGCTGAATAAATCCCACCGGCCTTCCGTCCTGCTCGGCGATGAAATAACTGATCCACCGAGCATTGGCGTGATTATCCCGCATCTCTGCGAGCCATTCGTCCGCATCGCCGAGGAAGGCGGCCACATGGTCGTTGGCCAACCATTTCTCCATCAGCGGGAAGTCGTTCCTGTCAAGTTTCCTGAGCCTCATATCCGGTAGTTTTGATAGTTCAAGATAATGATATTCCCCGAGAAAAAACAACCCTGCCGATATTTATAGGTCCGGCGGGGCTGTTTTGCTACCGTTGTGCCAGCCGCTACCGGGGACCGGGGATGAAACCCGAATAAAACTTTTTATGGAATTAACCTTATTACTTCGTGTACCAGTGCCGCTGCGCGGGGCTGATTCAAAAGAATTTATCCTTTTATGGATACGGCAGGCAAATGCTCGT
>JAJBVT010000051.1:0-42542 GCA_020859685.1 Rikenellaceae bacterium
ACTGCGGACTGCGGACTGCGGACTGCGGACTGCGGACTGCGGACTGCGGACTGCGATTGCAGAGTGATGATTTAGGACTGCGGGATGCAGAACGCGGAAAGCGGAATGCAAGACTTCAAAAGTGAAGAATGCGGAATGCGGAATGCAAATGACAAAAAGCGCGGAATGCGGCAGGTTTCTTACGGGGCCTGCCGCTGTTTATTGGGGGGGTGTGGTTGGATTGTAGGGGCGTTAGGGTCGGCGGGGTGTTCGGCAGGTCGGGGGGCTGGGCCGGTCGGCCGAAGAGTTTGTGTGGCCGGGCAAGGTGATGTGACGTCGTGTGGAGTTATGTGATATCGTGGGGGATGTGACGTAGGGTGTTGTTGTTACTTTGGGCAGGTAATGCGATTTTGGCCCGGTGTTATACGCTCAGGTTATATTGTTCTTCGGTGGGATTGTGACGGTGGGGTACTGCCGAGATGGGTGTATTTTTTTCGGCCCGTGTTGTGACGTTAAAGCGTATTTTTTTCGGTGGGTTTTTACGGGGATGAGTATCGGTACTTAGTCAGGTGATATGACGGTTCAGGGCAGTGGTGCTTCTCCGGTGGAATTGGGCATCGGGGGTCGGCGCGGTGTTGTGACGTTAAAGTGTATTGTTCTCCGGTGGAATTGTGACGGGTGGGGTATTGGAACGTCGGGGAACCGGATTATCATGCATCGTCTCGGCTGAGATTGGTGCGTTCGGGCCCGTTGGGTTAAGTACGTGGATGTACACTTCGGACAGCATGGAAACTTATGCCACGGTGGGCGGGGCGGCATTTACGGCGTTTTGGATTTTGGCCCGGAGTTGCTAAATTAGAGTACTATTTATCCAATAAATAGGGGCTATATTCGTATATAATAGACTTTATTTCCGGCCGGGGGATTTATAAACACCTATGCCCCCGGCTTTTATAAAGTCGGCTCGACCCGGCGCCCCCCCTCGGGCGGGAAGGGTTATTCGGTAAAGCCGGTTGATACCGGTATTTCTAAAAAACAGGACAAAACCGCTTCAGGTGACTTTCAGTGCACCGGTGGCGTTTTGACATTATTTGTTTTTCTCTTTACAGATTTGGTTTTTATACAATCGTGACCTTTGCCGCTCTCGGTATAATATGCGGGATATAACACTAATTAACCAGTGGTGATTCTTCTCGGCCATTCCGTGCCTCGCTCGGGATGACATGGTTTAATAATAGAGAGCCGGGAGCAGCCATCGCGCCACCGCGGTGGAGATTCTTCGCATCCGCTCAGACATGGTTTAGTAATAGGGGACCGGGAGCAGTCATCCCGCCACCCCCGCGGAAGAGATTCTTCGTATCTGCTCGGAATGACATGTTTTAATTATAGTGAACCGGGAGCAGTCATCCCGCCACCCCCGCGGTATGGATTCTTCGCATCTGCTCAGAATGACATGGCTATAATAGGGACCGGGAGCAGCCAACGCGCCCTACGTGGTAGAGATTCTTCGCCTCCGCTCGGAATGACATCTATCGGGGTCGCCGTGTAATAAAACCGTAGGCTGTCCCGCAAAGAGAGACAGCCTACGGTTTCGTATATTCCGGGTACGGTTACCCTATCAGTTTCTGCACCTTCTCCTCGATAACGGGACGAGGCGAGGCGCCTACCTGCTTGTCCACGATTTCGCCGTCCTTGATAAAGAGGATGGTCGGGATGTTGCGAATCGAATACTTAACGGCGACGGTGTCGTTCTCTTCGATGTTGCATTTGCCGATGTTCACACGGTCGCCGTACTCGTCGGCCAACTGCTCGATAATGGGGCCGATCATACGGCAGGGGCCGCACCACTCGGCCCAGAAATCTATTACCAACGGTTTCCCGGAATCTATCAGTTCCTGAAGGTTGTCTTTGGTTACTTCAAGTGCCATTTGCGTTTTTATTTAGTGTATTATTGATTGTAAAGTTACCTGTTTGCCCGCGATTGGCCGCCGCCGCGGCCAGTGTTTCTGCCGATACCGCTATAAGCGGCGTCTATACCCCCACCGCCCGGGCCGTGGACGCCCCTACATAAGGGTGTATTTGTACTGCCCCTCGTTGCAGAACCGTATCAGTTCGGCCGAAAGATTGATTTTAAACGTCTTGGAGAACAGCCCCACCGATACCTCCGTCTCCGGGTCGACCACCTTTATGCGGAAAATTATATTTCCCTTCGAATCCCTGACGATGGTCGAGAGGTCCTCCACCACTTCCGCCGTGATGTCGTTCACCGGCAGGGTGAGGGTCATCTCCTTTATCAGCGTATCCTGCGCCTCGGCAAGCTGCATGATAGAGGTTATCTTCGGTTCCAGTTCGTTCTCGTTGTACATCCGGGGCGCCACCTTCCCGCGCACGAGCAGGAAATAGTCCTGATACATAAACTTGCGGAAGTTCTCGTAATCCTTGCCGAATAGCGTAAACTGGTACGACCCGTTGTAATCCTCGAGGATGAACCGGCCGAACGGTTTGCCCGTTTTGGTCATCAGGTTCTGTACCCCGGTAACCATTCCGGCTATCACAAAATCCTTGCCCTTCATGGAGGCCAGCTCCTCGAGGTCGGCGCACGAGTAGTTGCAGAAATTGCGTATGAGTATCTGATAGTCGTCCAGCGGGTGCGACGAGAGGTACATTCCGATGACCTCCCTCTCGCGGCCCAGCATCTCCAGCTTGGTCCAGTCCGGGGCCTGCGGCGGGACGGGCTTCTGGATATCGGCGCTGTCCGATACGCCGCCGAACAGGCTCTGCTGCGAGTTGTTCTTCTCGCTCTGCATCCGCGTCCCGTAGCGGATAAGCTGCTCGAGGAATATCGACTCGCCGCCCTCCTTCGAGTCCGCCGGGGCGAAAAACCTGCTCCGCGGGAAGCCGCTGATGTTGTCGAGTGCCCCGGCCATCGCAAGGTTCTCGAGGTTCTTCTTGTTGAGAACCTGAAGGTTGACGCGCTCCATAAAGTCGTATATGGAAGCGAATTTGCCGTTGGTCCGGCGCTCTTGCACCAGTGTCTTAACAGCCGCCTCTCCCACGCCTTTTATCCCGGCCAGGCCGAACCGCACGTTCCCCTCGGCGTCGGCCGAGAAACGGTTCTGGCTCTCGTTCACATCCGGACCGAGCACCTGTATTCCCATCCGTTTGGCCTCGTCCATAAAGAAGGTCAGCTTCTTGATATCCGAGAAGTTACGGCTCAACAATGCCGCCATAAATTCCGAGGGGTAGTGGGCTTTGAGGTATGCCGTCTGGTACGAGACGTAGGCGTAGCAGGTGGAGTGCGATTTGTTGAACGCATAGGAGGCGAAGGCTTCCCAGTCGCTCCATATCTTCTCGCATACCTTCGGGTCATGACCCTTCTTCCGAACCCCTTCGAGGAATTTGGGTTTGAGCTTGTCCAGCACCGCTTTCTGCTTCTTTCCCATCGCTTTACGAAGGGTGTCGGCCTCGCCCCCGGTGAACCCGGCCAGCTTCTGCGACAGGAGCATGACCTGCTCCTGGTAGACCGTGATGCCGTACGTGTCGCTGAGGTACTCCTCCATGTCCGGTATCTCGTAAACCACCTTCTCGACCCCGTTCTTGCGGGCGATAAAGTTCGGGATATACTCCATCGGCCCCGGACGGTAGAGGGCGTTCATGGCGATAAGGTCCTCGAAACGGTTGGGTTTGAGGTTGCGCAGGTGCTTTTTCATACCCGGAGACTCGAACTGGAACAGCCCCGTGGTGTCGCCCCGCGCGTAGAGTTCGTAGGTCTCCTTGTCGTCCAGCGGAATGGCGTCGATATCTATAACCTCGCCCCGGATGTCCCTGATGTTGTCCAGCGCGTCCTTTATAATCGAAAGGGTTTTAAGCCCGAGGAAGTCCATCTTTATCAACCCGACGCTCTCCACCAGCTTGCCTTCGAACTGCACCACGTTGATATATCCGTCGCTCTCCTTGTCCTTGGCGACGGCCATCGGGGCGAAGTTCTCGAGGTCGTCCGGGCCGATTATCACCCCGCAGGCGTGCACGCCCGTCTGCCGTACCGAGCCTTCGAGCTTCTCGGCGTAGATGAGCGTGTCGCGGATAACCGGATTCTGCGAGTTGCGTTCGGCGGCCAGTTCGGGGGAATCCTTGTAAACCCTTTCGAACGGGGTTTCGCCCTTCTCGGTAAGTATCCTGTCCGGCACCAGTTTGGCCAGACGGTCGCTGTCGGGCAGGGGTAGGCCCTGTACACGGGCCACGTCCCTGATGGCCATTTTCGGAGCCATAGTGCCGAACGTAATTATCTGGGCCACGCGCTTCTGACCGTATTTCTGCGTTACGTACCGCAGTACGTCCGCCCGGCCGTCCTCGTCGAAGTCGATATCGATATCGGGCATCGAAATGCGGTCCGGGTTGAGGAACCGCTCGAACAGCAGGTCGTAGGCGATGGGGTCGATGTTGGTGATTCCCAGCGCGTAAGCCACTACCGACCCGGCGGCCGACCCGCGGCCCGGACCCACGGCCACACCCATCTCCCGGGCTGCCCGGATAAAGTCCCACACGATAAGGAAGTAGCCCGGAAAACCCATCCACTCCATAGTCGCAAGCTCGTACCGTATCCTTTCGATGAGCTCCGGCGACAGTTCCTGCCTCGGCTCCTTGCAGTACTTCCGGCGGGCGCCTTCATAAGTGAGATGCTCCAGATACCGGAACTGGCGGGCGATATTGAGCTTCTCGGCATATTCGGGGTGCGAGGCCACGAACTCCTCGGCGGTGGGCGCCGCCATAATTTCGGCATGGATACGCTCCTTCAGCGCACGCCCGTCCGCGTCGTCCTTCTCCGTAGGAACGAAGTTCCGGGCAAGGGTCTCCTTCAGCTTCTCCGGCTCGATTACGAAATCCTCCGGTATCGGGAAGTCGGGCATCAGCGGACCCGATTCGAGCGAATACTCCTCTATCTTGCCCGCAATCTCGAGGGTAGTCTCCAACGCTTCGGGGTGCTCGGGGAAGAGGGCCGCCATCTGGTTGGCGGACTTGAGGTACTCCTGAAACGTGTAACGCATCCTTTTCGGGTCGTCCAAATCGCGCCCCGTATTCAGGCATATCAGCCGGTCGTGCGCCTCGGCATCCTCCTCGTAGACGAAATGCACATCGTTGGAGGCTATATATTTGACTCCGTATTTTTCCGCCAGAGAGAGCAGGGTCTCGTTCACCTTCAGCTGGTTCTGGTAAACGTGCTCGTCGATATGCGGCACCCCGGACCGGTGCAGCTGCAGTTCGAGGTAATAATCGTCCCCGAATATCCCCTTGAACTCCTCTATCACCCGGCCCGCGTCGCTGGCGTTGCCGTGCATGACAGCCTGCGGCAACTCCCCTCCGAGGCAGGCCGAACAGCAAATCAGCCCCTCGTGGTAGTCGCGGAGCAACTGCTTGTCGATACGGGGCTTGTAGTAGAACCCCTCGGTCCACGAATAGGAGACTATCTTGATAAGGTTCCGGTACCCCGTCTTGTTCTTGGCCAGCAGGATAAGGTGGTCGCCCGCCTTCTCGTCCTTATCCTTCTCAAACCGGTTCTTCACCACGTATACCTCGCATCCGAGGATGGGTTTTACGCCTTCCCGAGTGGCCGCGTCGTGAAACTCCTTGACCCCGAACATATTGCCGTGGTCCGTGATTGCCAAGGCGGGCATGCCGAGCTCTTTGGCCCGTTTTATGACTGTTTTGATGGGGGAGGCCCCGTCGAGTATGGAGTATTGGGTATGTACGTGTAGATGAACGAATTGTGGCATCGCGAATAAGGCCCTTTCTGTTGGTTAGATAACTTGACAAAGATATGCACCGTGCTCGGGTAAATAACGGCCCGCCTACACAAGTTATTAACATATTTTTTACTATATTTATTGAGTGCACGAGTCGGTTCGGCAATTCCGAGGAAAACAAGTTTTCCCCCTTATTGCTCTCACCTCTCACTAAAGAATAGAGGATACGCCGTGGCACAGCTCGAGCAAGTTTGGCTCTGGCCTCGGCTTTCACTCGATTCGGATCGGACTAAAAAAAGCGGATATGGACGTACAAAACGAAGCGGTAGTGGTCGCGACCTACCTGTCGGTTAACGAAGCGCAGATATTCAAGGCCCTGTTGGAATCGGCCGGTGTGCCTGCACGGATGCAGAACGATATCGCCGCGCAGATAATCCCGGCCTACGGGGATATGATGCAGGTTAACCTGTTGGTTTCGCCCGACGATGTGGAGAAGGCTCAGGAGATTCTGTCGGCCGGGTTCGACCGGAAGCAGTTCGAGGCAGAGTCGGAGAACCCCACAGAAGATTCGGACCTTTAGGGCCGGTGGGTTCCTCGGTTCTGTTTCGGTTTGGGTCGGTTCGGCGTGGGATTGTCGGGCGGGTAAGGCGGTTCGGGTTTTCGGGCTGGTGGAGTGGCCGGTCAGAGTGGCCGGGTGTTTTTCCGTATAATAAACCCGCAGGGTAAATCAACGGTATATTTTAGCCTGCGGTTTTGCCTCCTTGTCGCCGACCTTGTCCCGCCAGCATTCGGGGCTCAGGATGACATTTTTAATCTCATAACCCGGGATTTACGCGAATGATGGTATAATTTAACGGTAAGGTGACTAATTCTATGCACTCCTTCGGAGTGCACCCGGCGCCTTTTCGAGCGCCTTGATTTTTTTGTGATACTTTTTAACTGCGTTTTCCTCCTACTGGCAGGGCATAGCCTGCAAGCAGTCTCTGCTCCTGCTGCGGGCGTCGGTCGTATCAAGACAAAAAGTATCGTCTTTATTCCCCGGTCGCTTCCACTCTTCGGTGATGACAACTTTAGATCCTGTGTTACGCCTGCGGCGTTTCCTCCTCGTCGCTCGGCCTCGTAAGCCAGCTTACGGGCGCTCACTCCTTCGTCGGTTCGCTTCGCTCAGGATGACATTATAATTGGAAAAACGGTAGTAGATTCTAAGCTTTCGCCGGTTCGACGTCGGTTTCGTTACGGTTCCGAATAGCCGTTCCAGATTTCCCAGGCCTTTTCGGCCTGACCGGTAAGCATGCCGAAGCCGTTTACCGTGCGGGCGCCTCGGGCCGCACCCTGCCGCATAAAGGCGGTCTCCTCCGGGTTGTAGACCAGGTCGAACAGCCGGTGGGCCGGGGTAAGCAGGTCGTAGGGTATGGCCGGTGAGGCGTCAACGTCGGGGAAAGTACCCAGAGGGGTGGTGTTCACGATAAGACGGTGGGCGGCCATTACGTCCCCGTCCAGTTCCCCGTAGGTAAGGATGCCGGGTGCTTTGGTCCGCGAGACTATCGTGAAGTTTATGCCGAGTTCTCCCAGAACGTAGTTCACCGCTTTGGCAGCCCCGCCCGTGCCGAGTACGAGCGCGTCAGGCCGCTCATTTCCTAAAAAGCCGAGCAGGGAAGCGCGAAAACCGGCGGCATCGGTATTGTGCCCGGTGAGCTTCCCGTCCCGGAACGAGATACAGTTTACGGCACCTATTTTCCGGGCACCGTCGTCCAGCCGGTCGAGGTAGGGTAGTACCTGCTGTTTATACGGTATGGTTACGTTCAGGCCCTGCAGGCCCGGTGTGGAGGCGATAAGGTCCGGTAGCTGTGAGATATCATCCAGCTGGAATTTCTCGTACACGGCACCGACGATGCCCTCCTTTCGGAATTTCTCCGTGAAGTATTGTTTCGAGAACGAGTGGCCCAGCGGGTTGCCTATGATTCCGTAAATATCCATATCGGGTTACTGTTCGTTCGGTATTCTTTTTTTGGCTGCCGTCCGTCCGATGCGTTCCATGACCGTTATCAGTGCAAATCCGGCCGCCGCGGCAACTATGGCACCCAGAAGGTAAGACCCGCCGCCGGAGAGTTGTGCATAAGCAGCCGGTAATACGTTCCTTTCCAAGAGCGGGTGCAGGGCGCCGTGGCTGTCGGCATACCAGTCGAGCACCTCTTTCCACGGCCATATCTTGTAGAGCGAGCCGAGAAGGATTCCGGACAATAACGCAATGGTTACGTTCCGGTAGTTATTCAGCAGCCACGAGAGGAGGTGAGAGAAGCTGATTATCCCGGCCACGGCCCCCGAAACGAATATCAGGATGGTTGTTATGTGGTAATTACTTACGGCTTCCATCATAAACCGGTACTTTCCCATCAGCAGGAGAATAAACGCTCCCGAAATGCCAGGCAATATCATAGCGCAAACCGCCACGGCACCGCACAGCAGGACGAACCACCACGTGTCCGGCGTGGTGGCCGGAGTGGCGCGCGAGATAAAGACTATTGCCGCCGCACCTGCCAGAAATGCCGTAACGCTTTTCCAGCTCCATTCTTTTATGTCCCTCGATATCATCACCGTCGACGCCACAATCAGCCCGAAGAAGAAAGCCCACGTAACTACCGGGTGGTGCTCCAACAAATATGTCATCACTTTAGCGAGCGAAAAGATGGAGAAGGCGATACCGGCCACGAGCGAAAAGAGGAAATTCCCGTTTACCTTTTTCCAGAACCGGCCGAATTTAAGGCCGAGCAGAAGGCGCAGGGCGTGGGTGTCGAAACTTTTGATAGAATTTATCAGCTCTTCGTATATGCCTGAAATAAAGGCGATAGTGCCGCCCGAGACGCCCGGTATGACATCCGCCGCACCCATCGCCGCCCCTTTCAGGGCGATTATTATGTAATCCAGTCCTTTTCTCATTCTTGCTGTATTCGGTAGAGAGGTGACTCCGGTCGGCAAATTTAACCAAATGTACCGATTTATCCGCATCTCCGGTGTATGGGATTACGGGCTTAGGTGGTTTTTACGCGGATGTGCCTTACCCGGTTATCGTTTACCGGGTTGGGTGTGTTTCGGAAAGACCCATGGTTATGCAAAACCGGAAAGCCATCCGCCCCCGACAACGAGGTCGCCGTCGTAGAATACCACGGGCTGGCCGACGGCCGGTGCCCATGCCGGTTCCGTGAGGTCGAGGATTAACCGGCTCATGCTTCCGGTTCCCGTTTTATCCACGGGATGGTTTGGAAGGTACCCGGTATCCATTACACAGTCCCGGATGTTATTCCTGGGGTTCTGCGTAAAATGCGCTCCGCCCCGGGGATTCCGGCCGATGCCCCGTATCCATATTTCGGGGATAAAATTACCATGCAGGCGGTCGCCGATAATGATGCAGTTCTCCAAAACCAGACGGCTCGAAAATAACTCGTCACCGGGCCCGGTGATAACCCGGTTTCGGGCCGCGTCGATTCCCATCACGGCCCAGCCGGACGGCAGCGACAGGCCCCTCTTTTGCCCCGGAGTGTAGAACGCGCATCCGTCGTGACGGCCTACGGGATTGCCCGCTCGGTCGGTTACCTCGCCCGGGCGGCAGGAGGGGTGGTCGCCCGCCCGGTGGCGCAGGAACCCGCGGTAATCACTTCCGCCGAGGAAGCAGACTCCCATACTCTCTTTTTGGACCGGTGCTGCGGCGCGAGCGACAACCTCGCTTTTGATTTCGCCGCCCATCGGCGTGAGCGCCATCGCGAGTGCCTCCTGCGGCACCATCCAGAGGTAATAGGACTGGTCCTTTGCCGCGTCCGCCGCCCGGGTAACGAAATGATTACCGCCGGATTCTGTAAGCCGGAAGTAGTGGCCGGTGGCGATATGGTCGAAACCGTTGCCCGTGGCATACTCGTACAGAAATTTCCATTTGACAAGCGGGTTGCAGACGGTGCACGGGGCGGGGGTGCATCCGGAGAGGTACTCCGCGGTGAAGTAGTCCGCCACGCTCCTCCGGAATGCTTCGCGTACATCGAGTATTTTGCAATGGATGCCGATAGATTGTGCTCTGGCCCGGGCGCTGCGGAGAAATTCGCCGTCGCCGGTCATATCCAGAACGAGGGCTTCGACGCTGTAACCCAACCCGGACAGTTTGACTGCCGAATAGCAACTGTCGGTGCCTCCGCTGAATGCCAGCACTACTCTTTTGCCTTTTCCCGTATTTTCGGTATGGAGCGGCATAATTTATGACGGACAATAAAAAACCCGCTTCGAAAGCGGGTATATGTTTTACTGTATATTTATCGGGACCCGGGACCCGGCTACTGGGCCGGGCGGTCCTATAATCCGGTCAAAACAGCAGTGACCTCAGGTCCGGGCCCTTATCCGGAACCCGGATTAAGCCCAGAAGCTTTTACAACCTCTCGAACTCTTCGTCCACCCCGGCCGGAGCGGCCAAAGCCTCTTCTTCCTGCTGGCGGAAAAATTCCGGTTTGTGCTCTTTTATATAACTTATCACCTCTTCCAACCCGTCGCTGAACTTGGCAAAGTCTTCCTTATAGAGGTAAAGTTTGTGCTTGTCGTAAACGAAAGAACCGTCCTTCATCTGCTTCTTGCGGCTCTCGGTTATGGTGAGGAAATAGTCGTCGTTGCGTGTGGCCTTCACATCGAAAAAATAGGTCCTCCGGCCGGCCCTAACCGCTTTAGAGTATACTTCCTCTCCGCCTTCGACGTCCGATTCCCTCCTGAAGTCCATATTGTCTGCCATACTAACGGGTGTTTGATAGTTCCGGACAAATATATGGAAAAAATACCCGGACTGCAAACAATCGGGCCGAAAAGTAATTTACATGCAGGCAGTTGGCCGGTCCGGTCAGATTGCGTCCGTGGCTATCCCGGCAGCCTCCGAATCCCAGTTACCGATAATTTCGAGGGCCTTTTCCACTACCGGATCGGTGGTGTTGGCAATAACGTATGCGCCAGTCTCCCCGTAAAGGGTCCGGGCAAGGTAGACCTTCAGCCTTTCGGCGATATCGTCGCGCGAAAGGGCCCAGTCTTCGGCCACGAACTCCACCTCGCGCTGCTCTCCCAATTCCCGCAACTCGGTAAGCATGGATTCGGGAACGGTGTACAGGTCGCGGAACTCTCTGACCGTCGGGTATTGCGAAAGCAGTTGTCTGCGGCTGCGGTCGAGCGTACGGTTGCTCAGTTCGAAAATGACCCCTTTGCGGATAAGGGCCGCGTAATAGTCCGAGTAGGCCGAGGTGTCTGCCGGAACATAGTAATCCGGATAGATGCCGCCCCCTTCATAAACGCTCTTGCCCAGCCTGAGGGTGGTAAACCGGAGGGAGTCGGCCGTGTTCAGGGTGTCGGCGTAGCCGGTCGCGAAGCGGTTGGCGAAGTCCTCGTAATAGTCCGAGCCGTGGCCTTTCTCGAACGGCCGCTGTATGGCCCGCCCGGTGGGGGTGAGGTATTTGGATACGGTGATATTAACCGCCGAGCCGTCGGGGAGAGGGAACTGCCTTTGTACCAGCCCTTTGCCGAAACTTCGGCGACCCACGATTACCGCCCGGTCCCAATCCTGCAGGGCGCCCGCCACGATTTCACTTGCCGAAGCAGAAAACTCGTCGATAAGCACAACCACCTTTCCACGCAGAAACGTACCCGGCGAGGTGGCTTTGTACTGTTCCGAAGCGACCGTCCGCCCCTCGGTGGAAACCACGAGGGACCCGCGCGGCAGGAAGAAGTTCGACAGGTCGATGGCCTGGTTCAGCAGGCCCCCGCTGTTGCCCCGCAGGTCGAGAATCAGGGCCTGCGGCGAGTCGAAGTTACCGAATGCTTCCTTAAATTCGTTTATAGTGGTATGCGCGAAGCGGTTGACCCTTATGTATCCCACACCCGGGCTTATCATATATGAGGCGTCGATGGACTCGATGGGTATGTCGTCGCGGATTATACGGAAATTCAGCTTCTCTTTTTCGCCGGGCCGGACCACCTCGATATTCACTGCCGTACCCTTCGGGCCCCGGAGCAGTTTGACGGCCTCGTTCTGCCTCAGACCCACAATGTTCTGCCCGTCAACCGTGACGATACGGTCGTTAGGGTACAGTCCGACGGTTTCGGAGGGGCCGCCGTTTACCACATTCGCCACATGAAGTGTGTCGTTGAGAGTATTTATCTGCACTCCGATACCGGAAAATTTACCGTCGAACGATTCGGTAACCTCCACCATGTCCACCGGCGATATGTAGCTCGAATGGGGGTCGAGTTCGGCGAGTATATCCTTGATTGCCGTCTCGATGAGGTCGGCATTGTCGATCGACTCGATATAGGAACCGTTGAGGTACCGGTAGAAGTATTGGAATTTCTCCAGTTGGAGGTTTGAGTCGTTGGTCGCGGCCGACGAGCTTCTGCGGAGTATGGACTGTGTGTGACCTGCCAGAGGCAGCACGGCAAGGAGAATGTATAGGATGTATTTTTTCATTGCGTTTTTTTTACACCGGATAAGCCCTGCGGGGACCCCGGCAAAATATTGAATAAACTTTATGGCAGAGAGCGGGTCCGGTTTTGTGGTCCAGCTCGGTTCTTGCGGTCCTGCCGGTTCTTGCGGTCCAGCCGGTTCCTGTGGTCCTGTCCGGTTTGTGTAGCCCGGTTCAATCGGTAGTTCTGTTCGGTCGGTGTGGAACTTCCCGGATGGTTTGTGAACCTGCCCGGTTAGTCCAGTTAGACCGGCCTGTTCAGTCTCTCCGGTCGGTTTTCCTTGTCCGGTGTCCGGTCGTCCGGAGTGGAAGTCGCTGTTCGTTTACGCCAGCCCGGGTAAGTCCCATATTGTACTTCACCGGGCAGGCATTGCATTAATTCGGGCGTCGGTATGGCGTAACCGGCTCCGACTACATGGAAACCGCCCCGGCGACGGTGCCCAGCCTAACCGTCTGCTGGTCGCCGGTGCGCATATTTTTTACCACAGCTGTACCGGATGCCAATTCGTCGCTGCCGATAATAACAACGTATGGGATGGACCGTTTATTGGCATAGTCCATCTGCTTCTTTATTTTAGCGCTGTCGGGATATATTTCCGAAGGAATCCCCGCGCTTCTCACGGCGGCAAGCTCCTTCATGGCGGCAAGCTCTTCGGCGGGCCCGAAATTTAGGAACAGCACATGGGTGGTCACGGTCGCCTCCTCGGGGAACAGCCCGAGGCCGTTCATCACGTCGTATATCCGGTCCGCCCCGAACGATATCCCGACACCCGGGGTGTCCGGCATGCCGAATATACCCGTAAGGTCGTCGTAGCGCCCCCCGCCGCAGATACTCCCTATCTGGAAATCGTTGGCTTTGACCTCGAAAATAGTGCCCGTATAGTAGTTCAAACCGCGTGCCAGCGACAGGTCGACCTCCAGGTTGCCGTCCAGCCCCAAAGTGCAGCAATATCCGAGCAGTTTCTCCATTTCGGCAATGCCCTCCAACCCGGTATCGGACTCCTTGATTGAATTCTTCAATAGGTTGAGCTTCGCTGTGTTGTCGCCTTCGAGTTTAAGTATCGGTTTAAGTTTTCCGATCGCTTCCGGAGAGATTTCTCGGGCCGCCAGCTCCTCACAGACGGCCTCCATGCCAATCTTGTCTATCTTGTCTATGGCGATGGTAATGTCCATCATCCTGTCGGCGTGGCCGATGGCTTGGGCTATTCCGGCAAGTATCTTACGGTTGTTGAGTTTGACGGTAACGGATATGCCTAACCGGTCGAAAACCTTGTCCACTATCTGTACCAGCTCCGCCTCGTTCAAAAGACTGCGGCTTCCGACTATATCCACGTCGCACTGGTAGAACTCCCGGTAACGGCCCTTCTGCGGCCGGTCGGCACGCCATACGGGCTGTACCTGATAACGGCGGAACGGAAAGACGATATCGCCCCTGTGCTGTACCACGTAACGGGCGAAGGGCACCGTAAGGTCGTAACGCAGGCCCTTTTCCGATATCTTGGTGGCGGTCGCCGCCGGGTTGCCGAGGTCGGAGGGCTTCAGTTCCCGGGTGAAATCGCCCGAGTTGAGGATGCGGAACAGCAGCTTGTCGCCCTCCTCTCCGTACTTGCCCAGCAGGGTGGAGAGGTTCTCCATCGCCGGGGTCTCCAGCGGCAGAAATCTGTGGGTGCGGAAGACGTCCTTTATGATGTCGAACATATAGTTGCGGCGCGACATTTCGGCCGGTGAAAAATCCCTTGTTCCTTTAGGTATTGACGGTTTGGTGATTGCCATCGCTTATCTTGACTATAACTTTTAAATGGATGATTTCGTAAAGAGGGGGACCATAGTATTACTGAATAAATATACCCGGCCATATCCGGATAATTTAAACAAAACACAAATTTAATCTTTTTTTCGGTATCGTTTACCGGTCGGACGCCTTTATCCGGGTGGGATTGCAGTAGGCTGAATTTTCTTGCCCGATTATGCTGTGACGCAAGCTATCTCCCGGAGGGACAGGCGTGGTTCTATGTGGACCTTGCCTGCGACCTCGCGGCCCGAAAGATCGGCAGTAGGGACGAATTTGCCCGCAGTTACCTTATCGGCCGGGCTATGTGGGGCGGGGCGGAGAGCGATAACAGCGGTATCTCCGATATCGCCAGGCATCTGCTCGAGGACCCTGAAAGCTCGTGGGTTTTTGCCCATCAGATTCGATCCTTCAGTCTATGGTATTTGTCTGGCATACGGTCCGTTCGTACGGGTTCGGAGGAGGTAAACGCTCTTGCATCTTTTTTATCCGGGTCCGGCTGTTATTCCTCTTCGATAGGGTATGTCTCGTCGTATATATCCGACAGGCACCGGCCATTATAGTACCAGTGCGGGCATGGGGCGATATTGTGATCAAGGTTCTTAATTTTACGGGTGAGGGCGGAAAGTGAGTACTCTTCACCATGGTGCAATATCTTTTTGGGCGAACAAACTTCTGCCTCCGGGACGTCGGAACCCTCACCGAACCGGATTACAGCACCTACGGGAATGCCCATTTCTAAAAAGTCCAGCGCCGGCCGTTGACGGCGTTTGAATCTTGCCCGCGAAGCCTTGTCCTCCGTCGTAAGATCTTCGTCTATTTCCCGGTTCACCTCTTCGGTTATCTCCTTCCTGTCGAACAACTCGAGTATTGCGACGGCCTGCATGGGGTCGATTCGGAAAAATTCACGCACCGGGTGGACCCTCGACGGTGCAAACGCTTGATGAAGAGCCTTCTCTATCTTCGGGCAATCCTTTGCGGAGACGGTACAGGCGTAATTGCATTCGAACGGTACCGGGACACCCGTACTGAACAGCTCCCGCATCCGCTCCTCTATATTGTCGCGGTTTGTCATTCCGATTTTAACGATGCCCGGCATAGCGGGGTTCGTAAGTACGTATACTATACCCGAATTGTTTAGCCCGTTCTTCTTCATAAAATATTCACCTGATGCCGTAAAGTTAATGATTTAAAATTATATCGGTTCTTTTATCGAATATGTAAATACGGAACTTACGGATTTCCACGACAAGCCGGATTACCACAACTATATGGTATTCGGAACCGGAAGCGGCCACGGGCTTCGGGCTTGCGGTGACGGGCAGGTTTCAGTGCGGCCTATATCTCCGGCGGATAGTTGGCCACCATCGGGCATATAGGACTCAGATGAAGCAAGCCGTCCCGAAAGGGGACGGCTTGCATAAAAAAGTGGGGAGTCTATAAACGTTAGTTCACTCTCCCGAGCGGAGTCAGCGTTACCGGCCCGGCAAGGCCCGAGGCCCTGAACTGCCAGCCCGCCGCAGTGAAGTCGCCCTGCGCATCGCGGTTCTCGGGCCTGCGGGAGTTGATGTTGGTGTTATAAAATATCTGCCACCGTTCGCCCCGTTTGTCCATATCCGCTATGCGGTTAGCCATCAGGTTGGACACCCGTACCGTCAGCCTGGCTCCCGGAGCGGCCGCTCCGGCCGGGATATGGAGCGAGTAGGGGGCGTTGATAACGGTGCCGATATAATTGCCGTCGATCCAGACAGAGGCGCTCTCGTTCACCGTGCCGAGGTCGAGCAGCCATACGTCCGACCCTTCGAGATCGGGCAGGGTGGTGGAGTACTCGGCCGTGCCTGAGAACGCCGCGTACGGCCGTCCGTAAACGGTCCACGAACCGAGCGAGTTGACCGTACGTTTTTCCGGCAAAGTGGGGCCGCCCTTAACGAATTCCAGCTCCCATGCCCCGGCCAGCTCCACGGCCTCACCGGCCGCCCGGTAGAACGGGTAAAGCTCGCCGGTCTTCCCGGAGGACATCGTCTCAGCAACCAGCGACTCCCGTGGGCGCAGTTGTATGTATATCTCGTTCCTGCCATTGTATTCCCTGATTTCGGCATATCCGTCTTCACCCGTCATGGGGTTGTACAGCCCAACGGCGCGGTATCCGGCATTGAGGGGTATCCACCCGGCAAACTCCTGCTGGCCGGGGTTGTGGATGAAGTAGTAGTAGTCGCCGTCGTCCTTCAGCCTGCGGACAGTCTGCAGGCCGTACTTATACATCTCTTCGGGGTATATCCCGATAAAATCGAGTATTGCGGGCAGCACTTCTGCCACCACCACCGAACCTTTACCGCGGTCGGCAATGCTGAAACTCCCTTCCGACTCGAATTCGAGTCCGGCCCGAAGCGACTCCATTTTATTTGCCTGTTCGCCCACTCCGGCCATGCCCGGAACGCCTTCCGGAAGCTGTTTATGGAAAATTACGGTCGCTCCCTGTCCGGCGAGGGCCAGCAGTTTCTCGAACGTTTCCAGCGGCATCAGTCGGCTCTCGGGAACTACGAGCGCCGAGTAGCGGTTGCCGCCGGTCTCCAGAAATCCGTTACGGTATTGAAGCCCCTTCACGAAGCTGTCGCTTATGGCATCCCACGAATAGCCCCTCTGTGAGAGCTGTTCTTTGAGTTCCTCCTCGCCCGGCAGCAGGTTATGGTAGGGTTTTAGGTATTCCCGGCCGGGTTCCGACCAGTAGTCAGCCGGGCCGTGGTACACGAGCAGCTCGTTGGCCGGTTTGCCTGACTGGAGGAAGCCCTGCGAGCGGGCTATATATTGGTTCAAAGCGGCGAAATCTTCCCAGAAACTGTTTTGCGGGGTGAAGTGGACCGCGGCGTAGAAAAGCCATCCCGGCCACGGCTCGTCGGCCGGTGAGAAAGCCGTGCCGTGGTAAAAAATATGGTTCACACCCGCAAGGAGCATGAGGTCGAGCGATTCTTTGACTTGCCCGAGGTTCGACTCGAAATGCTCGCCCAGCCATGTCGCGCTCTCGGACGAAGCTAACTGCTTGCCCGAGATATGCGCCGCCGACGGTGCGGTCTTCAGGCCCACGAGGCTGTACCCTTCGGTCTCCGGCACGTCGCTGGCGGCATAGAGGTCGATAAGGTTGGCCGGGGACCCGTGTGACTGGTTTCGGATACCCTTGCCCTGACGGGCCGCCCACCTCTGCCACTCTTTGGTAAAGTTTTCCACCAGCAGCTCCGATATTGTCATCCGGTAGTCATATATGACGCGGCTGTCCTGCTCTATAAGCTGCGGAATGTAACCGCGCAGGTCGTATCCGTTCAGGCGCTCGAACTCGTCGAAAAACGCCGGGGTCCAGTTCGACTGGCCTATGGCGTCGTCCACCTCGTATGAATCGTTGAAATAGTACCTCAGCGAACTCAGGTCGTATCCGTCGAACGCCTCGTCGAAACGGGCCAGGTAGCTGTTCAGGGCCTCTTTCGAGAAATGGTCTATCACATTTCCTTCGCCGCCCGGTCCGGCCCTCTCTACCATCTTGCCGTGTTCGCCCATAAACAGGGCGCATACGAGCCACTCGCCTTCGGGGGCAATCCAGTCCAATTTACCGTCCTGTACTTCGGCCGTAAGGTCTATCGTCCGTCCGTATCCGTCGCCCTCCACCTTGTGCGCCGTAAGGCTGAGAAGCGGTAACGCGTGCGGGTAGTGCACCTGATCGAAAGCGAAACTTTGCAGGTCTTCGTTGGCAGTGACAGGCGATTTTATCTGGTCGATTGTGACATTTACCGGCCCCTCGTTACGCAGTATCGGTTCCTGTATGTATTCGATCTTCCCGTCGAGGGCCTCCCCGTCGGTGAGGATCCACGTTTTCGAGACCATATAACGACACTCGGTTTCGGCATCCACCCACGGGCCGCCGAAAGGCCAACCCGAGGTGTTTGCAAGGTCTACACCCATTCCGAGGCGGTCGGCCTCTTGCAGGGTGTATATGAGCATCTCCATCCAGCGGGGCGACAGGAACTCTAGAAACCGGTCCTCCTTGCCGCGTACGCCGTATATGGGCGTGATTTCCACCCCTCCGATACCGGCCTCTTTGAAGGCTTCGAGCGATGCGGTGATATCGGCCTCGGTAACCGCGCTGCCGTGCCACCACCAGCGGGTCCACGGCTGGCTCTCGCGGGTCAGCTCCGGCCACCGTATCTCCTGGGGCTGCGACTCCCGGGAACACCCGTTCAGTGCCAGCAGCAGGAGCGCCGTAAGCACCGTTTTCCATGCAATCGATAAGGTTTTCATAATTGTTAAGTGTGGTTTAGTGGTTTTATCTCTTTTCCGACCTCCGGGACTGATACTTACAGCCCGCGGCACGCGCCCGGATTAATCCCGCCGACCCACTGGGTTGTGCCTGCCACAGCCCCGTCGGACAATTCGACGGGCCGACCTGCACCTCTATAATGTGGCGGGACAACATGTTATTCGGATATTTCGGGAAGGCTCAGATTTTTCATTTTAGGGTTCGTTAAATACAAATATAAGCATTCGCCTGTGAGTTGGTTATCCCCGACTGTAATTTTTGCGCCCCGCAGGTCTCCTTTTTCGCCTGCTCGCGGTCTTCCGGAATGTACGGCGCGGGCCGCGGCCGGGTAAATTTTTGACTTCTGTATTTGGATTTCAGTTCAGGAGTGATTAAGTTTACCGTGGGATGGGATGTCTTCGACCGAAACCGACCCCCGGTTTGTTATTCTACCGGGGATCGGTCGGCATGGCCCCGTACGGGGACGATGTTCGGCTGAAGGGGGGTGAACCTTGTACCCGTTCACCGTAGATGCCGGGCAGGCACGGGGCGTCCGGGCGGTTTTTCAGTTAACGAATTAAAGAACATATATAACCCGGCCCCGTTGTGGGGGCTAAACTACCGACTTAATGAAACCCAGAAACTTTCTTACGCTACTTCTGCTTTTACTTGGCACGACTGTCTACTCTGCAGACAGGTACCATGCCTACCTGTTCACATACTTTGTCAGCAATGCCGACCAGGCGGAAGCTATCCGCTTCGCCATAAGTTACGACGGTTTTAACTATCGCGCGCTGAACGACGACCGGCCCGTTCTCGACCCGGTGGCCACGAGCCGCACGGGCGGGGTGCGCGACCCCCATATCCTCCGTTGTGAGGACGGGGAGACGTTCTACATGGTCGTAACCGACATGGTGGCGGCCAACGGCTGGGAATCAAACCGGGGGATGGTCCTGCTGAAATCGACCGACCTACTGAACTGGACCCACTCCACGGTGCATATCCCGTCCAAGAAATACAAAGGTTACCGTAATCTGAAACGGGTGTGGGCGCCGCAGACCATTTACGACCGTGAGGCCGGTAAATATATGATATACTGGTCGATGAAGTTCGGAGACGGTCCCGATACCATATACTACGCCTACGCCAACGAGGACTTTACCGATATCGAAGGCGAACCACAGGTGCTTTTTATGCCTGCGAACGGCAAGGCCTGTATCGACGGGGACATCGTCGAGAAGGATGGCCTTTACCATATGTTCTACAAGACCGAGGGGCACGGCGACGGCATTAAGAAGGCTACGACACGGTCGTTGACCTCCGGGGTGTGGGAGGAGTACGACCGCTATCTCCAGCAGACGGACAAATCGGTGGAGGGCTCATGTGTGTTCCGTCTTATCGACTCCGACACCTATATATTGATGTACGACGTTTACCGCGACCGGAGCTACCAGTTCTGTGAGTCGATCGACCTGCTCGATTTCACGGTTGTGGACCATGCCGTCTCGATGGACTTCCATCCCCGCCACGGCACGGTTATACCCATTACGGCGGCGGAGGCCGAGAGGCTCGAACGTCGGTGGGGCAACGCACGCGGCAGGACCCCCTTCGTCCCCGACCAGACAGTGGGGAACAACCCTGTGATACGGGACTATCATGCCGACCCGGCCGTGCTGTACAGCCGCAACACGGGCAAATACTATATATACCCCACCACCGACGGGTATGAAAACTGGGGCGGAACCTCGTTCAAAGCCTTCTCCTCGGACGACCTTGTGGTGTGGCGGGACGAGGGGACGATACTCGACCTTCCGTCGCAGGTGCGTTGGGCCGACCGCAACGCGTGGGCGCCCTGCATAATAGAGCGCGAGATCGACGGCCGGTACAGATACTTTTTCTACTTTACCGCGGCCCAGAAGATCGGCGTGGCAACATCCGACAGCCCCACGGGGCCTTTTACCGATTCGGGAAGGCCCATTGTCGGCGAGCACCCCGAAGGCATCACCCGTGGTCAGGTGATAGACCCGGACGTCTTCTACGACCATAATTCCGGTAAGTATTACCTCTATTGGGGTAACGGTTTCCTGGCCGCTGCGGAGCTGTCGGACGATATGCTGTCGATAAAACCGGAGACTCAAAGCATCATAACGCCTTCGGACAAAACGTTCCGCGAGGCGGTGTCGGTCTTTTACCGCGGCGGGGTCTACTATTTCCTCTGGTCGGAGAACGATACGAGGGACGAGGACTACCGCGTGCGCTACGGCACCTCTTTCAGCCCCCTCGGCCCGATATATATGAATGGTAACTACCCTGAAATCGAAGCCATCTCCGAGCCTCGGCGGCCGGAAATCCTTAGCGAATGGAGCGATGGAAACAATTTTATCGAAATCGACTATAATCCCTTTCCCGTTCCGGACGACAACTTGATACTGGCCAAAGACCCCGCGCAGGGAATTTACGGCACGGGACACAACTCGGTCCTGAATATACCTGGTACCGATGAGTGGGTGATAGTCTACCACCGTTTCAAACGGCCCGAGGGTATCGAAATGGGCCGCTCGGCGGGTTACCACCGCGAGGTGTGTATCGACAAGCTCGAGTTCGACTCCAACGGGCTGATTGTTCCCGTAACCCCCACGCAGCGCGGATACGGCATCCCCCGGGAATTTCTTGCCATTGATTATAACCGCTGACCCGGCCCGGCGACCGGGTAAGTATACGGCTGCTCCGCACAATCCCTCCCGGGCAGGATACGTTAATATATAAAGTGTGTGCGCACACAGTGCAAAGATGAAAAAGTTAGTCTTCATATTTTCCCTGATATTTCCAGCAGTGCTTAGCGGCCAACAGCGGCCTTTCTCCGAATGGGATGCCACGGCGTTCTGTTCATATACGAGTTATCATCCGTTCAATTATATTCGGGCAGATAATAATTGGGAGATAATAGAGGCCCTTGCGGTACCCCGTACCAGGGCAGAGTTGGACTCGCTGGGAATAACCAATTCCACCTCACAGTTGATGCTGTTGCATATCGAGGGGCTTGTCGAGAGGGACGACGCCGGACGGTGGTATTCCCTTATGCCGGTAATGGACAGTGTGCAGACCGCACGGGCGAGGGAGTTCTCCCTTAGCCTCGCAGGTAAAATTTACCCGCACATCGCGGGTGAGTGCCGCAACATTGTGGAAAATCTAAGGGAGCGGGGGCAATATGACAATGCGTTTGCAGTAATATTCTCGTATGTACTCGATGGACGTATATGGGACTCGTTCAACTCATTCGAGGACCTGCGGTCGTCCGCCACATGGGAAGGTGAGTGCTGGGCCCTATACAACCCGCGCGATTTAGCATGCGGTACTAACAGCTACAACGGATTATCTGTGTGCTGGACGGAGGAAGAGCCCGAATTTGTTTGGGATGAACTTGACCCGGACAGCTTTATTATTCCTTTTCTGGAGGATTACGAAGAGCATGACATTATAACCGACCCCGAAATAGTGTCCAAAGCCATGGCTATGGGGTTGGCCGGCGGGGACGGGTCCCTGCTTATACCTGTTATAGACGCCGATGATATGGAGTGTGCGATAAAATTACTGAGTGTTTCGACAGTTCGGGTGCGGTCGATCGGTTCCGGGAAGCGTTCGGAATTCCCAACGGCAAAGACAAACTGGCCTGTACGATGCTTTACCACGAGGTTATGTGGGATTTGATAGATATGCTTTTAAATGACAGTATAATAACCTATCCGAAATTGTGGACCGACCGGCAGCCGGGGTCGGTATATTCGGTGGTGATTTATGAGAAATAGATTAATCAAACTAAACTTCTGACATAAATGAAAAAACTCACTCTTTTACTCCTTGCCCTGCTGCCGCTAGCCCTTGCGGCTCAGCAGACCGAGCAGCTCTATATTACGGGCAAGGGTCTGGGCGACACCCAGACTTGGGAATTTTACGTTACCGACGGAATGAACAGTAATGAATGGAGTACCATCGAGGTGCCATCGCAGTGGGAACTGCAGGGTTTCGGCGAATATTCCTACGGCCGCTGGTATGTTGAGGGCAAACCCAACCCGCCGATGGAGGAGGGCTATTACCGCCGTACGTTCGCCGTTCCCGCCGAATGGAAGAACCGTCAGGTAGAGATAATTTTCGAGGGCGTGATGACCGACACCGACGTTAAGATTAACGGCAAGTCGGCCGGGGAGGTGCATCAGGGAGGCTTCAACGAATTTTTATACGACATTACCAAACTTCTGAAATACGGACAGGATAACCTAATCGAGGTCCACGTAAAGAAGGAGTCGGACAACCGCACTGTCAATGCGGCCGAGCGTAAGGCCGACTGGTGGATATTCGGGGGTATCTATCGCCCGGTCTACCTGCAGGCCAAACCGGCGGTGAATATAGACCGCATCGCAGTGGACGCCCGGGCCGACGGAAGCCTCTACGCCGAAGTCTTTACCACCCCGCTCCGTGGCGCCTATACCCTCGAAGCCCAAATCCGGCCATACAGCGGTCCTGACCCCGGCACCACCTACGCGGCCCACGCGGTACAGCTCTCGGACAGGGCGGACAAACACACTATAAACGTGCAGTGGGACGGCGTGGAGGCATGGGATGTTGAGAACCCCAACCTCTATACCCTCGACCTGACACTAAAAAATGCCCGTGGTGAGACGGTCCATACCCACAGCGAGCGTATCGGGTTCCGCACCGTGGAGCTGCGTCCGAGGGACGGACTCTACGTGAACGGTACCAAAATAGTTATGAAGGGTATCAACCGCCACTCCTTCCACCCGGACGGGGGCCGTACCACCAGCCGCGAAGTAAGCATAATGGACGGCCGGCTTATCAAGGAGATGAACATGAACGCCGTGAGGTTCCACTACGCGCCCGACAAGCATTTCCTCGATGTTTGCGACTCGCTGGGTATCTTCGTGCTGGACGAGCTTGCCGGGTGGCAGAACGCATACGATACCGAGGTGGGTCTCAAACTCCAGCGAGAGTTTATCGCCCGCGACGTGAACCACCCCTGCATCGTGCTGTGGAGCAGCGGCAACGAGGGCGGCTGGAACTACGAGCTGGACGGGCTGTTCGCCGAGCTGGACCCTCAGGGGCGCACCGTAGTGCACCCGTGGGCGGACTGGGGCGATATAGACACCCACCACTATCCGACATACCAGACCGGTGTGGCCAGGTTTACAAACGGATACAAACTGTTTATGCCCACCGAGTTCCAGCACGGGTCGTATGACCAGGGCCACGGCGCCGGGCTGGAGGATTTCTGGACCAAATATACGGCCCACCCGCTGTTCGTGGGCGGCTTTATGTGGGACTACTCGGACAACGCGGTCGTCAGGGTCGACAAGGGCGGAATACTCGACTCGGACGGCTCGAACGGCGCCGACGGTATCCTCGGCCCCTACCGTGAAAAAGAGGGCAGTTACTACACCGTGCGCGAGGTGTGGGCGGCTATTCAGTTCGACAAGGTGATAATAACCCCCTCGTTCGACGGTAAATTCCTCGTCAAGAACACATACCTTTACACCAACCTCGATGAGTGCCGGATGGAGTACCGGGTCCTTACCGCCCCATCACCCATGACCGGAGGCGGGAGCGAGGTCGTGGCATCCGGCAGGGTAAACCTTCCCGCAATCGGGCCGCGTGAGACGGGGACCGCCCGGATGAACGTTCCGGACCGCTTTTTCGACGGGGATATTCTGGAAATATGTGCATGGGACAAACACGGTAACGAAATGTGCACATGGACCTGGCCGATTCACTATGCCGACCAGTACACCGCACGGGAACTTGCGGAAGTACCGCAGGGCGGAAGTGCAGAGCTCATCGTGGACGGCGTCCTTGTAACCCTTTCGGCCGCAGGCGTGCGGGCTACATTCGGCGCCACGGACGGCCTACTGAAAGAGGTGGTAAACAGTAACGGGGTACTGTCGTTCAACAACGGCCCGGTGCCGGTGGGGATGAATACCCGCTTCCTCGAGACCAAAGCCTACACCGACGACGGGAACGCCGTATTCACCGCCTACTATCAGGGGGCAATCGACTCCATCCAGTGGTGTATGACCCCGGCCGGGTTGCTTAGCATGCGTGCCGTGATGCTTAACAAGGCCAACGGAGGACGCGGGTTCGACGACGCGCTGGCCGAGTACGATATCATTAACTTCGGCCTTACGTTCGACTACCCCGAGGAGAAGGTGGAGGGCATCCGCTGGTTCGGCCGCGGCCCGTACCGCGTCTGGAAAAACCGCATCAAGGGGGCCAATTTCGGGATATGGGACAAGGACTATAACGACACCATGACCGGAGCGGCATACGAGACGCTGGTTTATCCCGAGTTCAAAGGTTACCACGGCAACCTCTACTGGGGTACGCTGCGCAACAGCGAATCGCCGTTCACGGTTTACAGCGAGAGCGATGGGGTGTTCTGGAGGCTTTACACGCCGGGAGAACCCGCCGACAACAAAGCCGCCAAGGCCAACCCCGAGTTCCCCGAGGGCGATATTACGTTCCTTTACGATATTCCGGGTATCCGCTGCTTCAAGCCTATACCCGAGCAGGGTCCCAATAGCCAGCCGGGCAATATCCGCGTTAAGCTGGGCGACGAAGGGATAAAGATGAACCTCTGGTTCGATTTCCGGTAAGACGGTCCGGGACGGATTATAAAATAGCCTGCGCAAAACTTGCGCAGGCTATTTGGTTTTCATAGGGACAGGTTCTCTGCGGATTAATTTATTACCATCCTAAATGAAGGTGAACCAACTTAAGATTGCCCCCGAAGTCCACTTACGATGCCGAGTAACAAGGTGGACATCCCGAAGTGAAAATATAATATTAGGTAATGATTTTACACTACTTCTTTTAGTGGCCCGCCACCCCGCCCCATGCGGGCCGCACGCCTGCTTTGCAGACGTACTTTTCATCTTTGGGTATATAGGTATATAATTGCCTAATATTATACTGTGCTGGTAAAAGATTCTTCGCTGATCGCCCGGAATGCCATAATGATAAAATCGTCATCCCGAGGAGCCGATAGGTTACGAGGAATCCTCCGCGGGTAAAAGAAATAGATCGTTCCAATGGTTGGCTGCCGCATGAGTTCCTCCCCATACTAAAGAAAATCCTCCCGGCAGGGCGAAAAGACATCCGTGAGGGTTCCGGCTTCGAGGCAGACAACGCCGTGGGTCTCGCCGGGGGCGGCATAGAACCCGTCGCCCGGGCCGAGGGTCGCCGAACGGCCGCCGGTCGTTACCTCGAAACGGCCGGAAACTACATAGGTTACCTGCGAGTGGGGGTGAGAATGCGGTGTGCCCACCGCTCCGGTCTCGAATCGCACCTTTACCATCATCACCCGGTCGTCATAACCCATAATCTGCCTTGCGACACCGGGGCCGACCTCCTGCCACGGGGTTTCGGACTCTTGCTGGAATTTACCGTTTTCCATATTCGTTCAGTTAAAATATTTGTATGCAATAAAATATTATCCGCTTTGCCGACGTGCGGCCCGCAGGGGGCGGGGTGGCAGGTCGCTAAAAAAAATAGAGTGAAAATATAAATAGTCACCTTTATATTAGAAAGCTAAATATACCACTGTGCCGTCAAAAAACAAAATCGTGAAATACTATTTCGAATAATCCGGGTGCATTATGGTTTACGATAGAGGTATGTAGTACCTATCCGAATTTTACACTTTACGCCCGGTATTGCAATTCAACTCATAATCTATTCGGAAACAGCTTTCGGTATTATTCTTTAGCCTAATAGAAACCCGACTAAATACTACTCTTTATAAAAAGTGGGCGGTCCGGATAATACCATTTATGTTTTATCTCATAAAAAACCCCGGAAGCCGTAGCTCCCGGGGTAAATAAGAGGGTAAATATCTGTCGATATTATTCTTCTATTTCCACTTCTTTATAGGTTATGGTCATGGCCGAAGGAGCGTATATTTCACCGGCGGTAATCGGGCCGGTCCTTACAGGATATCCATCTTCGTTATATTCATATCCGTATTCTTCCGTGCCACCCCACATTCCAGGGGTTGTTATTCCCGTTATATTGTTCAGCGGGGTCAGACGCGGCTGGAATGATAGGATCTGAAGGAAAGGACATGTGAAGTACCAATCCGGCAGCATACCGCTGTAAGCTATGGCGTTTTTATCGTCATATGAATAGGTGGTAGGACCATCGGCCCAAGGGTCAACTACAAGTTCACCGTTAACATATGTTACCAGCTCCATGGAATAGAGCCTTCCCATTTCGTCATATTCTATAACGTAGCGGAACTCGGTCTCATTACCGGTTTGCCATATATCTTCCTGAGGTAGGGAAATGTATGCCAATTTACCGTTTTCCAATACAAGATAGTAGGGGTCCTGCTCAACCCATCCGTCCACTTCTTCTGTTACGACCGTAATAACGTCGTCCTCATAGACGAAAGATCTTTCGGCTTGGTTGTGATATTTATACTTTTCCAGTTTACCGTCTGTACCCCATGTATATGTTACGGTACGGGTTTCGTCCCTATCGGTCGAATATTCGTCGATAGAAGCAATTGTGTTATCGCTGTTATAGTTAAAAGTTACAATCAAGCCGTCAGCGGAAACCATTTGGTCTACCAGCCATAGGGAGAGAGAAGGTGTGGGATCGGGGTCGGGGTCGGGGTCCGGATCGGGATTCTCAGGAACTTCAGGTGTCTCGGGGTCCGGGTCCGGGTCCTTGTCGTCGTCGCTACATGCCGTGATAAGCATTGCAGACAGTAAGACCGTGCCGATTAGTAATAGATACTTTTTCATACTTTTGGTTTTTAGTGTTAAACAATTGGTGTTATCATATACCGGGGTAGTGCCGGTCATATCGTGTTTTAATCTTCAGCTTCGGATAGATACCAGTAATCCATCAGACTGCCTTCGTAGATATAGGTCCCGCCCATAATGGACTCGCCTTCACCGGCATAACGGATTATATAAGCCTGTGGGTCCTGAAGCATAAATCCGAACTCCTGATCGAGATAATCGGTAGTGGAGCGGGTAATACCGCCGTCATATACGTATCCGTAATAAGTAGTGGAATGCGGGCACGCAAACGAGAGATGACCGTGGTCGGATGCAGTACGGCCCCATCCGCTACGGAACCCGTCCGGAAGGTCCCTTATGATTTCCAGTACGCCGGTTTCGGTATCCAGTATGGCAGGATAGTGGTAAAATACCACTTCTCTGTTCTCTGCCACATTGACCTGATAGGTAACGGCCATATACCTGCCCGATGTACTCATCATGGTATTTTCAGCCGTAGTGATGGCTAAGTCGACGACATCGATATATACAAGGCCATTATATCCTTCGATTATAAGCGTATGCTGGTTGATAGCGTCGCCGCCCCCTACATATTGCCATGATCCCGAATCTTTCCAGTATACAGCGGCAAAGTCGTCCCAGCAACTGCCGTATATTATCGAGCCGTCCGCCGAACAGCCACGGGCCATAGTACCCGTCTGCACTGCGCGACCATAGGTGTCGGTAAGAGGCATACTGAGGATCTCAGGCTGGTTATCGGTCCATTTGATGGGCATATATAGTCCCTCTTCCTGATTCCGGCCGTATCCAACGAAAATGGTTCCGTCCGAACTTATAGCGTGGACTACCACATTGGAGAACCCTTCCGGAATGGTTACATCCCTCTTTTCACCCTCTGCGGTATAGTATTTAGCCGAACCTTCCCAGTAGGTTACGGCCATGACACCGGTATCGGATACGGCTCCGGCATCGTACATCTCGGTAACCGTCTCCATTTCGGTTATTTCACCGGTCTGGATTTCGAGAATGTAAGGCGTATAGTAGTAGACCTGGTTCTCCAGAGTCACTTTTACTCCACAAACATATTTACCGTACGGCGACATAATGAACTCCTGTGAGTGCTGTTCCAGAATGTTGAATATCACGTTGGTTCTGAGCTGGGTCACCTCGATAATCTCCTCGGCGTACCCGGAGGTAACGCTTATCTGCGCCTTGCGCATTCTGTTGCTGCGCGTCGGGGTCGCCCCGATACGAAGGGTATTCGAGTCGTCCTGCTCCACGGTTATCCATGTGCTGGTGTAAGTGGCCTTCCACGTACCGCTCGCATCCACTGTAACGGTGTACTCCTCCTCACCTTCCGGGCTGAAGGTGAACGAACTCATAGACAGTTTTATGTAATCGGAGGTGTCGTCCTCGCAGCCGGATAACGGGATTGCCAGCGCGAGGGCCAACGCTATCTTTAAAATATTTCTCATAATGGTGTTAATTTTGGTTATGTTTAGTTGGTACGCGTACCGGTGGTGGTGTAGGAGTAGCTCTTCATCTTACCCAGGCCCCCGAACGGTCCGTTGTAGTTCATCGGCATGTAGAACACGCGGTAATTGCGCCCGGGCGAAGCGGTAGCTTCCGGGAACGAGGTGCGCCGGATGGAGTGGGTATAGTTCCAGTACCCCTCGAAGAATATCAGGTCCTCCATATAACCGTCGTAGTAGTAGCCCGATTTGAGCAGATCCTCGTACCACTCCTCGTCCACCGTCTCGTATACGAGGCCCATCGTGTATTCGTTCACTTCGAACTCGTACATCGCCCCGTGGTCGTGGATATCGGTAACAGTGATGGTGGCATCGGCTTCCCCCATATTGTCGTCGTACGCCGGGGTCTCGAACAGGTGCTTCTGAATTGCTACCGGAGTCTCTTCATCGTCACCATAGACAATGATGTACATTTCCAGTTCGTGGTTAAAAGCGTCGTCGGTACCCAGCATAAAGGCCGGGGTGGTAAACTGGAACGGCATTTCACCGTACCCGCGGGTGATGTAACCGTTCTTCGACCGGTCCCACGCCCAGAACATCTCGAACATATTACCTTTGTAGGTATCTCCTTCCGCGGCATCCTCGAACTCCTCGTCGAAAGTCATGGTAACCCCGAACCGTTTGCAGAGTGCATTGGGGGTAAGTGTGTAATCGCTGGAATAGATATCTATGTGGTCCAGCGTGACGGCCACGGCCGGAACCGTCCCTTTTGCCGCGGTCCGGAACGGTACCTCGATTGTCTCCGTAGGCTGGTTGCTCAGTCGGTCGTAGGCCGTGAGGAAGAATACGTACTCCGAATCCATATCCAGGTCGAAGTAGGTGGCGGCATACTTTGCGGATTCGGTCTTTTCACGTGTACCGTCCAGAATGCCTTTTTCGAAGGTTTCACGGTCGCCTTTACGGCCCAGTGCGAAAATGTATTTATAGTAATTTGTATGCCCGTCGATGTAAATACCGGCCGAGGTCTCTCCCACGAATTGTGTGGATACTACCAACTCGGGAAGTTCCCCGCGGGTTTTGACCTTCAGGAGCGCCAGCGGGCCTGCCGTGCCGTCGCTCGCGAAACCGCGGGCGAAAATGGTATATACCTCCTTCTCCTGGAGGCCCGTAAACCGGGTCTCAATCTGCTCCGATCCCTCTGCTGTGGCTATTCCCGGCAGGGTACCGTCAAGGAAGGCATCTCTGTCTTCGTCCTGCCCGATTGCGTAACGGAACGTGGCCACGCTCCTGCTCGGGGTGATGGTTACGAGGATTTCGTTGGCATCCGGGGTGACGATATATCCGAGCTGTACCGACGGCGACAGTACCGGTTCCACATAGTTGTCGTCATCGCATGCGGTGAATACACCGGCCGCGAACACGGCAAATAAGAGTATGTATTTCTTTAATTTCATTGTCCGTTCGTTTGTGATTTTATCCATCATGATTACTCGTCTCAAAACCTGACGCCCGCACTGACTCTCCAGACGTTTCGCATGGGACTGTCGCTGTCGGCGATGTTGTAGGCGAAGTCTGCCGTGACGGGCCCGAAATAGACTCCGGCACCCACCGAACCGTAGTTACCGGCCGATTTGGTATCGCTCACCACGTTGTAACCGCCGCGCACGGCGACCAGCTCCCGGAACGTATATTCGGCACCTACCGCACCGGAGGGGAAGGTGTAGTGCTTGGGCATGAAGTTGTAACGAACCTCGGCAAGGCCCGTCAGACGGTGGTCTGACGCCGGCGACCAGCGATAGGCGCCGCCGACCCTCGCGCTCGCGGGCATCCGGTATTTTGCCACACCGTAATCGAGGATGGTCCCTGCGTTGGTAACTGCCGCGGCGATGGTGTAGCACTCCGTGCGGTAGTGCAGCCCGAGGTCGATTCCGACTGCCGAAGCCGCCTTGAAACCGTTGTCCTCGTTGAGTTCCGAACGGGCGTAGCGCACGTTGGCCGAGAGGTTGAGCCTCTCTGTTAGGGTATAGGCATAGCCCAGATCTATCATCAGGTCGTAGGGGCGGAACGTGGTGAAGATTATCCCGTCCTGAGTATTATGAATCTTGTCCGTGGTGTAGTAGCGGGCACCCACGGCTATGGTATGTATGTCGTTGATGCGGAAGTAGCTGCCCACGGCGTGCAGGTAGGAGCTGTTACCCAGCGACGAGAAGCCGTAAGCAGCCTCGGTACGCAGGTCCGACGAACCGGCCGCTGCCATATTGCCGAACACCGACATCGAATGGGCATCCATTGCGACCGAGGCACCGGCCAGTCCGGCCGACCGGGCGTCGGGCGAGATTCCCGCCGATGCCAGCGGCTGGGCTTTCAGCCCGGTTACGGCCACGAGTGCCGCGAGGGATAGTAGTATTGAATGCCTTGTCATAACTTGGTAAAGTTTCGGGTGATTTCGAGATTCTTGTGTTTGATTACGATACGGTAGTTGCCCGTGGCCAGCGACGATATGTCGATAGCCTGTGCTGCTCCGTCCGCCATCTGGAGCTGTCGGTTGAACACACGCGCACCCGAGGCGGAATAGATGGTAACGTCCACCGCGCCGTTCACGTCCGTGCCCATGCGGATATTCAGCACCCCGTCTTTCTTAACCGGCACCGGGTAGAGGTCGACCTCCTGCGACGCATCGCGGGAACTCACCGTAAACGATGCCTCCGTCTGCCCGTCCACGTCCCGTGCGGTCACCTTCACGGTGGCCGTTCCCAAACCGGTGGATGTGACTGTAAGGATGTCGCCCGTCCCCACGGTGGCCGTAATTACGCCGCTGTCCGATGACTCGGCCGAGTAGGTTATCGCATCGCCGTCCTGGTCGTAGAAGTAGTCGCCGAGCACATACTGTGCACTCTGGCCCACGCCCTGGAACAGGACGCTTTCGAACTCCTGAAGAAGGGTTGGAGTATAAGCCACTACGGTGTAGGGTATGGTAATTTCGGTCTCCACACCCTGCTGGTCGGTCAGGGTCAAAGTGGCCGAATAGGTCCCGGTGGCAAGGACGGTAGCGTCGAAACGTAGCGTGATAATATTTCCCTGCCGCGTAGCGGTGGCGCCTGTGCTGCCAGCCGTGAACGTGTAGGTCCACTGGTAACCCTCCGGGTCGTAAACCGTAATGTCGTAACTCTTAACTTCGTGCTTGCGGAGATTCACCGTCCGCGGAACGTCCTCGGCCACCGGGCCGCGGTTTTCCGTGAGGCTGCCCGTCATGGTGACCGACGGCGAGATGTTGCCGTCGATGTCCCCGCCCGCTACCGAGAAATAGTAGGTTTTATCCTGCTCGAGGTTTGTAAGCTCAACAGTAATCACATCGCCTAAGTTCTTGCCCGCTGTCGTAATGGTTGTGATAACCAAGCCCGAGGGCACGTTCCCGAAATCGACTCCGTAGAGGTCGTTTTCACTGACTAAATATTGATAGTGGTCCGTCTTGCCGTCCGTGGCATCTCCGTCCTCCGTTACCCTCCATGTTACTATGGCCTTCTCGAAGGTCCATTCGATGTTCAGGTCGCTTACCCGGTCCGGAGCCATTTCGCCCGGCAGGGCGAGGGCCTTGTGAGCGTCTATATAGCCGACACCCATCGGGTACCGGGCCGGATTGTGCCACAGGATTGTGCGGTTGGTTCCGGCGAGCAGCCTGTCCCGGAGCATGTCGTTGGTAAAACCATAATTTATAGTTCCGTCGCTGTTCACGCCGAACCTCGAAACCACCAGGGCCGCGATTCCCGACACATGGGGGCAAGCCATCGAGGTTCCCTCCATAAAGCCGTACACGCCCAGCGGATAGGTGCTGAACACTTGTGTGCCGTCAGCATATTCGCCGGTACCGCCCGGAGCTGCCACATCCACCCAGTCGCCGTAGTTTGAATAGAATGCCCTTGCGTAGTCGGCGCCGTGTGAGGCGACGGAGAAGATCCTGTCATATGAGGCCGGGAGCACCCGGGCGTTCACGTCGCTGTTGCCGGTGGCGAAAATTACGATGCCGCCGTCCATCGGGCCTGTCTGGTTGCCGTCCTCGTCCTTGCCCGCGTAGTCGATAAAGTAGTCTATCGCCTCCCGGTCGGACTCCACGAGCTCCCTTTCGATACCCGTCCATGCGTATTCCCAACTGTTCTGCGCTATCACGGTCCCGTTGTTGGCGGCGTATATAAACGCGTTACCACGGTTCTCCTCCTTGACGACCGTTTCCACACCGTTGGTGTTGATATTGAATATCTGGCAGCTCATCAGGCGGATACCGCTGTCGGGGGTGCCGTCGCCGCCTGCCACGCCTGCGACTCCCACACCGTTATTGTTCACAGCCGCTACCGTTCCGGCTACGTGGGTGCCGTGGGCATGCGGGGTTACGGTACCTTCATCCAGTACGAAGTTGTAACCGTAGACGTCATCTTTATAACCGTTGTCGTCGTCGTCGAAATCTTCGGTGCCGTTGAGCTCGGCTTCGTTTATCCATAGGTTCTGCCTGAGGTCCGGGTGGTCGGTATCGATACCGCCGTCTAACACGGCTACTATAACCTGCGGTTTGCCGGTCTCTAATTTCCACGCCTCGAACAGGTTTATGTCCGCGCCGGGCTTGGTCCGGAAAAGTGTACCTTCGTTGTGGTAGTGCCACTGGTGGTGCAGAAACGGGTCGTCGGTGGGGGCGCTATAACCGTCCACGGCTCGGGTGCCTACGAGAAGATCCGTTAACTCCTGTTCGGTCACGGGCGTTATTTCACCCCCGATTCGTTTGATTTTCAGCACGGGTTCTACGACCGCGAGGTCTTCGAGGTCGGAGAAATCGGTGAAGGCGCGGGTCATCGTGCGCTCCTCGTCCGCCACGAAATAGACGTTGTACCAGAGGTGAAGGCCTGCCGCCTGCATTTTGGCCTCGTGCTTGCCGCCGTGGCGGAAGATTCTCTCTATTTCGGTCACCCCGAGTTGGTCGACCAACCGGTCTATCGAGGCCACACCGGTAGAGATACCGCTGCGGGTAGCCACCGGATTGAACCGCTGGCCTGCTTCGGGAGTCAGTTTGATTTGGAGTACGCCGGGCTTGACGTACTCGTCGTTTTCGAGCGGGTACCCCCCGGTATTACCCCGGGGTTCATCTCCCGGCAGGGAAATGTCGTCGCGCGTGCAACCTGCCGAGGCTACCGCAAGCGCTATAATTGTTATTAAAAAATATTTTTTCATTGACTGTCCGGTATTCGTTTATTAATCGGCTTTTTCCATTGTGGCGTTCGGCTTGAAGTTGTCGAACCAGGTGTAGGAATCGTTCAGTATGCCCAGCAGTCCGAAGCCGTCCTCGATGGTTATGACAAGGCTCGTCTCCTTGCCGTCCTCGATCTTCCGCACCAGTTTGGCCTTCACCGGACGGGTCCGGTCGTAATACAGCCCTGCGTAGAGTTCCATCGTGTCCGGGTCGTCGTTGGCCTTGGAATTGGTGATCCAGGTAACATATACACTGTACGAGTTGTAGATACCGATAAACTGGAACGGCTCTATCTCGATGTCGTATTCCAGCTCCGGTTCTATCTCGGTGAAGTTCATAACCGCAAGGGTTCCGATGCCGAAGTTGAGCCACACATTGTCCAGAGTCTCGTCCGTGGTGGAAATGCTGACACGGGCGGTAGCGCGGGTTTCGTAAATCATATTCTGGCCCGTAATTACATAGACGCCTTCCACGAAATTCTGCTCTACGAAATCGATACGGCATGTGCCGTTGGACCCGACCGACGCTCCGCTTACGGAGGTTATCTGGAACTCCACGTTACGTCCCGTGGTTATTTCGGGATTGTAGACGTTCAGCGCCACCTCGAAATTTATGGTGCTCAGCTCCGGCGGCAGGCGGAAGGTTTCGGTGGTTATGATGATATCCTTGTCCGTCTCGAAACCGGCGTTGCTGCTCTTCATCGATGCGTGCACGATGACGTCGCCGTCCCGCTCCGTATCGTTCTCGATTACGATGGGGATGGTGACGAACTCTTCGGTCTCCTTGAGCGATATGACGGTCTCCCCGAATCCGACGACTGCGTCGGTGGTGTTGATTTTATAACCGTCGTTGTCGTCGCAACCGGCCGCCAGCAAGGCTGCCGTTAACGCCGCTCCTATTATTTTTATATATTTCATGCTCTCACACTGTTAATTCGTTAATAACCGGGGTTCTGGTGGGCCTTGAGCTGCGGGTTGGCGTCCAGTTCGGCTTTTGGAATGGGCCATACGAAACGGTAATCGCCCGGCTGGTAGGAAACCCTGTGTACGTTCCCGTTGGTGTTGATGACCGAATTGTCCTGACCGTCGGAACGTTCGAAACCCTGTCCCCAGCGCTTGAGGTCGCCGAAACGGAACCCTTCGCCGAACAGCTCGCGCTGCCGTTCCTCACGTATCCGGTTTATAAGCACCTCGCCGGTCTGCTGTTCCGACACGTAACCGTTCATCCGGCGGGCCTTCAGGTCGTTCAGGTAGCGGTTGGCTTTCGATTCCTGACCGATTTCCGCAGCCGCTTCGGCCGCTATCAGGTATTGCTCCGAAATCCGGAAGGGTTTGCCCATATTTTGGAAGTTGTTCACGGAGGTGAAGAGCAACGGGTTGCCCGGGAATTTCGTGAACACGTAGAGGTGGGGCGAACTTTCGGTCTGGGTGATGGTCCTCTGCCCGAAATAGACCTCGAAACGGTTGTCGGCACCGCGGTCGAACAGCTCTATCGCGCCCTGTGTAGGTATGTAGTAGGGATTGCCGGTATTGCGGAGGTAATAACTGCCCGTAGCGTAACCGAGATACTGCTGGGTCATGGTGACCAGCATCAGCGCTTCGTTGCCGTAGTCGTATTCCCAGAAGGTGTCGAGCGAAACGCTCGGCTCGAGGGAATAGTTGCGCGTGTTTATAACCTCCTCTGCGCAGGAGAGAGCCAGCTGGTAGTTTCCGGTAACCAGCGCGGTCCTTGCCTTCATGGCCCTTACCACGTCGGAAGTTACGTATGGCGCCATCGCTCCGGGCAGGTCCGCCGCGTCTTCGGTTACGACTTCGAACGCCTCTATGTATTCGAGCGCTTCGTCGAGGTCGGCGAATATCTGCGCATATGTCTCCTCGAGGGTGTTGCGGCCCGGGTACTGGGAGTTATCGTCCGTAGGGTCGTAGGTGGTGACAATCGGCAAGCCGGTATCCGCGTTCGTAGCGATGGCGCCGGAGTAGGCCGGGCAGAATTTCTCGGCCAGTATAAAGTAGCAGTAAGCCCTGATGAACAGGCCCTCGCCGATGTAGCGCCGTATCTCGATATTTTCGTCTTCCGAGAACTCACCGCTGTCGATAAGCGGCCACGCTTTGCTCAGCAGGAAGTTTACCGAACCGATTGTGGAGTAACAGGTGCCCCATATCTGTTCGAACTCCTCCATCGAAGGCAGCAGGATACCCGCGTTTATATTGTTACCCAACGGGTTGCCGTTGCCGGTTACCGCATGGAAACAGTCGGTCTGCAGGTCGGTGTAATAGATAAACGGGCCGGTGGTAAGGTACCGCATGGTGGCGTAAAGGCCGTTGCGGTAACTGCGGCAGTCGGCAGGCGAGAGGATCGCCTCGTCGTCCGGAAGGGTGCCCTGCGGCTGTTTATCCATATCGCACGACACGGCCAGCGCGGCTGTAAGGATTGCCAAAAATGTATATATTCTTTTCATATTTCCCGTGTGGTGTTAGAATGTGAGTTCAAGCCCGAACACATATTGGCGCGTGTTGGGATAGGTGAACTGGATAACGTTATCGTCCGGTTCCGGGTCGAAGCCGGAATATTTCGTGACGGTGAAAAGGTTGCGGCCCACGGCAAATACGCTCATGCGCCTGAAGAAGTTGGTCTTCTTCAGCCATCTCTCCGGGAGCGAATAGGTGAGTTGCAGGGTTTTGAGCCGCATGAACGAGGCGTTCTCCAGCAGGTGGTCGTCCGCGTAAATCTGCTCGGTGGCCGCCGGGATATTGGTCCTCTGCCCCGGAGTGGTCCACATATCGAGCATCCGGGTGGACTGGTTGTAGTTGGTCCCGAAGTCGTAGGCGTTTTCGAAGAAGTACATGTCGTTGTTGAGCGCGTACTTACCCAGCGCGAAAACGAAATCGGCGTTGAGCGACAGGTTTTTGTATTGCAGGAGCGTCCCGAAGCCGCCGCTGAACGGAGCGTAGCGCTGTTTGCCGACGAATACCGCGTCTTCCTCGTTATACACTTTGGTCTCGTTGCCGTATTTGTCGAGCCATATCTGCTTTCCGTCGCGCGGGTCTACTCCCTTGCGGCGGACTATGAAGAATTCGCCGTAGGGTTTGCCTACTTCGAGTTTCAGACCGGTCTCCGCTATCACATATTCGTCGAGACCGTTGAACAGTTCGGTGATTTTGTTTTTGTTGAAGTTTCCGTTCGCCCGGATGCTCCACAGGAAGTCCCTGCTGCGCAGCACGTCCACGTTCACCATAAAGTCGAGTCCGGTGTTGGTCATCCCGCCGATATTCCCGACCCCCGTGCCGTAGCCGGTGGTATAGGAGTAGGGGATATACATAAGCATGTCGCTGGTCTTCTTGCGGTAGAACTCTACGGAACCGGTAACGCGGTCGAAGAGCGAGAAATCGACACCCACGTTGAGCGTGGCCACCGTCTTCCAACTGAGGTTCGGGTTGCCGGCCTGGACATTGGTGGTGCCGTTTTCGCCTTCGTATACTATATTTCCGGAGCCTACAAGACCGAAGTAGAGGTAATCGGGGATACCCGCGTTACCAGTCGTACCGTAACTCAGGCGAAGGCCCAGGTCGTTCACCCATGCGGTCCGCGAGAGGAAGTCCTCCCGTTTGAGGTCCCACTTGGCTCCCACGGAATAGAACTCCGCCCAGCGGTTGTTGGGTCCGAAGCGCGAACTGCCGTCCACGCGGTAGGTAAGGTCGAGGTAATATTTGTTGTCGAAACCGTAATCGAGCCTTACGAATGCCGAGTTGAACACACGGTCCACGATTGAATGCGAGGGTACCAGATAGTCCGTGGAGTTGCTCAGCAACATCAGGCGTTTGTCCGAATGGCCTGTGAATGTCACGTCGTAAGATTTGTTCTTCGTTATGATGGACTCCTGCCCGAGCAGTATGGTGGCGCGGTGCCGGTTGCGGGCGGTCAGTTTATACTCGAGGGTATTGGTGAATGTAAAGCTGTAATACCTCTGAAATACCTCCCTGGCCTGCCCTTCGCCGTTGTTGTAAATGACCTGGTCACCCATAGGGGTGGTAAAGTCGGGCACCGGCGGCACGTTCGAGGAGTAGGTGTAGTCGAACGAGTCGAGAGACTACACCGCGCGCAGTATAAGACCGTCCACCGGACGGACCTCTTCGAACATGTTCACCATCAGCGATACGTTCTGACGGTTACGGTGGCGCAAATCCTCTACAAACCGCGGATTGAGCATCTTCGACTCGTGGAGGTAATCCGCCCGGTCGCCGAACGTGGCGACCCCGTCGTTGTCGACGGTGTAATAATAAGGCGAATCGTCGGGTCTCGCGAAGCGGGCGAACGCCGCCGGGTTAAGGGTGCTGATGGCGTCCACGTCAGGGTTCTCGTTATACTTCATGTAGGCCATGTTGGTATTCACCCCGAGCTTCAGCCAATCCTTCACCTGCGCCTCCACGTTCGAGCGGAGCGTGGTGCGGTTCCATTCAGAGGTGGGTGCGATACCGTCCACGCTGTGGTGGTTCATCGAAATGTAGTAGTTCATCTTCGCCCCGCCGCCGGTTATGGAGGCGTCCACGTTGTATGTGGGAGCGTTGTCGCGGAATATGTATTTCGACCAGTCGGTGCTGATGCCGTTGTCGAGGATTATTTTTTTATGGCTCAGCCAGTCGTCCTGACCCAGCAGGTCGGGATTCATCATCTCCCGGAACTGGAAATACTGCTCGGAGTTCATCATGGTAATTTTGTCGCCCGCCAGTTGGGATATCCCGTACTGTGCTTTGAGAGTCACCGTGGCGTCCTCGTTCATGCGGCCCTTCTTGCTGGTAATGGCGATAACGCCGTTGGCGGCGCGCGAACCGTAGATAGCCGTGGACGAAGCGTCCTTCAGTACGACTATATTCTCGATATCGCTCGGGTTCATTGAGGTGAAAACCACCGACGAGACCGGCGAACCGTCGAGTATAAAGAGCGGTTCGTTTACCATCATCATTGTGTTGATACCGCGCAGCCGGATGGATGCCTGGGCCGCGGGTTCGCCCGAGTCCGAGAGTACCGACAACCCGGCTACCTGCCCCTGGAGAGCATCGGAGAAGTTGGCGGTGGGTGTATTATTGAGCTTGTCGCTGCCGATGGTGCTCACCGAACCGACCACCGAACCCAGCCTGCGGGCCGAGCCGTAACCAATCACGATGGCCTGCTCTATCTGTGTCGCCGACTCCTCGAGCCGGACGTTCACCACCGTCTGGTTGGTAACCGTCACCTCCACGGTCTCGAGGCCGAGGAACGAAAATTCGAGCACCTGCCCCGGGAGCAACTCCATCGAGTAGTTCCCGTCGCCACCAGTGACCGTACCCCGTAATTCGCCTTTCACCAGTACCGAGACCCCTGCCAACGGCTGGTCCTGCGAATTGGTGACGGTACCCGTTACGGTCCGGGGTTTGGGCGGCTCCGCGGAGGCCACAACCGCCGGTGCCCGGGTTATAATCACGTCGTTGCCGTCGATTCGGTAACGGTAACCCTGCCCGGTAAGCACCCGGTCCAGTATCTGGTCGAGGGTGGCGCCGGTCATGCTGGCCGAAACCCGCTGGCCGTCGGATATCACTCCGTCCTGATGCAGGAAGAGGTAACCCGTCCGCGCCTTCAGGTCGTCGAGAACCGAGATAATCGTACGGTCATTGTAATTGATGTCATAAGTGCGTTGCTGGGCCGACGCCGCCGTGACGGAGAGGAGGCCCGTACAACAAACCAACGATATAAGCCACTGTCTCAAGGGGAAAAACGGTATGAACGATTTTCCCCGACGAGAAAGCCCCATCGTAAAGTTGTTTTTCATAAATTTGGAGTTAGGTGATGGATAATTCGCCTGTCACTCGACAGGCCCGATTCTGTTGTCTTCCAGCGGGGCGGCCTGCCCGCCGTCCCGCTTTCTCTCTCTTCTTTCTCTCTTCTATTTCATATAGACCTCAATTTCGTTTCCGTTATAATCGAACCTTACGTTGCCCACTTCGCCGATACGGTCGAGGACCGAGAATACGTCCTCGCTCCGGGTCACGTTCCCCCGGAAGCGGATATTTCGCGCACTCTCATCCACGAACCTGAACTCGACATTGTAGATTTTGGACATGTAGCTTATTATCTCCCCGAGGGTTCGTTTCTCGAGGTGTATTATATTAACCCTCCATGCAATGGCGTCCGAAAGGTCTACTTCCCGGACCTGTATCTCGCCGGTCGTCTTATCCAGGGCGGCCTGCTGACCGGGCCGGAGCAGTTGCTCCACCGCGCCCCCGTTCACCTTCACGCTACCCGAAAACAGGGTGGTGAGTATCGATGGATTATGTTCGTAGGCGTTCACGTTTAAGGCGGTGCCCAGCACCGTGACGCTCTGCGAACCGATATCCACCACGAACGGTTTGCCGTCGTTGCGGGCTACCTCGAAATAGGCCTCCCCCTCAATATAGACCCTTCGCTCGGTTTTGGGGAAGGTGGTGGGGAAGCGCAGGCGGGTATCGGAGTTGAGCCATACCTTGGTGCCGTCACTCAATACCAGATCGTACTGCATACCGCGGGGTACTTCGAGGGTATTGTAGGTGGGTTCGTCTTCCACGGCTTCCGGCACGGCTGATTCGACGAACAGGGTATTCTCCTGCGCCTTCATTACGGCGTAACCGTCCGAGAATAACTCTGCGGGCGGCTCCGAGCCGGTCAGATTGTAATTCCGGCCGTCCGATACGATAAGCCGTACGCCGGGTTCCTGCTCGCCGCTGACGGAGCCTTCCTCGGGCCCCGACAGATGCGAGACGGTGGTAATGAGCGCAAGTGTGGTAAAAGCCGCGCAGCTGCCGACCAGTATCCTTTTTTTCCTGCGGGCGGCGTGCCTTGCGGCTATTGTTCTCCTTATCTTGAAATAGAGCGGGCGATCGTCCATCTCTTCGATGGCGAGCAGGGTAGCTACGACCTTATCCAACTGCTGGTCGGTCATTTCATTCTCCTGCTCCTGTTCTCTCCGGTTTTCCATCAATGTTCGGGTTGATTAGGTTTATTATCTATAACAGGCCAGTATGCCTATTCCCGTAGTTACCCATGAATTTTTTTTTGGCCGGAGCAGATTTTGCAGTAAAAACACATGGTTGTGATATTTTTTGTACTTTTGTTTTAAATTACACAACCACCGCGAGCGAAACAGATGGCGAGGTCGTCCGGGTTTAATAAGGTAGAGGAGGTGTTCGATGCGCTCTATGCACGTTATGCAAAGGGTTTGCTGGTATATGCCCGGGAGTTTTCACTCTCACAGGAGGAGGCGGAGGATATTATACACGACGTATTCGTAAGCGTATGGGAAAAGCTGCACCGGTCTCCCGGCCTAATCGAGCGGTCGTACCTGTTCAAGGCAGCCCGGAATGGTTGCCTTAACTACATAGAGCACCTGAAAGTGCGCAGCCGCTTCCAAGAGGAGACCCTCCGTTCGGGAAGCCCGCAGGGGGCGCTCGCGCCGGAGATGTATGTGGCCGACGAACTGAAGTCCGTAATCCAGAATGCGGTAGATAAACTGCCGCCGCGTCAGAAGGAGGCTTTCCTGCTCAATAAATTCCAAAATATGTCATACGCGGAGATTGCCGCTAAGCTCGAGATATCGCCGCGTACGGTGGAAAAGCATGTTGAGGTCGCCTCGAAGGCTTTGCGGGAAGAGTTGTTCCGCTACCTGCATGTGGTCTTTACGGCTTACATTCTGCTGAACAGATAAGCCGGAAGCCCGGTCCTGAGGGCAATTTTTACCCGACCCCGTATTTAACCGGAACGAAAATTATTATGCTTCTTCTAAGGAGAAAGAACTTTGCTTTGCGGACGTGCGGCACGGCGGTTGTCGGGTGGGCGAGCCCGCTGAAAGTTATAATAATGACGTGACAACAAACGGCCCGGAAAATAATCCGGGCCGCTCGCTTGAGAGAAATATTATTTAACGACTAAAAACCTTTTACATCAATTCAACACCTTTATATACGGGCTGTTGGCGCCGTTGGTGCCGGAAGCAATCCTGTGGGTGCCGGTATTCGGGGAGTTGAGTACGTTACCGTTGTCGGCACGGCGGTTGGTGACGCATTTGAACCTTATTTTAAGTTCCCCCGAGGCTATGTTCTACGGAAATTCTATCACCTCCTGTACCGTTATGTTCGTTGCGTCTGGGTTCATCATATGGGTATATAGGATAGAAGCGTCCTCGACAGCGGTCTGGAGCGTCTTGGCAGGTTGCCAGGCCGTTCCATCCCAGTATTCCATCCTGAAATATTTCATACCGCCTGCCGAACTGCGGGTAAGGAAGAATATCTCGACCTTAGAACCGCCCTTGAAATCCCTGACCGGTACCGTGAACAGCCAGTAGTCGCCCGGCCATATGCCGGTTACGTACGGATGGCCGGTCGTGCCTACCAGATGGTCTATAACGGTGCGCGGCAGTTCGCTGTCCAGCACGAACGAAAGGCGGGCGTTGGTGTTGGTACCGGCCACATTCGCATCCACGTACATTTCCGTACCGTTGAACGTCGTTTCGTACTGGCCCATCACCCCGTTAGCCTGCGTCAGCAGCCATTCGGCAGGAAGACCCGAGGGGTCGCCGCCCGGAGCCGGTTCCACCGGTCCCGTACCCGTATCTTCCGACTCTTCCACAAGGAAGTTGTCGAAGTAGAACCGGTTGTTGACGCCGGACGAGGCGGTTTCCTCGCCCATTATAACGATTTGAGTCTGTGCAGTTGCGCCGTAGACCGTGAACCGGACCTTTTCCCAGTCCGTCCCGGC
>JAJBVT010000051.1:42642-108682 GCA_020859685.1 Rikenellaceae bacterium
CCAGTCCGTCCCGGCGGGCCATTGGTTGTCGCCTATTGTAAACCTGTTCTGGGTCACGTACCCGTCTTCGAGAACGATGATTTCGATATTGTTGTTCTCGTTGTTGGCCCTGTAAACAAGTGCATCGAAATAGACGTCGACATCCATTTTACCCGATATCTTGCTGAATTTAGGGCTTTTGAGGTCGCCGCGGCCGTTCTGCTCCGTGGAGTTGGTTCGGCCTATTTTGAGCATACCCTTCCGGGCGTAGATAAAGGAGTTGTCTTCGTAGTAGCCCCATCCCGGGTTGTTGTTGAAAATACCGCCGCTCCATGTTGTGATACGCGCGCCGTCCGTACCGTTGGTGCGGGCCGCGAAGTCGGGGGCCGTGGCGGGCTCCCCGGCCGTATTTACCGCTTCGGCCAGCCAACTGAAATCATCGAAGAATATCTCCCCGTATTCGAACTCGATAAGCGGGGCGTCCTCGTCGGCTTCCGTGACCGAAAGGTCGTCGAGTCTTACGCCGTCGGCCAGAGCCGTGATTTTAATGTAGAGTTCGTCGATTGCGGGCGATACGCTGAAATCGGCCGAAACGGTAGTCCACCCCTGCGAGGTAGTAGCTGCTACCAGGTCGTGTTCCCACCATCCTTCGTTGTCGGGTCCGATCTCCAGTTTAACAGGAATTTCCTGCGCGTCCTCGAGCGGATTGTAGACGGCTATCTGGAACAAAAAACGGGTGTCGCCCTTGGTGGTGAAGCGCGAAATTATAAACTCCGAACCCTCCTCCCTAAGATGGACGTTGTTGCCGCCCGAGGCCAGCGGATACCCGGCCGATACATTTTCGGAACTGAGGTAGGCCCCCGTGCCGAGGTAGCGCACGTCGAAATAGGTGATGCCGTCCTTACCCCAGTTGCCGTACGTTACCACGTTGGTTTCGTCCTCGACCTCGTTGTCTCCCATGTTGTCCACGAGGTAGACTATCTCCTCCGAGGCGTCGCGCTGGGTGACGGTTACCTGTCTGGTGGTGCCGCTCAGGGTGGTGATGGTAATGACGGTGCTCCGCTGGGTGCCGTAATTGGCGTCTATGTTTAGCTGTACGGTGGTAAGGCCGTGGCCCGCTACGGGCGATGCGACTATCCAGTCGTCCTCCTCGGGAATCGACAGGGTCCAGTAGACGTTGGAATTTACGTCGAATATGAGGGTCTGGCCGCGGCTGGCGACACCTTTTTTGTTTACGCTCAGCTCGAGGCTCTCCACGTCGAGAGATTCCGTGAACCCCTCCGGGTCGGAACAGCCCGTCAGGGCGGCAGCCGCGGCTATAACGAGCGCCGATAACCACAATGATATTCTGAATTTCATATCCTTAACAGGGTTTTATTGTTATTGCATATCGACCGAGAAGGCTTTCGGCCGCGCCATATCTTCCGTGTAGACATTACCGAACCGGTCGGTAACCTCGATTCGCACGGGTGTACCGGCGCCCGAAGTCTCCACGATAAACATATGCGGATTGTTTTCGTAGGTCTCGAAATCGGCGGTCGGCGAGCCGTTGGTATCAATCGAGCGCGGAATATTGTATGATGCCGTGTGAAGCGGGTCCGGGACGAACCGGTGGGTAATATTCTCGTCCGGGAGCAGAGTGCCGTTCTCATAGACCTTCAGGTCCCAGCCGCTGTCCCAGTTGAATATGTTTATCATCACGGAGTTTTGCGGATAGGTGCCATTGCTGCCGTAATTCTCCTTGAGGCGGTTTACCTCGAACGAGAAGTATTTGCGGGCATGCGAGTCGTTGGCGAAGTAGTCCTTCACGCGGTTCATATCGTAGGCGCAGAACTGTTTCTCCTTCGGGTAGCCGATGCTCTTATAGTACCACTCCACGTTGCGGCCGGTGAAATCGTATACACCGTAACCGCCCCAAGACCCGTCCGGGCAGACGGAGTTGCCCGACAGAACTCCGGTCCACCACCATGTAGCGGATACGGCCGCGGTGTTGTGCTCCATAATGTTGGGAGTACGTTCCACGGTGTAGTTGCGGTGGGTATGGCCGGTCCAGATATGCACGTCGGTGAATCCGTCGAAACATGCCTCCAGTTCGGCCGCGTTCGACATCGACACCGCGTTGTTCTCCGGGTTTGGCCCGGTACGGCGGTACATCTGAGCATGCATAGCTACCACCAGAGGCTGCGTCTTGTCTCCCAGCATAGAGAGGTACTCTTTCAGCCATGCGATTTGATTGGAGGTCACCTTCACATTGTAACCGCGCGGGTTGTCGGTGGTGTTGAGGTATTCGATATTGTCGAGCACCACGTAGTGCACCTCGCCCAGATCGAAGGCGTAATAGGTCGGGCCGAACTCCTGCCGGTAACGCTCCTCGCATTCGAAATCGTCCGAGTAAGCGGGGTCGTTGTCGTGGTTACCCATTACCGGGAACACCGTTACGGGGAAGCCGCTAAGGCGGTTCCGGAACTCGGTTATGGTGAAATAGCTCGTATACCAGTAGGTCTCCCACGAGAGGTCACCCAGGAAGATGCTGTAAACCTTCCGGTCGGGTATACGCTGATAAAGGGTCCGCACGTCCTCCTCGAAGCCCCCCTCGTACTGTTCGATGGCGTTGTTGCGGTTAACGAGGTGCATATCGGCAGCGGCCACCATAATATGGTTCGTGTTGTCCGCTTCGAACAGTTCGAAGTTGTGCTGCTCGACGCCGTCGGTCGCTTTCGACATCAGTATCGACCAGTAGTAGGGCACCGCGTCGAGCACCGTAACCTCGTATCCGGAAGGCATTACGATAAACACGTTGCCGTTCTTCTTGGCCGACTCCAGCCAGTAGAAACCGTCCCGGTCGGTGCGGGTGAACAGGTAGCCGTCCGAGACTATAACCCCTTCTACTCCGCGGTCGCCGCAGTAGACGGCTCCCTTTAAGGTGGCGCCTTCCCGGTCGGGAACTTCGATACGGCGGGTAAGAAGGAAAAGGGTGGTACCCAGTATCTGCGTCTCACCGCCGCGGGTAAGCGAAATGCTGTACGTGGACTGTTTGAAGTCGTCCGGGATAGCGAAGGTTGCCGAGCGGTCGTCCGCTTCGGTGAGGGCCACTGAATAGGTATTGCCGTCGTAATTGTCGATGATTATGACATCCGACAGTTGGAAACCCTTCCCCTGCACGGTAATTTCCTGCCCGGCGTAAACCTTGAGGTATCCCGGCAGCAGGAGGTCCTTCACGAACCGCTCCGGTGAGCGGTACTCTTCTTTCTCCTTGTCGTCGCTGCAAGCGGTGGCCGCCACGGCGGTGCATGCGACCAGCAACAACGCCGCCGTGCGTAAACAGTAAGAAATAATACGATTCTTCATATCGGTCAGTTCTTGAGTTCGTGAATTGCCCAGTAACCTATACGGTTGGTTCCGCCGGTAGCTATGGCGTTCTCGTTGCGGGCCTGCTTGTTTTCGGTAACGCGCATCCGTATCACTATCCTGTCGCGGTCGATAAGCTCCGCGGGCAGTTCGAAATGGTACTGAATGAGCTGGTAGTTGCTGTTCCAGTCCTGCGCCGTATAATCGGCGATGTGGGTCCACTGGGACAGCGGTGCCGACTCGTCCTCGGCGTACTCTATGGCCAGGAATTTGGGTCCGGTCTGCGAGCTTGAAGTAAGGAACGAGAGCAACAGCGGATTGGATGTACCGGCAGTGGAGGTGGTGATTATCCACGCTTTGCCCGAAGCGTCCGTAATGGAGCTGCCCGTGGCGTTCCACCAGGTCTGACAGTTGAGGCTAACGTTCTGTAACTCCACCTTGTTGACCATTCCCGGGATACCCATATAGAAGTTACCGATGCCCGTGGCGGGGGCTACGCGAGAGAAACTCCACGACCAGTACATCCGCTGGTCACTGCTGCTGGCGTCGACCGTGCCGGTGCGCGAGTTCTTGAAGTTACCGGTACCGGCGTCGGGGTAGATGGTGGTCATCCTGTCGAGCGAGGACCATGGGCCGAATCGTACAATCTCACGGGTAAGCGCGGTAGCCGGGTCGTCCGACACCCCGTTGTCGCGGTCGCTGCGCAGGCGGAGCACAGTCTCCACGGCGGTGCCGCGGATTCTCCTGACCGCTATACCGGTCACCGGGCCGGAGCCTTTGGGCATCAGCCGTACGAACTTGTCGGTGAAACGGTAGGAGGAGTAGAGGCGCGCCGTGCGGCCCTGCGCATCACGCAGTATGTGGCAGCTCTCCATCGGGGTGTCGGCCTCGGCAAGGCTCGTGGCATTGCCCGGAGTCTGGTATTCTATCTCCGACGAGTTGACGTACGTTCCCACCGGCACGGCAAATTCCACCGCGGGAAGTTTTACCAGCACGTTCTCGTAGTTTTCGATATCCCGCGTATCGTCCAGTACGATAGGTTCGATTCCGGAGGTCTTCTCCGACGAAATTATCGATTCGCTTCCCGAGAAGCCCACTATCTTGGTCCGCCCAGTGGACGATTCGAGTACGATGGGGTAGCCCGTGAGGTGTATCCTCAGTTTGGTCCCCGTCTCGATGGTGTTTTCGTCTTCGTCGGCAAATTCTATCCAGAGACCTTTGTCGCCCTCCTGTACTATCATTACATTGTCTTCGAAATTACAGGTGCTGTAATCGCTTATCACATAGGCGTCCACATAGATATTCGAATTGATTATACTGCCCGGGGAGAAAGCGGCAAGCACGTCGGCGACGGTAGATGCCGTCGCGAAGTCGATATCCATTTCATTGCCGGTCTGGGTCACCAGTATCTCGGTATTGACGGTCTCGTTTCCGGTGCCGACCATGACGAATTTCACCCGGGCCTGCCGCTCGCCGTCGGCACTATTCGGGGCTATGATAAGCTCCTGGTTCGTGCCGTCATTCTCCCCTGCGCTTATCCACTCCTCGTCCGCCTGAACGGTGAAGGGAACGTTCGTGTCAAGTTTAATCACACGCGTGGCGCCCCGGTTACCGGCATATATCTCATCCATGCCGTGCATGTCGAGGCGGATATAGGGCGATGCGGCCTTCTGGCTCACGTCCACCGTGGCATAGACCTGACCGCCCGACACGATCTGCACCTGGGCCTGCCGCTCGAATGCCTGTTCGCTGTTCGGCTCCACGGCCACCGTGAAGCGGCCGTCGCCCTTGCCTTTGGATTCGAAAACGTCCACCCATGTGTCCCGTTCGGTGTAGTAATCCACATATATCTGCCACTCGGGTAGGTTTGAGTAGAAAAGGTATTCCTGCTCGCCACCCACCACATCGAATTCGAGGGCGGTGCTTTCGGCGTCGAGGTAGGCGTAGATGCCCAGACTCTCGTCGTCGTCCGAGCAGCCTGCCAGCAGGGCCGCTGCGCAGAATGCGAGCGCCCGCAGGGCCGTTTTAAGCCGGTCGGTATAGGTAAATAATTTTTTCATTGTTTACTGTTATTTCGTTACATGGCGAGTTCGAGTGCGGCCTGACTCCACCACACGGGTGTCTTCATATCGTCCGCCCCGTTTATATAGCTGTTCTGGAGCACCGTCACCGCGTCGGCGTAGTTTACCGGGTTGGTCTCCTGCGTCCGCGAGGGGTATCCCAGACGGCGGGGCAGTATATGGTCGTTGGCGGTACCCGATCCGATTGTCAGTACCGGGTATCCGGTCCGCCGGTAGTCGTGCCACGCTTCGTAACCCACGAAGAAAAGTGCCACGTATTTCTGCTCCATTATCTGGTCGATGGTACCGTTGAAGGCCAGCTTTTCGAGAAGCTGCTGCTTCTTGGCGTCGGTGTAAGCGTGGTCAGGGTCGGGGTCGACCGAGTCCCAGTAGTCGAGTGAAGCGAGGATACCCTGCTCGTAGTAGCTTCCCGCCGCTGTCTCGCCGCCGCTTATCATACCGCGTATGGCGGCTTCGGAGAGGATAAAGAGCACCTCGTCGTAACGCATCAGGGAGTAGGGCGAGGTGTAGTCGCCCAGCACGGTCTTGTTAAGAGAAGCAATACCGGAGTTGTCTGTCTCTTGCGTGGGCATCCCGCTCACCATACCCTTCCACTGGCTGCCGCTCTGTACGGCGTATGAGGAGAGGCGCGGGTCGTTAACCCGGTCCATTATATTGATAATGTTCTCGGCCATCCGCCGGGAGTTGAACGTAGCATCGGTATAGGAACCGTACATATTCTCGAACTGCGACTCGCCGCTGTACCGCAGTACCGCCGCGTCGTCTGTCGATTCGAATACGGGGTAGGTTACCGGGGCGTTTACAATCTGCTGTATCTTGTGGTTTATCGACATCGGGTTGTCGCCGGTCGATATCCAGAAATCGCCGTCGCGGTTGCTCAGGCGCATCAGCAGGCGTAGGTAGAGCGAGTTGTTGAACTTCTTCCAGTTATCCACGTTACCGCCGTAGAGCAGGTCCTTCGAGGGGAATTCGAGCGTTTCTCCCGGCTGGTAGAGGCTGTTGGCCAGTTCCAGTTCCTCGTACAGTTCGTGGTAGATATCCTCCTGCCTGTCGAACCGGGGTTGGGTTATCCCCTCGTCCAGCATAAAGGCTTCGTGGTAGGGTATATCCCCGAACAAGTCGGTAAGGGTCGAGACGAAGAGCACTTTCAGCGTGCGGGCCACCGCCTCGTAGTTCCGGTCCTCCACCTGTTGTGCGAGACGTATCATATGGTGGGCGTTCGAGGCCCATTCGGCGTGGTTGTTCCACGCGCTGGTGAAGACGCCGTTCGGGATTATATACCGGTGATAGGCGTTGGTCGAAGTCCCCGAAGCGGTGTACTGAATCAGTTCCCCGTTAAGTTAGTAGGTGCGGTTCAGAAATCCTTCCGTACCGGAGTAGACGAGCATCTCCATTATACCGGCCGGATGGAGCGACCAGAGGGGCATCTCATTGGGGTTATCGTCGTACTCCCCGAATTTGTGAGTACAAGACGGTGTTAGTGCCGCGCATGCGAGAAGCAGTGTGTATAGGTATTTTTTCAGCCTGTCCATAATGAGGTCAGAATGTTAATTTCAAATTGAATCCGTAAGAGCGGGTCATGGGGTAGGCACCCTGTTCGATACCGCGGGCGATGGAAGAGCCGTTCATAGAGGCCGCATCCGGGTCGTACTGCGGGAAGTTGCTCCAGCAGAAGAGGTTGGTTGCGTATACCCCTATCGAAGCGCCCTGGAGGAATCCCGTTTTGGCGCATATCTTGGCCGGGAGGGAGTAGTCCGCGCGCACTTCCCTCAGTTTGAGGTACGAGGTACTGAACGTATTGCTTTCGGCATTGTCGCGGTTCCAGACGAAGGTGTTGTAGTAGTCTACGATATCGGTGGTGATGGTGGTGTTCTTCCGGTAGGTACCGTCCGAATTGAGGTTGACCCCCTCGTGCACCAGCCCTTCGTAACGGCCCGGAAGCGAATTCTTCAGCTTACCGGTGTAGAATAGGGCGAAATTGGTCACAGAGTAGGCCTTGCCGCCCTTCTGCCCGGCGAAGGTGAAGCCGAACTGGAAATTTTTGTAACGGAAGTTCTGCGTCATACCTGCCTTCCAGTCGGGATAGATGCTGCCGAGGTCCTTCAGGTCCTCGGTGTTTAGTACCGGGTTACCTGTCGAAGAGTTTACTATAACCTCACCCGAACAGTCCACCTTGTTGCCGTCCTCGTCCACGTAGAACGATCCTTTCGGAGCGCGCTCGTAACCCCAGCCGTAGACCCGGCCGAGTTCGGTGCCCGGGTAGGCGTAAATATAGACGCGGCTGCCGACCGTGGCCGAGTTTACCTGCCACACTTCGACGCCGTCTGCCAGCTCCACGAGACGGTTTTTGTTATATGCCCAGTTGAGGCTGATGTCCCAGCGGAAGTCGCGGGTCTTGACCGGCTGGAACGATGTGGAGAGTTCCACCCCCTTATTAGTGACCTTACCGGCGTTGATTACCTTGTACCGGGCACCGGTTATACCGTCGATGGGCGACGAGATAATCTGGTTGGTGGTCGCGGCTGTGTAGAACGCAGCGTCTATATTCCACCGTCCGCGGAACATCATCAGTTCAAGACCCGCTTCCCAGCTCTCCACGTTCTCGGGCTTGAGCTGCGGGTTGCGCTCCGTGGTGGGCAGGTAGTACGAACTGGTAAATATCCCGTTGAGGTAGACCTCCTGAGTATTGTACGGGTTGGTGTCGTTACCCACGTTGGCCCACGAACCGCGTACTTTGAGCATATCCAGCCACGGCGCTTTTTCTTTCAGCCCGAACACCTTGTCCAGCAGTACGCTCGCGCTTACCGAGGGGTAAAAGTAGGAGTTGTTGCCTTTGGGCAGCGTACTCGACCAGTCGTTCCTTGCGGTTATGTCGAGGTAGTAGGTGTCCTGCCACCCGAGCGAAACCAGCCCGTAGAAACTGTTTATGGACTTGTTACGCCGGGTGTTCTGGAAGATAAGTCCCGACGCGGCGTTCTGGAGCTGGAATATGTTGGGTGTGGAGAGTTTTTCGGCGGTCTTGCTTTCGAACCGGTAGTTGTTCACCATATTGTTTCCCCCGGCCGAAGCGTTGAAATAGAGACGGCCGAATTCACGGGTATAGCTTAGCAGGAAGTCGTTGTTCATTTCGAACTTGGTGGTAGACTGCTCACGGTAGAACCCGTCGTTGTAGCCGTTGGTGTACTGCGGCTTCTGCTGTGTGGCAAAGTCGTAGTTCATATCCATACCCGTGCGCATCATCAGGCTCAGGTGGTCGGTAAAATCGACCGTCACGGAGAAGTTTCCGTAGACCCTGTCCCTGCTGAGCGTATTGAGGTTTTCGTAGGCCAGCCAGTAGGCGTTCTCGGAGCGGGCGGAGCCGGTACCGTTGTTTATCAGTTTGCCGCCGTCGCCCGAAGCTATCATTTCAGGGATTCGCCCCGAGGCCCACTCGTCGTAGAGTTCCCGGGTGCTCGCGCTGGTTACTGTCCACATCAGAGCGTACAGGGGCGAAGCCTGGCTGTATCCGGTGGTGGGCAGGTTGTCCGAGTTCTTGCGGTAGTAGGTAACTTTGGCCCCGAGCCTTATCCACTTGTTCAGTTCGTGGTTTAACGAGAGGCTGAAGTTCTGGGCGTCGTAACCCGTGTTGGGGACGATCCACTTATTGCGAATATCTTTAGCGGCAATCCTCACCGAAGTGCCTTTGCCGTTGTTGCCGTCCACCGATATGCTGTTGGTGTAGGTGACACCGGTGCGGAAGAAGCCTTTATACCAGTCCATAGGTTCCCACGGCTGTTTTGTGAAGGTGTCCGTGTCCCAGTCGTACGAGCCGTAGGTGTAGAACATCTGTCCTTCGTAGCGCGGTCCGAACGCGTAACGCGACTGGAGTCTCGGGTAGTTCTCCCCGTCGTCGGAGAGGGTAGGGCCTACTGCCCAGAAGCTGTAATAGCGGCGGGCATCCTTACCGTTTGATGCTGGGCTGTTGGAGGCATTGCCGTTACCCGCGCCGTACTCGTTCTGGAAGTCGGGCCAGTAACCGGCCTGTTCGAAAGTTACGGACGAGGATACCGTAACCCCGAATCCCTGCTGCGCCCGTCCCTTTTTAGTGGTGATAATTATGGCGCCGTTGGCCGCGCGCGAGCCGTAGAGGGCCGTGGCGGACGGGCCTTTGAGCACGGTCACCGATTCGATATCGTCCGGGTTGAGGTCGCTCGCGCCGTTACCGAAGTCTACGGGGGCGTCGAGGTCCGAGTAGGAGGAGCCACCGAAGTTGGTCATATCGCTGCTGATAGGGATACCGTCCACCACGAACAGCGCGGTGTTGTTGTCGTGCGACAGCGACGACTCGCCGCGCAGGGTCACCCTAATCGAACCACCCGGACCTGCACCCGCGTTGTCGAAGTTCAGCCCGGCTACCTTGCCGGACATATTGTTAAGCCAGTTGCCCGACACGGCATTGCCCAGGTCGTCGGACGAAATGGTCGTTACCGCGTAACCCAGGGAGCGCTGTTCGCGTGTAATACCGAGGGCCGTCACTACCACGGCGTCGATTTGCCTGCTCTCGGGAACGAGCACAATGTTCAGCGCCATCTCCTCTCCGAGGGTTATCTCCTTTTCGATATACCCGAGGCACTGCGTTACCAGCACGTCGCCGGGGCTTGCGGATATCCGGAACAGGCCTTTGCTGTCCGTAACTACGCCGTGGGTCGTCCCTTTTACGAACAACGCCACCCCCGGCAGGGGTTCCTCTTCTTCCTCGGCCACCACCCCGGTGACGGTCCGCACCTGTGCGGACACACCCGGAGCCATCAGGACCGCAAGCAGTGTCAGAAGGAGTAAAAATCTTGGGTAGGGTCTGTGAAACATCCTTATTTTGTGAGTTAGTTTGTTGTAAAGCAATTTGTTAGGAAGTCCCGGACACCTTTCGGCAAAGGCAATAGTATGGCCGTCCGATCTTCATGGTTATGAAAATTAGCTTGCTATCGTGACGCCGCCGCGAAGGTGGCGTACACCGTATTTATCCGGAAAAAAAGGGCTGCAGACCGGGCCGGTCCACGGCCCCGATTGCGTGCTTCCCCCCCCCGACCTTTAAATATCCGTCTCGCAGTAGAGACCCTTGCCCGGAGCCACCAGTAGGTTGGTTACCTCGTATTTGAGGCGCCCGCTGGTCGACTCCTGAGTCTTTTTTATGGTAATGACGTGCTGGCGATGGGGCTGAATGGTATACTGGCGGAAATAGGCCAGCGGATTACCCTGCTCCCTCTTTACGAGGTGGAATGGTAAGTCGGAATTGTTCTTTAGGGTGATATAGATACGAGTGGCGGTTTTGCGGACGTTGATTGTGTCCACCGATTTTTCGAATATCTCGCGCAGTATCTCTTCCTGGCCGATAAGTTTATCCTCGAACCAGACCGCGGTGCGGCGTTCGTCGAGTGCCTCTCGGATTGCGGCCGGGGTCTTTTCGGTCGCGAATACGAGGGTCATCGGTCGGTGTTCGCCCCGTGCGAAATCGAAATCGGTCTGCATGGGGTGGTGTATGTCGGAGTTGCCGAACATGGTCAGGTTCCGGTCGATGGCCCACTGATGCGCTTCGGGATAGTAGCTGTGGAAATTCACAACCTCGATGCCCTGCATGAAACCGCGGTCGTATATTTCGGTGTGCTCCGGCATCCAGAGGGTGGTGTCGGGCTGCTGTGAGTCCCAACCGGGGTGGTTCCAGAAAATGAAGCCGCCCTGCTCCACGGTAGCGGCGAACGCATCCATCGGGTCCTGGGTTTCGAGTGCGTCGCAGTCGTCGAGGAATATGGCGTTGAAGTGGCCCGGAGGCATTCCCTTCGTTATTTCGCTGCCTTTGAGTACGAGTATATCGGTGCCTTTGGCATATTTGGCCGCGATATCGAAAGCGCGGTTGTGCGATGCCGTGATGTCGTCTTTGTGCCGGAGAACCTCGATGTGTTCGGTGATGGCTATAACGTCGAGTCCTTCACGGATGGCTTCGTCCACGCGGACTGTCGGCCATACCAGCCCGTCCGAGAACACCGAGTGCATGTGGAAGTCGCATTTGAGCGTTAAATAGTCGTCGAGGTCGGGAATCGCTACGTGGTTCCTTACCTGTGCCTGAATTGTGCCGCCTGCCATAAGGATGGCCGTCAATAGTAGAAGTTTCTTCATCTTGAGTTGGATTTTTGATTCGGCAAAAGAAATCAATAATTATTAGCTAATCTTAAACTCTGTTTTAACCTATCGTTACGATATTAGTTGGTCTTTAATTTTATATTAAATGTTCTCCAAGGCAAGGCCTCGGGCCTGTTCGTAGGTTCCTGTATGGGAAAGGTTACTTTTTTTGTCAAGGTTCAGTTTGTGACGGAAGTAGAGAAGGCAGAGCACTGAAATACCACTATAATGGCGTCGGCACCGTAGGCCGTGGTCCTGATAACTAAAGCCAGACCTATTTGAGTGCCGGAAGAGATATTGTAACAAACTCCGACCAATACCGTATCGCCGAATCGGTATTAACTAATAATATACCTTTAGGATTAGTAGATCTCCGGTCGAGAGCGATTGTTCCGGACGACAGCCCGTCTAGGTTCCACTGAACTTAACAGACCTCCCGTCCTCCTGTCTTTCTCCTGCCTTCACCTCCCGGATAAAAGCCGTATAACCCCCGTCCTTCATTTCGGATACAAATTTTGTCGTTTTTGAAACATCGGCCGCCGGGGTACCTCGCCCGGCGTATTAATATCCGACAGGACACCCGTATGGAATACATTTTCGGGCCGTTCCGCAACTTTTTGCGCCCATGTTTTAAAACCGACAGCATTTGTTTCATTGTTAAAGAACCCTCCCGATTTATTTAAGGACTTTTGTAACGATTGGAAATCCACCCGGCCGACCCCGGGGCTAACCTGACGGATATTCTATTAACTAACCAAAATACTACTTATGAAAGATTCTACACTAATGGTGTGTGACAGGAAGGCTACCCGCGTGGTAGGCAGGCTCCTGTTGGCGACGGCTTTCATGCTTGCTGCCGGGAGCGGCCTGCCACTGAAGGCGGAACACGCCCCGGACAACTCGGCCGAGGCCGTGCGGGAGGCCCAGCAGAACCGGCGTACCGTGACGGGCCGCGTGGTGGACGAACAGGGCAATCCCGTACCGGGTACCACGGTCCTTATTCAGGGTGCCGGAACGGGTGTAACAGCGGATGGGCAGGGTAATTACGCGATTTCCGCCTCTTCCGGCGACGTGCTCGAGTTCTCGTTCCTCGGGATGAAGAAGGTTACGGAAACCGTGGGCAGCAGGGACCGCATAGACGTGGTGCTTGAGGAAGACGGCCTGATGATAGACCCCGTGGTGGCTATCGGTTACGGAAGCATGCGTAAATCGGACCTTACGGGTGCCGTGGCGTCGGTAACTTCCGAATCGATTGCCCGTTCCGGGGCCGTGTCGCTCGACCAGGCTCTCCAAGGGCGTGCCGCAGGGGTGCAGATGACCACCAATACCGGTATGCCGGGCGGCGGTACCTCGATTCAGATTCGTGGTATAAAGTCCATCAACTCCACCAACGAACCTATCTATATTATAGACGGTGTGACCATCAGCGCCGGTACGGGAACATATACCGACAACGCGATATCGGGTATCAACCCGTCGGACATCGAATCGATGGAGATTCTGAAGGACGCTTCGGCCACCGCTATTTACGGTGCGCAGGGTGCCAACGGGGTTATCATTATTACCACCAAGAGCGGACGGGCGGGCCAGCCGCGCGTGAGTTTCGAAGCGCAGTACGGGATACAGACCTTACCCAAATATCTCGATATGATGGACCTGCACGAATACGCACAGCACCATAACGAGTACCAGGCCCTCAAAGGATGGGAGTTGAATAATAACTATGCGGACCCGAACCTGCTCTCCAATGGCACCAACTGGCAGAAGGAGATATTCCGCACCGCCGCCCAGCAGAACTACAACTTCTCCGTATCTGGCGGTACAGAGACCAACACCTATAAAATATCCGGTAACTACCTCGACCAGGACGGTGTGGCGGCCGGTTCGGGTTTCGAACGTATGACTATGACCGTGGGGCTCGATTCCAAAATAAAGCCGTGGCTCCGGTTCGGCGGAACACTCACCCTCACCCAGACCAAGCAGGAGATAACCATTGCGGAATGGGGGCTGATAAGCAGCGCCGTGAAACAGGCGCCCTCGGTTCCAGCCAAGAACCTCGACGGAACCTACGGGGGTCCGGAGGATTCCACCGACAGCTACGCCAACCCGCTGGCGCTCGCCAACCTACTTACAAACAACAACAAGAAGCGCAACACCCGCGGAAATATCTACCTCGATATCACCCCTGTGGACTGGCTGGCGCTCCGCAGCGAATTCGGTATCGACCTCGGCCAGACCAGTACGAACTATTTCGTACCGACCTATGAGGTGGGGCGGGTGACCAATTCCGAGATACAAAACCAGAAAACACAGTCGCAGAGTACCTTCTATAAATGGAACAATACGGCTACTTTCCGTAAAACTATCGAGCGCCACACGGGTAACCTCATGGTAGGGCAGGAGGTCACCGAGAGCACCAACAACTACCTGATGGGCAAGCGTCTGGACGGCAGCAACCAGCTGACTGATCTGAGCGCTGGCGATGCGGCCACCGCAACCAACGAAGGTTACACGGGCCGGACCCGTTACGTGTCGGTGTTCGGCCGTCTGTTCTATTCTTACGACGACCGCTACCTGCTGACCGCCACCATCCGCCGCGACGGTTCTTCGAATTTTGCAAAAGGTTACAAGTGGGGTAACTTCCCCTCGGTTTCGGTGGCGTGGAGGATGTCCAACGAGGCGTTCCTCAAGGATTTCGAACTGCTAACCAACATGAAACTCCGGCTGGGTTACGGGCAGGTGGGTAACTCAAACATTACCTCGTTCGCCTACGCCGGGATGCTCTCCAACATCCCGACCGTGTTCGGTACCGGTCACCTGACGGCGAATATCCCCAACCCCGAGGTGACGTGGGAAACGACCACTTCGTATAACATCGGTTACGACCTGGGCCTTTGGAAAAACCGTATCGAACTGACGGCGGACGTCTACTATAACCGTACGGACGACCTGCTGCTGGCCCTTACGCTTCCCGGCATTACCGGTACGCTGGGGACCAACGGCGCCTCCGCACCGTGGGGCAACGTGGGTTCCATGTCCAACAAAGGGGTGGAGTTGTCGATAAACACGGTAAACATAACGCGTAACGACTTCGAATGGCGCTCCAATTTCGTGTTTACAATGAATAGAAATAAGGTAATCAAACTGAATGCCGAACAATCCTACATAAACACCACCTATCAGGTGGGCGGTACGGACTATGTAGTGACCCGCACCGAGGAGGGTCGCAGCGTCGGCGAATTCTGGGGTTACAAAATAATCGGCCGCATCAACAGCGCCAGCGATATCTACGACTCGAACGGGAATATCAAGATAGCCCTTCCCGAAGGTGTGAACGTGGCCGAGAACGGCGTCTGGATTGGCGACTATATCTATGAAGACTACAACGGCGACGGTGTGATAACCGAAGAAGACCGCCAATACCTCGGCAGTCCGCTGCCCAAATTCACGGGCGGTTTCGGGAACACCTTCACATGGAAGAATTTCGACCTGAACGTCTACCTGACCTTCTCCTACGGTAACAAGGTGATGAACTTCCTCGGAATCTCCATCGACAACCCGAACAATACCGAAAACATCACACGCCGGGCCGGTACGCAGTACGCGCGGCTGGCGTTGATAGACGAGAACGGTTCCTCGAGCGATATCTGGAATGTCTACGTAGCCAGCGGCGACAAGAATATTTCCCGTATGTCCACCGACGACGCCAACTCCAACGCCAACAGGATATCGTCGCGTTATATCGAGGACGGCTCCTACCTCCGCATCCAGAGCGTCTCGCTGGCCTACAATATCCCGAAGAAGTATATCGGTAAAATAGGAATGGAGAGCCTCCGGGTATACATCAATATGAACAACCTGTTCACCTTCTCGAAATATACCGGTTATGACCCCGAAGTGGGGATGGCCCGTAACCAGTATTCGAACTGGGGACAGAACCCCCTGCTGAACGGTGTCGATACGGGACGTTACCCGTCGCCGCGCACTTTTACCTTCGGTGTTCAAATAGGATTCTAAAACAAAAACCGTTATGAAAAAGTTTTTATATACAGTCTGTCTGTCGGTGGTGATGGCGCTGGGGACCTCGTGCGAGGATTATCTCGACATCCAGTCCAAACAGCAGCTCACCCTCGACAACTATTACACCTCGTACGAGGAGTGCCGGGCGGCAACCGCGGCACTCTATCAGGCCGCATGGTACGAGTTCTCCAGCCGCTTCTACATCCTGCTGGGCGACGGCCGCGGAAATAACCTCTTCTCGCCGTACAGTTCGGACGAGTCGTTCGCAAGGTTTACCGAAACCTCGCTAACGGCGACCCTCTCCAACGCATGGTATTCGTTCTATATCGTGGTAACCCAGGCCGACTATATCCTCCAGAACATAGACAAGGCTCTCGAATACGGAGTATCGGAAGCCAGCGTGAACGCCTGCAAGGGCGAGGCCCGGTTTATGAGGGGGCTGGCCTACTGGTACCTCGGTTCGATATGGGGTAACGTACCTATAATCGAGGACCCGGCAGCTACGGCGCTCGATTTTCAGGTGCCCACAAACCCGTTCGAAGATATTCTGCAATACGCCATCATGGACCTCGAGTATGCCGCCGAATGGCTGCCCAAGAACGATGCTACCGGTCGCGTAACGCGTTACAGCGCACTCGGCCTGCTCTCCCGCCTGTATATCACGGCGGCTTGCTACGCCCGCGGAAATAACTTCTCCGACAGATGGCCCGCTTCGGCGGCGGAATATTACGAGAAGGCCCGCCTTGCGGCAAAGGAGGTGGTCGAGGAGGGTACCAACTACTCGCTGATGAGCGATTACGAGGAGCTGTTCCGTATCCAGAATAACAATAATTCCGAATCGCTGTTCTCTATACAGGTAATAGCCGGTTCGTCCACATACGGCACCGGCAACAGGATGCAGCAGTGGTTCTGCTACTCGAGCGAGCTGGTTGACGGCCTTACTATCTACGGCGGTTACACTTACGTATCGGGCGAACTTATCGAGTTGATGCACAACCGCGGCGAGACTTCGCGCCGAAAGGGGACGTTCTTCTACAACGGTGCGGTGTACGACTATCTTGGTACCCATACCGAAGAGGGGCGCTGGGTGGTGTCCGATATGACCTACTGCAACCCCAAGAAACAGATTGTGGGCAGTAAGTCCGACACCGACGGACTTGCCCTGGCCGAAAACTCGGGTCTGATGATACCCATGCTGCGCCTTGCAGAAGTATACCTGTTGTATGCCGAGGCAATTCTGGGGACTTCGTCTTCCACCACCGACCCCGAGGCCCTGAACTATTTCAACCTCGTACGCTCTCGCGCCGGTATAGACCCTATCGACGAGATTACGATGAAGGATATCCGCGAAGAACGCCGCGTGGAATTCGGTCTGGAGGGACAGTACTGGTTCGACCTCCTGCGCTGGGCTTACTGGGACCAGCAGGCCGCGCTCAACTATATGAACAACGAGCAGCACCGCTCTGAGTACTACTACTACATGTCGGGCGATGCCCCCACCGGATTTATGTGGCGCGACGTACTGGACGGTCAGCCCGCCAACGAGGCTACCCCCGATCGCCTTACCCTGCCGTATCCCGAGTCGGAACTTATCTACAACCTGCTGCTCAGGGAAGACCCCGTACCGTTCGATTTTGAAAACGCCTTATTACTCTAAGACGATATGAAAACAGTGAATAAAATAATAACGCTCGCCCTGCTGGTGGCAGCGCTTGCAGGCGCCGGGCTGTTGCAGTCGTGCGACGACGACGACACCAAGGGCGGGCTGTACATCAGCGCGGTCTACCTCTACGGCCAGAATTATGTCGGTAATACTACACCCGTTACCGAAGCCGGACTCGGTACGTTGCTGCGGCTCGAAGGCAACGGTTTCAAAGCCGCCCGCGGGATCTATGTCAACGGTACGGCCGTAACGGTGAACCCGAATTACGTTACGAACACGAACCTTATAATGTCCGTTCCGTCCGACGCACCGGTCGGGAACGAGGCCGACGAGGCGGACCGGAATAAAATCCGTATAGTGACGGACAACGGCGAATACAGCTACGACTTCCAGATTAAAGCCGCCGCGCCTTCGATTTCCGGAATATCCCATACGATGCCCCGGTCCGGGGATAAGGTGGATATCTACGGTTCGAGCCTGCGTGAAATGGAGAGCATCACATTCCCGGGCGGACATACCGTTACGGCCGATAACTTCACCGTAAATGCCGATTATACGAAGCTGACCTGCATTATTCCCAATGTCGATACCCCGGGTTACATGACCGCGGTAAGCGAAAACGGGACAGGCTACTCACGCAACTACCTGAACCGGAAGAACTGTATCTTCGTCAGCGACTTTTCGTGGGATAACGGCGCTTACGGCGGGGGTTCGAATATCTCGGTGAACCAAACCGATCCGATACCCGCCACGGGCGACTACACCAAGAGTCCGGATATTTACCGTCAGGTTCCGGCGGAAAATAATGTACCGTACGTAATGCCCACGCTCCGTGCGGAGTACGGGGTGGTAGGCGGTTTCTGGTTCTATTTCTCACCTGCAATCGACTATGTGGTAGCCAACTCCGCAGGGGCGGTGACACTCGATATGAGCTGTACCAACCTGGCTCTGGAAATCGACTTCTATTTCCCGATGCAGTGGAAGTCCGGATTCTTCCGGTTCTCGCTGGGCGGCGGCACTTCGGCAACTATCTACAACTATGCTCCCTGGGCGGTTCTCGGAGATGTGCAGCCGATAGATATGGAGGGTTGGCAGACCATCTCGTTCCCGCTCAGTTCGTTCTCCGGCGCTACAAGTACGCTGTCTTCATTGAAGGCGCTCATCGACGGCGAACAGGGTTCGTTCATGTTCTACAACGACACCTTTACCGATATATACGGGACCTCGTACGAATCTACGGACATTAACAACTTCCAGTTGTCCTTCAGTAACTTCCGTATTGTTCCCTACGAAACGCCGGAAATAGAAACCGACGATTCGGAGGACGAATAGCTTCTATCTACGTAATTAAATGCTATTAATAATGCCCGGCTTCTTTGGAAGCCGGGCATTATTTTGCCGGGGAGGGGAGGTAAACGGTAATTTATGAACTTCGGCAAATTGAGGTAGTACAGCGCACACGTACGCATATTTGATAAACAGGGCGACAACATATCATTATGGTCTACAGCGAACAATGTATGCCATTCTCAGCCCGGCAATAATGTAGTGTCATCCTGAGTGTTTGGCCAGATAAGATAATGAGTTTTCCAATGGAGATCCTTCACAATGCGTTCAGGATGACATATTAAATTGAAGATAGGACAATGGTGTATGTCATTTTGCCTTTGTGATGAATATCAGGATGATAGTATATGAAATACTTATGTTATTAATTTAAATGTCATCCTGAGGAGACGAAGACGAAGGATCTAATGAGCCTCCCCCTTCGGGGTTCATTTCCTCGTTCGACACCCGGAAGAGAATTTATGGGAACTATCTCCTTTCTGTGCTATCCCCTCAGGATGAAGAGTTTATATGTCGATACTTCTGTTTCCCTTATACCTCCTACTCGAACATCCGCCGCATGGCCTCCTTATCGTCCGTGTCCATATATTTTATCACGAACTCTTTGGGGGCCATGCCGAAATAGTCCTTAAAGCTGTTCGAAAAGTAGGAATGGGTGGAGAACCCCACCTTATAGGCCACTTCGGAGATGTTAACCTTGTGGTTTATCAGCAGGTAGGCGGCCTGTTTCAGCCGTATCGATTTTATAAGGTTGCTGGGCGAGATATTGATATTCTCCTTCAGTTTACGGTTCAGGTGTACTCGGCTTATCCCGACGTCGCGGCTTAGGTCGTCCACGCTGAACTCAGGATTTTCGATATTCTTGCGGATGGACTCGATAACGCGCGTTATGAAACGGCTGTCGGGCGAACTCATCTGCACCTCCCCGTAGCCGGGGTTAATCTCGGTTCCGAATTTTTTCCGCATCGTATCCCTTGTTGCTATGGCCTGAGTAATGGCTCCTTTGAGCAGGTCGAGGCTGATGGGTTTCCTGAGGTAGCGGTCGGCCCCGCTGTCCATACACCGCTGTTCGGTCTCCTCGTCGGTCATGGAGGTGAGGATTATCACCGGAATATGGTTGGTGTCGGGGCTCTGTTTTATCTTCCGGCACAGCTCGTATCCGTCGCACTCGGGCATCATAAGGTCGGTAACTACGGCGTCGGGTATCGAGGTGGATATAATCTTCCATGCCTCGCGGCCGTTCTTGCAGGTCTGGATATTGTATTGTGCGGCAAGTTCCATACGGAGGTAATTCCCCAGTTCGGGGTCGTCGTCGACGAGAATCAGGTTGCGTTTTTTCTTGCTGGTTTTCAACTCGTCGTCACCTGCCAGCTCCATCAATTCTTCAGCCTGGTCGCTGCGTGTGCCGGGGCTGACGGTATAATAGAGGTCCTTGTGCTTGGCGTCGGCCGCTATCTCCTCGGGCGAGAGGTGGTCGTAACCGAGCGGTATACGGATTATGAAGGCTACTCCGCCCTCGATATTCTCGGCATGGATGGTCCCGTGGTGAAGCCGGACAATCATTTTAGCTAGGTTCAACCCGATACCCGAACCGCCTGCAGCATGCTTTTCGAGTTGGAAAAAACGGTCGAACAGCCTGCCGAGCTGGCCGGGTTCGATATTTTCGCCCGAGTTCTCCACACGCAGTTCGAGGTATTCGTCCACTCGCGGAGTTATGCCGCTTTCGGGTCCGTTGGGCGACATCACGAGGCTGATTATCACGTTGCCGTTGTCCGGTGTGAACTTGAAGGCGTTCGAGAGGATATTGAATAACACCTTGTCGAAATTACCCTGGTCCACCCACACGTCGAGCGACTCATGGTTGGCGATAAGCCGGAAATCTATATTGTGCAGCATGGCCATATGGTCGAACGACCGCATAATGTCGCGGATGAAAAAGACGATATCCGTCCGGTTGAACTTCATCCGGAGCTGGTTATTGTCTATCTTGCGCATATCGAGCAACTGGTTGATAATACGCAGTATGCGCAGCAGGTTGCGATACATCAGGTTGTAAATCTCACGGGTGCGGCCGTCGGTCTCCGCCTCGCGAATCCTCTTGAGCGGGGTCATTACCAGTGTCAGGGGCGTCCGTATCTCGTGCGACAGGTCGGTGAACATCCGCAGCTTCATCTCCTTCTTCTCAAGCTCGGCACGCTCCAACTCCCCCTGCCTGCGGCGGCGGATAAAATCGTACACCATCCACCCGAGCGCCCCGGCCAAAGCGAGGTACACAAGGTAGGCCCACCATGTCTTGTACAACGGCGGCAGAATAAGTATTTCGAGCTGGTTGTATACCACGTCCTCCCGCTGGTTACCCTCGAAGAATGCCTGCACCCGGAACCGGTAGCGCCCGTGGGGCAGGTTGGTGTACGTGGCCTGACGGTGGACGGCCGTAGTGTAGTTCCAGTCCGTGTCGAAACCCTCCATCATATAGCCGTAGACTATCTTCTGGGGGTTGGTGTATTCGAGGACGGTAAACTCAATGGAGAAAACGTTGTCGCTGTTCTTAAGGGTGGCCCGTGTGGCCTGGGTAATGTGCCTGTCGAGGATATTCTCGCCGCCGAGACCGGGGTCGTATTCCACCGGTTCGTTGAATACGCTGAAACCGGTGAAGTTTATATTAGGCATCGGGTGCTCCTTTTGGTCGACCGCCGCGGGGTAGAACGCGCTGAGGCCGCCGATGCCGCCGAAGAACATCCGTCCGTCCGGGTCGGCGTAGGCTGCTCCGAAGCGAAATTCGTTATCCTGAAGGCCGTCGTATGCGTAGAAATTTTTGAACTCGCCGCTCGCCGTATCGAGTCTCGACAGGCCGTTGGCGGTGCTTATCCAGAGGTTGTCGTCATCTCCCCGGAGTATGGAGCAGACCATATTGGCCGCCAGCCCGTCGCCGACGGTGTAGTGGCGATGGGTATTCCGGGCGGGGTCGTACTCTACGAGTCCCTCCGCCGTGCCTATCCAGAGCCTGCCGTCTTCCCCGGTGGAGAAAGAGTAGATGCGCGAAAACGATGCAATATCCCCGATACTCAGCGGAACCTCTTCGCGGGTTTGCAGATCATAGCACCTTGTGCCGTCGGCCCGGCCCACCCACAGGCGTCCTTCGCCGTCCAGCATAAGCGAGCTGACCCACCCGGCGATGGTCCGGTCCGGGAACCTGTCTACCGCTCCCGTGGAGCAATGGATTACACTGACCCCATTTCCGTAGGTGCCGGCGTACATCAGGTCCCTGTGCCCATCGTACTCGAAGCAGACCACCTTTTGCAGGTCCCCCTCGCATGAGAACTTCCGGAATCCGTCGCGGACTGTGTAGGTGGTGATTCCGCCCATGTAGGAGCTTATCCAGAGGGTTCCCCGGCTGTCGGTGCCCAGAGACATTATGGAGTTATTGGGCAGGGGGCTGTTGGCTGCGGTAAAGTTCTCGGTCTGCCCGTCGCGGCGGATACGGAACAGGCCGCCCCCGTCGGTCCCCGCCCAGAGGTTACCGTCGCGGTCGCGCACCACGGAGGTGACGCAGGCCACATTCCGGTCGGGCATGGCGGATGCCGGGTCATTGAAGACGAAATAGTCGAACCCGTAACTCGATTTCGGTATAACGAGCAGGCCCATCTGGTAGACTCCCACCCAGACGTTCCCCTGGCTGTCCTCGATTATGGAGTGGGCTTTACACCGGTCGATGTCGATAGGGCAGTGGGTGAGGCGAGTCTCGCCCACCTCTTCGCTCCCGACGTTGAACAGCCGAAGGCCCATGTCCTCGGTTCCCACCCAGACGCACCGGCCGGTGCCGTAGGCATTGGCAATCGAGCAGGTGCGGAGCGCCCGCACCCAGATGCCTTCCGACGATGCCCCGTGTGCGCGGCGTATCCGGCCCGTGGCACTGTCGTACACCAGTATGCCGTGGTTGAATGTGCCTATTATCAGGTTGCCGCTCGGCTCGTCGGCCACGATGGCCGACACCACGATTTCGGTGCGAATCTCCTCCAGCGACGGTTCCCAGATATCCGTCACCTGCCGGTTCATGCCCGGCTCCACCACCATCAGGCCGCCCTGCTCGGGGCTGGCCCAGAGCCGCCCCTGCCGGTCGAAATAGAGGTTACCGGTATAGGAGGTCGAAAACAGGCCGTTAAGGGTCTCGGTCAGGGCCGCGTTGTATTCGTATGTATCGGTGTCGAGCACGAACAGGCCCCGCCCGGAGCAGGAGACGACGATGTATCGGTCGTCCGGACTCTCGGCTATGGAGGTTACGAAAAAATTCCACCGGTCCGAAACTATATCGGGAAATTCGAATTGCCGGAAAGTATTCAGGGCCGGGTCGAACTGCTGAAGGCCGTTTGAGGTGCCCACCCAGCAGGTGCCGCGGCTGTCGTTGAAGACTCCCGAGACGTTCCCGCCCGAGAGTGAACCGGCCCGGGTGCGGTCGTGGTAGAACGAGGTGAACCGCATTCCGTCGAAATATGCGACCCCGTTCTCGGTAGACACCCATATATACCCGCGCGCGTCCTGGTATACGGCGTTTATCTGGCTGTTCGGCAGGCCCTGCTCGGAATTATAGAGTCTTATTTTCTGCGGGAAAGCCTGCGGGGCGGACAGTAGGAAGAGAACAATGGCGGCAATTCCGGCGAATCGAAATCTCATGGGAAGCGTCTTTTTCAGGTTAGTAAGCGGGTATACCCGGGGCACCCTTGTCTGCAAATCTAACATTTTTGCAACTTAATATAACGGCCTGCGGGACCACGGGAAGGCCAAAAACGGCGGAATGTTTCAAAATCGACAGCATTGGTTACGAGAGTCCCGGCTATTGTCGCCGGGCCGGGATACATTTGCCCCGAACCGATTAACCAAAACCTACGAAACTATGAGATTCCTGCTTACCCGATTTATTCCCGTAATTGCCCTCTGCCTCCTTGCAGCCTCGTGCAGCGACGACGAGGGCGGGTCATCGAAATATGCCGTTCCGTCCACCGATGCCATAAGTCTCGGCGCGGAAGATACCGAGGCTACGTTCACCGTCGAGTGGTATCGCTGCGCGTGGCAGGTGGCTATCGACGGCGAAGGATTCCTGACCGGGCTGTCTACCGCCGTGGGCGGCAACGCCGGCGGGCAGGGCGAAAACACGGTTACCGTCTACGCCGACGCCAACGGCACCCAGCAGCCACGCTCGCAGGATATCCTGCTCACGAACCTTACCACCGACCGGACCGACCGGATAACGGTAACCCAGTCGGCCGGGGGCGCGCTGACCGTAACGGTCGACACAGGGGATGTGAACCAGCATGTGGTGGGTTTCGGCGGGATGCTGAACCCTACTATCTGGGTGGCGGCCGCCGACTATATCGACGTGGACGAAATAGATCTGATGTACGGCCCGGGAGGATTGGGATACAATATCCTGCGCCTTATGGTCTATGATGACCGGAACCGGTGGGGGGACGATATCGAGACGGCGCGGCGCGCACAGTCTTACGGAGCCCTGCTTCTGGCATCGCCGTGGTATCCGCCTGCGGAGCTTGAAGAGGGTGTACGTGGTTCCACCAGTTACCTTCCCGAGGCCAACTATGCGGCATACGCAAAACACCTGAAGGATTATACCGAATATATGGCCGCCAACGGCGTCACGATAGACGTTATGTCTATCCAGAACGAGCCGGATATGGAGTTTACCAACTGGACCATCGACCAGATATACAATTTCGTCCGCGATTACGGCCGCTCGCTCGGGGACGTTAAAGTGATGGCCGCCGAGTCGTTCTGCTTCAATCAGGATTATACCAACCGCCTGCTAAACAACGCAGTCACCGATGCCAATTTCGACATTGTGGGTGCGCATATCTATGGCCACGAGTGGTTCGGTACGCAGAGCTCGCCGCTTGCCGGAATCCGCGACTATCCGCTGGCCCGGGAGAAGGGCAAGGAGGTCTGGATGACCGAATACCTGATGAACGAGGAGTCGGACGGATGGGACTACGATACCTCCATATCGCTTCTGGCGCAGAATATTCACGACTGCATGGAGGCCAATTTCAACACCTACATCTGGTGGTACCTCAAACGGTATTACAGCATGATAGGCGACTCGCAGCCCGAATCGCCGGTAGGTACGGGCGAAGTTACGAAACGTGGATACGTGCTGTCGCACTACGCGCAGTACGCCACGGGGCGCGACAGGGTGACCGTCGATTACGATACCGGCAGGAGAGTCCTCATGACGGCCTATATCGGCGACGGGGATATAACCTTCGTGGCGGTGAACCTCGACACATCCAGCGGTGTTCCCGTGGATATCCTGCTGCCTTCGGCCGCCTCAGCGGTCAGCGCGGTGGAGACTACCTCCTCGTCCGATATGGTGTCGGTAACTCCCTCGCTAAGCGACGATAAAATGACCCTCTCCCTCGAGCTGAAAAAGGAGAGCATCGTCTCGGTCCGGGTGCAACTGTAATTTACCCCCACTGCATTATTACCGGACCGGTAAGGGAATCAGCGTGCCTCCCCGTTCTTCGGCGGTAAGCAGGGCAGGTCGGTATATGCGGTAAGGCCAAACGACAATACTCCTTGTTAATACGCCGCCCCACGGGTATGATGTTTCATTTCCGACAGGTTATTTAACCGGATTGCAAACCGTGTTTCAAAACGGACACATTACGATACATGCGTGATAAGGTGCGGATACCGGGGTAAATACCTTTGTTCGGGGCATCTCCGTAAAGGCCCGGCTGACTACGACTACCTTAAAATAAATATTAACCGAACAATGATCTTATGAGAAAATTTACTTTGCTATTGCTGGCGGCAGCGCTGGTGGTACCGCTCTCGTTCCAGTCGTGTACCACGGACGATTTTCAGACCTTCGACCCGCCCGCGTACGACAATCCCAACGGCAGCGGGGACGAAGAGGAACCCGGGTACGGAGGTAACGGCGAGTATACATATACCCTGAAAGAACTTGCCGCTGCGGCCGGTACACGTATTGGGGCCGGGGTTACCAACTCGGAGTACAACAACGCTACCATCTCTGAAATTGTCCACCGGGAGTTCGACAACGTGACGTTCGGTAACGAGATGAAGAACGCTTCGATAGTCTCGTCCAACGGCACGATGAACTTTGCGACCGCCGACGCAATGGTGGCCCAGCTCAAGGCGAACGATATCGCTATCTTCGGCCACACCCTCGGCTGGCACTCCCAGCAGTCGTCGTACTATATAAATCTGGTAAACGGCGCCACGGAGTCGTACGACAATGAGAAGGTTTTCGTCGATTTCGAGGACGGTCAACCCCTGTCGAACAGCGGAAGCTGGACGGGCGAAGCCACGGTAAGCGTAACGACCGACCCGACGGAGGTGTTCGTGGGCGACTACTCCCTTAAAGTGGTAAACACCGTCGATAACGCCGACTTCTGGCGCACTTCTCTCCAGGTACCCGTACCGAATGTTACGGCCGGTGAAAATATTACGGTTGCTTTCTGGATTAAAGCGGCCGAAAACGGTTCGGAAATGAGGGTCTCGACTTCCGACCTACAATATTTATCCAACAAAGATGTTACCACCCAATGGCAAAGGGTAACGCAGGAGATAACCGTAAGCGATCCGACCGACTATGCCGTATGCCTCGATGTGGGCCGGGATGCCAACACTTATTTCATAGATAACATCCGCGTCTACACCACTCCGGCCGGAACCGGCGGCGGTAGCACCGGTCCCACCGAAGTGCTGACGGAAGATTTCGAAACGGTTCAGGACGGCTTTTTCCCCGGGTGGAGGAACTGGAACGGAGGTGAGTACCAGTCTCAATCGTCCGATTATGCCCGTTCCGGAAGCTATTCCCTTAAAATCAACAACTACGATGTCATCTCGACCGACTGGCAGTTACAGGCTATTAGCCCGGAGTTCAGCGTGAATGCAGACGGCACGGTGGATATATCTATCTGGGCCTACTCCCCGTTGGATGACCAGTATACCACACTGGCAATCAGCTATTATGACAGCGACGGCATCGAAAATGTCGACTATTCGCAATCGGGCACCAAATCGTATGCGGGGAAAGACCAGTGGGCCGAACTCACTTGGCAGTTTACCGCTCCACCGGACGCTGTAACCGCCAGGCTCGTATTCCGGTGCGGTTATTCGGATGTGGAACTAATCTACTTCGACGACCTTTCGGTTGTATTGGCCGACACGGGCAGCGGCAGCGAAGACGACCCGACCTCGACCCATACCGAGTCGGCACAGGACCGTATCGACTACGCGCTAAAAGAGTGGGTGTTCGCGATGATGGAACGCTACGGCGACGACGTCTACGCGTGGGATGCCCTAAACGAGATATTCTCCGACGACGCGAGTCAGGTATTCCGCACCAATTACGGCGCGCTGGAGAGCGGCCTGTTCTATTGGGGAGATTATCTGGGCGGCGGTGAGAAGTTCGCCGAGAAGGTTTGCCGCTATGCCAAGGCCGTCAAGCCCGACGCGATCCTTTTCGTGAACGATTACAACCTCGAAGCCAAATGGAACCCGAACAAGTTGCCGAACCTTTGCAATTTCGCCGCCAACGCGGATTATATCGATGGAGTGGGTACGCAGATGCACATGAGCCTCACCACCGAGAAATCGAACATCGACGATATGTTCCAGCAGATGGCCGCAACGGGTAAACTGGTGCGTGTGTCGGAGCTGGATATCTCCGTAAATAACGATGGCGAGTATACGGAGCTTACCGAAGAGCTCGCGCAGGCGCAGGCCGAGATGTACGCTTATGTGGTCGAGTCATATTTCACCCATGTGCCCGCGGCCCAGCGTGCCGGTATCACTATCTGGGGTGTAAAGGACGACGTGAGCTGGCTTACAAGTAACGGTGTGGAGCAGTGGCCGCTGCTGTTCGATGCTGACGGCGAGCCCAAAGCATCTTATGATGCCTTCTACAAGAAACTCCAGTCCTACACCGACCTCGTGGAGACACGGGCGGCGGACGAAGAATAGAAAGACAGGTTAGGTAAGAAGTTTTGTCGACAGGGGAAGGCGCGGTCGTTTGGTCGCGTCTTCTGTTTTTGCAGGGGTTGTATCGGAAAGGTTAAGGCTTTCAGGTGTTGGCCGGATGTCTCAATTTCATTTACGACCGATAGCAAACCGAATAAAGATAGATAATGTAATTTCCGAGCGAAAGCGAGGCGCCTCTCGATATGAGATAATTTACAATACTGTGTCATTCTGAGCGCAGCAAAGAATCTTTCTACCCTATTAGTTTTCATCGGCCTGCCATCCCCGCACTCCGCATTGCAAACTTTTGTGTTCAGGGTATTATATGTTCAGGGAGTCGACAATAAGAATATCATTCCGAACGAAAAGAGTAATCTTCCTATTATATTTCAACGGGAGGTCCTACGTAGGGTTACGGCGTTTCTTTGAGGAGAGATAATTCTTCAATACTATGTCATTCTGAGCGCAGCGAAGAATCTCTAAATCTGCAATTTTTATTCATATAAATAAAGACCACGAGCCGCCTGAGGGCCGTGGTCTTTGTTCAAATCGGTTTCGGAAAGAAACGCCCCTACCGGGAAGTAATCCTTACCGAATTATCCGGCAGGCCGTCGGCGCGCACGGTTACCGTTATCTCGCCCGCTTCGCGCTCGGACTGGACAATTGCCTGCACAAATCCGAAATAGGTCGTGTGGCTGTCACCCTTGTATGACTCGCAGCTGCGCAGGTCGCCGCTGTCCACTCCCATGATGCGGCCCGGTCCCGACATCTCGAAATGGACGGTTCGGTCCTGTACGGGAACCACGACACCGGCATTGTCCTTCAGCTCGACGTTTATGTAGACGAGGTCCTTACCGTCGGCCCTGATTTCACTCCGGTCCGGAACGATATCCATCCGGACCGCATCCCCGGCCCTGCATAACTCATACGATGCGACTTCCCGGCCTGCTATGAACCCACGGGCCGTTATCCTCCCGTCCTGCCAGTCGTGGGGGTAGGGGACGTACCAGACTATGGTATTATTGGCATAGTCTTCCGTCCGCCTCCGTCCGGTCCAGATTCCTCCCACGTTCAACTCAACCTCCTCACAGTTGGTGATGGTCTGCACCTGTATGATATGCCCGGTATATTGCGGGAATGTCCAGTGGTCTGCCAGATGGGGCCAGCTCCAATGGTCCTTACCCGGGTCGATGGGCAGCGACTGGTCGGCCACCGTAATTCGTACCATTGGCGCATCGTTCCACTCCGAGCGCAGGTAGGCCGCGCGGGGCTTTTCGCGCATAGTGGTTGCGAACGGGCCGGTGGGCCATCCCTTGCTGGGCCAGCCCGAACTCTCGCCTATATAATCCACACCGGCCCAGATAAAGTAGCCGAACAGGTAATCTTTCCGGGCGTAGTCGTTCCACGGGTTGTACGGGAAGTAATCCCGCACCGAGTCGTCGCGGCCGTAATAGAACGGCATCACTTCCGAACCGAATATAACCCAGTCGGGATTCTCCTCGTGTATCCTGTCCAGCCACGGCTCCATATAGTTGAAACCCACCACGTCCAGCGATTCGGCGAAACCGTTCTTCAGATAGGGCATCTGCGCGACGTTGGCCGATGCGATAGCCGCCATAACGGGTCTGGTGGGTTCCAGCCCGTGCACGAAATCGCGCATCGTTTCAGCCATCCGCGTGCCCTCGCCGCCCGTATCGTTCTGTTCCACCGTCTCGTTGCCGATACTCCACAGTACTATGCACGGATGGTTGCGGTCGCGCCTTATCATGGAGCCGAGGTCGGTCTGCCACCACCGGTCGTAATACTCCGAGTAATAACCGCTCTTCCATTTGTCGAACGCTTCGTCGATTGCCAGAAATCCGAGCCGGTCGCACAACTCCAGCATATCCGGCGAGGGCGGGTTATGGCTGAACCGGATAGCATTGCAGCCGAACTCTTTCAATATCTGCATTTTCCGCTCGTTCGCGCGGTAAGGCACGGCGACCCCGAGTGCCCCGGCGTCTTCATGTAGGTTCATCCCTTTCATCTTTATGTGCCGCCCGTTCAGGAAGAACCCCCGGTCCGGGTCGAACTCGAACCACCTCACCCCGAACGGCGATTCGTAGCTGTCCACCACTTCGCCGTCCGACACCACGAGTGTCCGCATCGTGTAGCGGTACGGGTTATCGAGGTCCCACAGGATGGGGTCGGGGATCGCTAGCCGCTGCTCCACGTCGGTGTTACTGCCTTTCGGAAGGGAGACGGCCACCGAGGAGCTGTTTATCCTCTCGCCGTTATGATTCAGGATGATATTCTCGAGTGTTACATTCTTCCTGCCGTTACCGTTGTTTTCGAGGGTGGTCACGATATTTACCGTCGCCATCTCCATCGAGACCTCCGGGGTAGTGATGTAGGTGCCCCAGGTCTGTACGCGCACGGGGTCGGTCACCGTCAGCCATACGCTGCGATAGATGCCGGAACCGGAATACCATCTCGAACTCGCCGCGTCGGAATGGTCCACCCGTACGGCTATGACGTTCCCGCCGCCGTAGTTGAGGTAGGGCGACAGGTCATATTCGAAACCGATGTAACCGTATGGGTAGAATCCTATATGTCGGCCGTTTACGTAAACGTCGCTCCGGTGGTAGACCCCGTCGAACAGGATGCTTATCTTCCGGCCCCGGTAGTCGGCCGGAACGTCGAACGACTTGCGGTACCATCCCACGCCGCCCGGCAGGTACCCCATCGAGCCGCCCATCTGCTGTTCGAAAGGTTGTTCGATGCTGAAATCGTGCGGCAGGTGGAGCGTACGCCACTCGCCGTCGTCCAGTGCAGGGGCATCGGCTCCCGGCAGCTCGCCGAGACGGAAGCGCCAGTCGAAGTCGAAATTTTCATGGATTCGCGGCAGGCCATGACCGCCCGCAAGGGCCGGGAGCCAGAAGAGGGCGGTCAGAAGTGCAGTCAGTAGTTTTTTCATAATCGGTATTTATTGCGGTTCGTATTTCAGGTCCTTGGCGCCGGTTGCGTACAACCCTATGACGTTACCCACGAATCCGGCAGCCACCTGAGTTGAGAGTATCGAGGCGTCCACGCCGCGCGCCAGCCACTCGGTTTCCCCGCCGGTGGAGAAGCCGAACGAGTAATCCCGTCCGTCTCCCTCGATGCATAACGTTACCGGGGCGCCTGTGTCATTTATCGCCGCCGTGGCGAGGAGTTGCGACTCGCCGCGCTCGGTCTGTTCGAGCACGACGCATTTTCGGCCGTCCATCAACGTGATGCCAAGCACAAAGTTAAACGCTTCGTTCTGGAAACAAACCATTCCCGCCAAATCGTCCGGACCCATGGGGTCGTACCGGAGTGTGGTCTCGGCCGTAAATGTCATATGCTGCTGGCGGTAACCAACGAACGAAGGGTTACGGCGCTCCTTTATGCTTACGGGGCGGGGACGGAGAGCGAGTCCCCGGCCGGTAGTGTAAAAATCCTCCTGCGGGGTACGTATCATAATCCACCGCTGGTCTATCTGCGGGGAGTCGAACCGCTCGGTATAGGTGAAATTGCCGTTGGGCAGATACCCGTCCCGTCCCGTTCGGTTCTCCACCCCGGCCGGAAGCGGCAGTTTCAGGGTCTGTGGCTCCAGTCCGCCTTCGAATACGGGAAATTCGCCGCTCCAGTCCACCGGCAGGATAAAGGTCTCCCGTCCGGTGTTGTACTTGTTGCCCTCATAGGGGCGCACGGCAAGAAACACCCCGTAATGGTCGCCTGCGGGCGTGGAGACGATATCTGCATGTCCGGCCGAGGTGACCTCGTAATCGCGGCTGCCCGGGGTAAGGTGCCGCTGGGTGAGGATGGGGTTGGCCGGGGCGGGAGTAAACGGTCCCAGCGGACTGTCGCTACTGAACACGACCTCCGAATGCCATGTGCTGGTCCCCCCCTCGGCACACATCAGGTAGTAGCGGCCGTGCCGTTTGTAGAGGTGCGGCGCCTCGATCCATATGGGCTTGTCGACGAGATTTACCCCGCCGTTTATGATTATGTGGCCTCCACCCGTGACCTTACCGGTCCCGGCGTCGAATTCCCAGACCCGTACGGCGCGGTGGCCCTCGTAGAGCGGATCGCCGTCGGGCTCCGCGTTATGCACGATGTAACCCTTCCCGTCGTCGTCGAAAAAGAACGACGGGTCTATACCGCCCACCTCCGGCAGGGGTACCGGGTCGCTCCAGTCCCCGGCAGGGTCGGCGGCCGTGACGTAGAAATTACCGCCCCCCGGTACGCCCACAGCCGTGGTTATCATATAAAAGGTATTGTTATGGGGGTTGTAGGTAATGGCCGGGGCGAATATTCCGGAACTCATCGCCACTCCGTCGGTGATATTGAGCTGTGTCGGGCGGTCGAGGACGTGCCCTATCTGTTTCCAGTTCACAAGGTCGCGCGAATGGAACAGCGGTACCCCGGGGAAGTAGGAGAACGTGGAGGTAACCATATAATAGTCCTCACCCTTGCGGGTTATGGCCGGGTCGGGGTAGAAACCCTGAAGGATGGGATTATAGAAATCGGTCACGTCGAGCGGGTTATCTTCATACACCGCATCCCGCCCCTCGTAGGTGAACGAGGTGAAAAGGGCCGTGCCATCGTCGGCCTTTACTGCGCAGGAGGCCAGCGCGTATCCCAGCAGAAGGCAGGAGCCTGCTGATATAAATCCTGTTTTTTTCATCTTTTATCGTGGTTTGATTAAGTCTGGTAAATGGGGCCGGGAGACAGGGTAACACGTCCGGCCGGTAACGCCTACGAAGATATTAAGAACTTCCGCGGGCCGGTGGCACCGCCGTATCAAATCCTGTCCGATTTGATACATTTCCCGCCTACGGGACGCCCGGCAGGCGGTCGTCCGGGGCGGGGTCTGGCCGTGCCATATATGGCTCCTGTGCTATCCCGTACCGCTTCCGGAGGGTCTGTGTGGCCAGACGGGGAGGATTTATAACACTATGTTTTAAAACCGACAGCATTTGTTACATTATTGGGTCCGATGCGGGAAAAAGAGAAACATCTTTGCGGCAAGAAACCGCAACCCGTAACCTACCTTAATGAATACCGTAATTAAATACTGCCTGATATGTCTTGCCGCAGTGGTTGCGGCCCTTCCGGCCGCGGGGCAAACTACCGGTAGGGCCGGGGGCGATTCGTGCGGTACCGGTATAGCCGGTGACTACGCGGGACTTTCGGGCGGATCTGTCGTTTACGGAGAGACCGACCGCGGTGTGGCGATAGCCGTGCCCGGCCGGGTTCTGCCGCTGGTTACGGACCGGCATGCTGACCCGGGTGTGACAAGGGCTGTCCATACCCTTGCCGATGACTTTGCCAGAGTTACCGGTACCAGGCCCGAAGTGGTGCACTATCACGGCCGCCCCGAAGGCAGGGCCATATATATAGGCACATACGGAGACAGCCCTCTTATCGGGCGGCTGGCCGGCGAGGGGCTTATAGATGCGGCCGCGCTGGAGGGTAAGCGGGAGAAATTCGTCATAAAGACCGTCACGGACCCCTTTCCCGGGGTGGACGAGGGGGTAATTATCGCAGGCAGCGACAAGCGGGGTACGATTTACGGTATCTTCGAACTATCGAGGGCGGCCGGGGTATCGCCGTGGCATTTCTGGGCCGACGTGCCCGTCCGGCAGAGCGAATGGCTTACCCTTCTCCACGGCGAATACACCGCCGGTGAGCCTGCGGTTGAGTACCGCGGAATATTCCTGAACGACGAGGCCCCGGCCCTTACGGGTTGGGTGAACGAAAATTTCGGGGGGTACAACAGCCGGTTCTACCTGCATGTGTTCGAGCTTCTGCAACGGCTCCGGGCCAATTTTCTCTGGCCCGCGATGTGGGATGCGGCGTTTTACGACGACGACCCGCTCAACAGCGTGCTGGCCGACCAGATGGGTATTGTGATGGGCACGTCGCACCACGAGCCGATGGCCCGCGCCCACAAGGAGTGGGGCCGCTACGGTACCGGACCGTGGGATTTCCGGACCAACCGCCCTGCGCTGGAAGCGTTCTGGCGGGCCGGAATCGAACGCATGAAGCATACGGGGGATATAGTAACTCTCGCCATGCGCGGCGACGGCGACGAACCGATGAGCGAAGAGAGCAACGTTGTTCTGCTTGAGGAGATAGTGGCCGCCCAGCGTCGTATAATCGGAGAAGTGACCCACCTGCCGCCCGAAAGGACGCCGCAGGTATGGGCGCTCTACAAGGAGGTGCAGGACTACTACGACAACGGCATGTGCGTCCCGGACGATGTGACCCTGCTGTTGTGCGACGACAACTGGGGGAACGTCCGCAAACTTCCCGACCCCGCCGCCCCGCCCCGCGGCGGCGGTTACGGGATGTACTACCATTTCGACTATGTTGGCGGTCCGCGCAACTACAAATGGATCAATGTCCGGCAGGTGCAGCGGATATGGGAGCAGATGAACCTTACGTACCGCCACGGAGTCAGCAAAATATGGGTGGTGAACGTAGGCGACCTCAAGCCGATGGAGTACCCCATACAGTTCTTTCTCGATATGGCGTGGAACCCGGACCGGTTCGACCATACCGGCCTGTTCGACCACACGGTGGAATTTTGCCGCGAGCAGTTCGGCGGCCACTATGCACGGGAAGCGGCACGGATTATCGACACTTATTCGAAATATAACGCCCGGGTGACGCCCGAGCTACTCGACCCGGACACCTATTCGCTCCATAACTATAATGAGTTCGCCACGGTGACCGCCGACTATCGGGCTCTGGCGACGGACGCCCTTCGGCTCTACCACCTAATGCCCGCGGAGTACCGCGACGCGTTCGACCAGCTTGTACTCTACCCCGCGCAGGCGAGCGCCAACCTCTACGAAATGTACTTTGCCGTGGCGATGAACCGGGAGCTATACGCCAAGGGCGACCCCGGGGCGAACCTGTGGGCCGCCCGTGCCGCGGAGTGCTTCGCGCGCGATTCCGTTCTTACCTACCATTATAACAATGTGATGAGCGGCGGCAAGTGGAACCATATGATGGACCAAGTGCGTATCGGTTACACCGGCTGGCAGCAGCCGCCTCGAAATATAATGCCGGAGGTGATGACGGTGGAGACGCCCGGGGGCCGTCCGGCAAAGGTGTTCGGCGGCGAAGCCGGTTATATCTCGATGGAAGCCGGTAGTTACTCACGCATGTCGGAAGATACCCCTTACGGCGGTGACCCCGGTACCGGGGAGAATGGAATCGGGCACGATTTGTCCGGTAATCCGGCCGGAGGCTCAGACATTACATCATCCGGTACCCGTAACGACCGGTCCGGCGCCCATGCTCATGGTTCAGAAGGTCACGGCCACGCAGCCGGAAACCCATACCATGCGGGAACAGGCTGGATTGAGATAGCCAACCTCGGTAAAACCGTCTCCGGGCTTACTACCGTGCCGGTGACCGTCCCTCCTGGCGAATGTACCTATATCGAATACGATATCGAAACCCCTACCGGCGGACGGGCCGAAGTAATAGTCCTCTGCTCCCCGACGCTTAATTTCAACGGCAACCGCGGCCTGCGGTACGCCGTATCTTTCGACGGGGGTCCGGAGCAGGTGGTGAATATCAACGGCGAGTACGATATCCGGCAGATGGAGCAGTGGCAGGCCCGGTCCGTTAACAGCACCTCCACCTATCACAGCCTCGATGCCGGGCGGCACACCCTCCGGTTTCGTCCCCTCGATGCGGGTCTGGTGCTTCAGAAAATAATCGTTGACCTGGGCGGGTTGCAGCCCTCCTATTTAGGGCCGCCCGAGACTCCGGCGATGGCCATAGAGTAATAAAAAGAAATTATGATAAACGGTCGATTTTTCATCAGGTTAGTTTTTTTAGTTGCTGTCCTTACCTGCGGTCTCGCCCAGCCGGGTGGGGCCGGGGTAAGGCTGCCCGTTATCTTTTCAGATGGGATGATTCTCCAGCAAGGGCGGCCGGTGGCGGTATGGGGCCGGGCCGATGCGGGCGAGGAGGTCAGGGTGTCGGTGGCCGGAATCAGTGCGGCGACGGTGGCCGACAGCGACGGCCGATGGCACGCGGTGCTCGACGCGCTCCCGGCAGGCGGGCCTTACATTCTGAAGGTGAACGACCTCACGGTGGAGGACGTGCTGGCGGGCGATGTCTGGTTCTGCTCGGGGCAGTCGAATATGGAACTGCCAGTCTCCCGGGTTACGGATATGTTCGCGCATGAGATAGCGGAGTATGAAAACCCGGCAATAAGGCATATTAAAGTCCCGGCCGTATCGGATATGTACGGCCCGCACGAGGATATCGCCCCGGCCGTATGGAAGCGGCTGGACGGTGACAATGTTATGGAGTTCTCGGCCCTCTGCTATTTTTTCGCCCGGGAGCTGTACGAAACCACCGGGGTGCCGGTGGGGATTATCAACGCCAGCCTCGGCGGTTCGCCGATCGAGGCATGGCTCGACGGGGAGAACATCGAGGAGTTCCCGCGTCTATACAACGACCTGCTCTTCTCGGCCGACGAATTCTTTACCGAGAAGGCCGGGGAACTGTCCGGCATCGTGAATTCACGGTGGTACGGCACGGTCGAAGCGCAGGATGCGGGGCTGGCGGAGAGCCCGCAATGGTACTCCCCGGAGTATGACGACTCCGGCTGGCGGTCCTACGACCTTTTCGACCGTTCCTGGGCCGACGGCCCCGACGGACCCGTGCCGGGTTCGTTCTGGCTTCGTAAAAAGATAGTCGTTCCGGAGTCGCTTGCCGGTCGGGAGGCCGTGCTCCGGCTGGGATGTATTATGCACTCCGACCGGACCTACGTCAACGGCCGTCAGGTAGGGCAGACCGGTTACGAATACCCCCCGCGTATCTATACCGTCCCCGCCGGGCTGCTCACGGCCGGGGAGAACCTCGTAACGGTGCGGGTTGTCGCACCGCACGGTAACGCCCATTTCGTGCCCGACAAGCCTTACAAACTTTTATTCTCCACGGGAGAAGAAATACCGCTGGACGGCCGGTGGCAGGCGTCGGTTGGGGCGCCGATGCCCGCGATGCCGCTAGGGTTGTCGTTCTCGCAGAAGCCCACAACGTTATATAACGGCATGGTGGCACCGCTGGCGGGTTACACGGCAAGGGGTGTGGTATGGTACCAGGGCGAGACCAATTCCGGGCGGCCCGTGGAGTATTACGAATTACTGAAGACCCTTATAGCCCAATACCGACGGGACGCCGGGGATGCCGGTTTGCCGGTGCTAGTCGTACAACTGCCCAACTTTATGCAGGAGGAACTGTGGCCCGGCCACGGGGGCTGGGCGTTTATGAGGGAGACACAGCTCCGCGTCTCGCAGGACGTCCCTGACGTAGGCCTTGCCGTGGCGATAGACGCGGGTGAATGGAACGACATCCACCCGCTCGATAAAAAGACAATCGCCGGAAGGCTCGTCCTCCAAGCCCGCCGCATCGCCTACGGCGAGGATATCGTGGCCGACGGCCCGCAGTTCGAATCGCTGGCGGCCGACGGAGACAGGCTTGTGATATCGTTCCGCGAAGGCACGGACGACCTTGAAGTAACCGCCCCGCTGCGCGGCTTTGCCGTGGCCGGACCGGACGGCCGGTTCCACTGGGCGGAGGCCGAGGTGGACGGCCGGTGTGTGGTGGTCCGGAGCGACGCGGTCGCGGACCCGGTGGCGGTTCGCTACGCGTGGGGTAACAACCCAGCCGGAGCCAACCTCCGCAACCGGAGCGGTATTCCCGCCTCCCCGTTCCGTGCCGAAATAAGATAAACTACCATAAAAATGAGTACTGACCTGACAAACCAGAAAGTCTCCATGCGGGAGAAGGTGGGATACAGCCTCGGGGACGGGGCGGCCAACCTCGTTTTCCAGATGATGATGATGTTCCAGTTGTTCTTCTATACCGACGTATTCGGTATAAAGGCCACGGCTGCGGGCTTTATCCTGCTGTTCGCCCGGTTCTTCGACGCCTTCGTAGACCCGGTGGTGGGTATTCTTTCCGACCGGACCGACTCCAAATGGGGAAAATACCGCCCGTGGATAATCTGGACGGCCATCCCGTTCTCGGTATTCTTCATCCTTGCATTTACCACGCCCGACCTCGGAGAGAGGGGGAAGATACTCTATGCCGGTATCACCTACACTCTGCTTATGTCGATCTATTCGTTCAACAACACCCCGTATTCTTCGCTGGGCGGAGTGATGACGAGCGATATCAGGGAGCGAACCTCCATCTCGTCCATAAGGTTCGTTACGGCCACCGTGGCTACGTTTATCGTGCAAGGGCTTACCCTGCCGCTGGTGAGCAAGTTCGGGAACGGCAGCGACCAGCGGGGCTGGCTCATCACTATCTCGCTGTTCGCCGTGGTGGCGGCCATCCTTATGTTCATAACTTTCTTCTCGACAAAAGAGAGGATTGTGCCGCCCAAAGGGCAGAAGACCAGTGTCCGGCAGGACTTCCGGGATATTCTCGGCAACCTGCCGTGGAGATCGATGTTCATACTGACGCTATTTCTGTTCACTACGCTGGCCATGTGGGGCAGCAGCATGTCCTACTACTTCAATTACGTGGTGGACAAGGACGCGCTGTTCGCCTTCCTGCGAAAAGCCGGGCTGGTGGAGATGGCCGGGCAGTCGTACGGTTTCGGCCACCGGGTGCTCGACGCCTTCGGGCTGATTGCCAAGGAGGATCTGAGCAACGTATTCGCCGTAGGTTTCAGCCTGTTCAATATGACCGGGCAGCTCGTCACGCTCGCAGGGGTACTGCTGCTCTCGCAATGGCTGGCCGGAATGTTCGGCAAACGCAACGTATTTCTGGTCTGTCTGGCGCTGACCGCATTCTCGACGGCCCTTTTCTATTTCGCTCCGGCCGACGCCGTGGGTTCCATCTTCCTTATCAACCTTGCAAAGAGCCTTTGCTACGCTCCCACCATACCCCTGCTGTGGGCCATGATGGGCGACGTTGCCGACTACTCCGAATGGAAAAACAACCGCCGGGCTACCGGGTTCGTCTTCGCCGGGATAGTTTTTGCGCTGAAAGCCGGGCTGGGGCTGGGCGGAGCCATCTGCGGGGGAATAATCGACCTGTGGGGGTTCGTGCCGAACGTGGAGCAGATGGAATCGGCGATGAAGGGAATCAAACTCACGGCCAGCTTTATCCCGGCGGCAACGTTTATGGTCGGTGTCGCCGCACTGGCTTTCTACCCGATTAGCAAACGGACGAACGAACGGATGCAGGCCGAACTGCGCGCCCGGCGTGAGGAGACCGCTTAACCGACTTACTTGTACGAAAAATGAAACGGACTTTACTTACCATTTTCGCAATAACGGCTCTGTTTCCCCTCGCGGGATGTCAGGACAGCACCAACGGGAATCCGTCCGTGTCGCTGAAGGACGCCCTTGCCGACCGGTTCCTGATAGGGGTGGCGATGAACGAGTCTCAGATTACCGGTGCAGACCGGCTCGGAGTGGATATTATACGGCGGGAGTTCAACTCCGTCGTTGCGGAGAACTGTATGAAGAGCGAAGAGATCCAGCCCCGTGAAGGAGAATTCGACTTTACACTCGCCGACGCGTTCGTCGATTTCGGGGAGCGGAACGGAATGTTCATCATAGGCCATACGCTTATCTGGCACAGCCAGATGCCAGACTGGTTCGCCGTGGACGCGGCGGGCAACGAGGTGTCGCGCGAGGTTTTAATAGACCGGATGCGTGACCATATCAGTACGGTGGTCGGGCGCTACCGGGGCCGCGTCCACGGCTGGGACGTGGTAAACGAGGCCGTGATGGAGGACGGGAATTTCCGCGAGTCACCCTTCTACCGCATTATCGGCGAAGACTTTATCCGCCTTGCGTTTGAGTTCGCCCACGAGGCCGACCCCGACGCCGAGCTCTATTACAACGACTACTCGATGTTTCACCCGGGCAAACGGGAGGGTGTAGTCCGGCTTGTAAACAACCTCAAATCGCAGGGCGTCCGTATCGACGGGATAGGAATGCAGAGCCACCTGGGGATGGACTTTCCCTCCGTGGAGAGCTTCGAGCAGAGTATACAGGCTTTCATCGGTACGGGTACTGACGTGATGATAACCGAATTCGATATAAGCGCGCTTCCCACTTTGACCCGTGGCGCGGATATCTCGGACACCAGCCGTTACACGGAGGATTCCGACCCCTATCCGGACGGGCTTCCCGCCGCCGTTGCCGCAGAGTGGAACGAGCGCATGGAGGCGTTCTTCGGCCTTTTCCTCAAATACGGCGACAACATCAAACGGGTCACCGTGTGGGGTCTTACGGACGGCGATTCCTGGAAGAATGACTTCCCGGTCCGCGGCCGCACCGACTATCCGCTTCTCTACGACCGCGAGTACAATCCCAAGCCGGTCGTTGGATGGCTGAAGGAGCAAAAATAGGGGAAAGGGCCCCATGAACTTAAAAAATCGAAAGAGATGAAGGAACCGAAATACCTCGTGCCGGGCGATTATATGGCCGACCCGGCCGTGCACGTCTTCGACGGCAAACTATATATCTACCCGTCTCACGACCGCGAGAGCGGCATCCCGGAGAACGACCACGGCGACCACTTCGACATGCGCGACTACCACGTCTTTTCGACGGACGACGTGGAGAACGGCCCGGTCACCGACCACGGGGTCGTGCTCTCCGTGGACGATATCCCGTGGGCGGGGCGGCAGTTGTGGGACTGCGACGTGGCCGAGAAGGATGGCCGTTATTACATGTACTTCCCGCTAAAGGACCGCAACGATATATTCCGTATCGGGGTCGCCGTATCCGACAGCCCGGAGGGTCCGTTCGTGCCGCAGCCGGACCCAATGAGGGGAAGTTACAGCATCGACCCCGCCGTTCTGAAGGACGACGACGGGGAGTACTACATCTATTTCGGGGGTCTCTGGGGCGGACAACTCCAGCGTTACCGCGACAACAAGGCGCTCGAATGTCCCGCCCTGCCTGCGGACCACGAACCGGCCCTGCCCGCCCGTGTAGCCCGGCTGGGAGAGAATATGCTGCAATTTGCGGAGGAGCCGCGCCCGGTGGTGATTCTCGACGATGCGGGACGGCCGCTTACGGCCGGGAACAACGGCAGGCGGTTCTTCGAAGCCCCGTGGATGCACAAATACAACGGGGTCTACTATTTTTCCTACTCCACCGGCGACACCCACCGCCTATGCTACGCCACGGGCGACAACCCTTACGGGCCCTTTACCTACCGCGGGGTGATACTGACCCCGGTGGTGGGGTGGACCACCCATCACGCCATCGTGGAATACCGGGGCAAGTGGTACCTTTTCCACCACGACAGCGTACCGTCCGGAGGCCGCACGTGGCTCCGTAGCCTCAAGGTGGTGGAATTGGAGTACCGACCCGACGGGTCGATCGTAACCATAAACGGAACGGATGAATAGACTACTGATAGTGCTGGGCCTCACGATATTTGCCGCCCTTACTGCCCGTGCGGACGACGGCAGCGACCTTTGGCTGCCGCCGGACCGCGCCCGTGCCGGTATGGAGACCCTCGATATCGCCCGCGCCGAAGTCGAGGGAATCGGCGATGTGGAATTTCACGTATCGGCCGACGTCCTGCCCGGCGTTACCGGACCGGACGGATATACCATAACCCGGCAGAACGGAAAAACGGTTATCTCGGCAGTCAGCCCCGTGGGAGTGCTCTACGGCGCCTACCACCTGCAAAGGCTGGTCCGGACGGGCGGTGTCCCGCCGGAATCCGTAATCCGGGAGTCACCGCGTTACGATCTGCGCTTGTTGAACCATTGGGACAATCTCGACGGCACCGTGGAACGCGGTTATGCCGGGCATTCCCTCTGGCAGTGGGACGAACTGCCCGGCACCCTCTCCCCACGTTACCGCCAGTATGCCCGCGCCAACGCCTCCGTCGGCATTAACGGCACGGTGCTCAATAACGTCAATGCCACCCCGCTGATACTCCGTACCGATTACCTGCACAAGGTGAAGGCGCTGGCCGACGTATTCCGTCCATACGGGATAAAGGTCTACCTGTCGGTAAACTTCTCATCGCCCGTCCTGCTGGGAGGACTCGACACGTCCGACCCGCTCGATGCCGGTGTCGCGGCGTGGTGGGCCGAAAAGGCGGATGAAATATACGGGCTGATACCCGATTTCGGGGGATTTCTGGTAAAGGCCAACTCCGAAGGCCAGCCCGGCCCGCAGGATTACGGGCGCACCCACTCCGACGGGGCCAACATGCTGGCCCGAGCACTGGCTCCGCACGGCGGCATAGTGATGTGGAGGGCTTTCGTTTACGACCCGGACAGCGACGACCGTGCCCGGCAGGCCTACGACGAGTTTATCGGACTCGACGGCCGCTTCGACGGCAATGTGATACTCCAGGTCAAAAACGGTCCGATAGACTTCCAGCCCCGCGAGCCGTTCAATCCGCTGTTCGGGGCGATGGAGCGCACCCGGCTGATGGTGGAATTCCAGATAACGCAGGAGTACCTCGGCCATTCGGTACAGCTTGCCTATCTGGCACCGCTTTATAAGGAGTGTCTCGATGCGGATACCTACGCGCACGGGCGGGGAAGTACGGTGGCCGCCGTCACGGACGGCACCATGTCCGGCTACCGGCCGTCCGCGATTGCCGGGGTGGCGAATATCGGTCTGGATGCCAACTGGACCGGTCACCACTTTGCACAGGCCAACTGGTACTGTTTCGGACGTCTGGCTTGGGACCACACGCTCTCGTCCGGACAGATTGCCGAGGAGTGGCTCCGGATGACCTTCACCGGCGATGACGGATTCGTGGAACCGGTCAAAAGGATGATGCTCGCCTCACGCGAGGCGGTGGTGGATTATATGATGCCGCTCGGGCTGCACCATATTTTCGCCGAAGGCCACCATTACGGTCCCGAACCGTGGTATAAACAGGCGGTTAGACCCGATTGGAGTTCTGTCTACTACCACCGTGCGGACAGCACGGGTATTGGTTTCGACCGCACATCCGCCGGCAGCAACTCCACAGGGCAGTATTTCCCGCCGCTCCGGGAGATATTCGACGACCCTTCGCTCTGTCCCGACAACCTGCTCCTATGGTTCCACCGTCTGCCGTGGGATTACCGCATGGCCAACGGCGATACCCTGTGGGATAATCTCTGCCTGCGTTACCAGGCCGGAGTGGATGCGGCAAGGGAGTTTCAAAAGATTTGGGACAGCATCGAGGGTAAGATCGACCGCGAGAGGTTCCTTCATGTGCAATCGCGCCTGCGCCGGCAGGCCAGCGACGCCGTATGGTGGCGTGACGCCTGCCTGCTTTACTTCCAAACCCATTCGGGTATGCCCTTCCCGCCGGGCATGGAACGGCCCGTCCACGACCTGGACGAACTGAAACAAATACGCCTCGACCTGAAGCATCATAACTAACGGGTTGCCGGTAGCTTAAATCCTTTCATTCCGAGCCTGCGATGTCACTCGGGCGAAATATTAATAGATTCTTAGCGATGTATTAAAATATTATTCTGCGGGAGCGTTTTCGTTATTCAGAGGAAAATACAAATATGTCATTCTGAGCGCAGCGAAGAATCTTCTTTATATTGAATACGGAAACTACCGAGTTCATCCCGAAAAAAATCGACCACTGCCTTTACATTGGGGACGGTTACCATCAGGCGTGCTCAAGCTTGTGTCACCGCAGTTATTTTATTATAACTTCCCGCAAAAGATCCTTCACTCGCGTTCAGGATGACATTATATACTTGTCATTCTGAGTGCAGCGAAGAATCTTGCTTCTACTTAATGGGGAAATCATATCAATTCCGAAGATTGAATTTTAACCCGACTATCCGCTTCCATCTTTTTACCTGCGATAGGCCAAATTTAGCTTATGGTGCGGCAACTTCGTCGCTCGCCTTAGATAACAAGATTGCGAGCGCTCTCTCAATCGATTAACTGACACTTAGTAAAACATTAAATACTATGTCATTCTGAGCGTCAGCGAAGAATCTGGTTTTGGTTAAGCATAATATGAAAAATTATGCCCGCATAAAAAACTCTCTCATCCTCTTTCCCGTCAGCAGGAAACCCACCTGTCTCACTCCCTCAAAAACCGGAAACTGTCCACCGCCACGGTCCCGCTGTTGCCGTAGTTCCAGACGCGCAGTTCGAGCCGTTCGCAGGGTTCGAGCGGATATTCCAGCAGGAACGTCCGCGTCTGGTACTCCTCGGTGACGGTGGTCGGTAGCGGGAACCGCCCGAAAATGGTACCCGTATCTGCCGAACGGATTTCGAGCTTCGCCGTACGGTCTTCCGGTACGGTATTGACGAAGGTCACCTCCACCTGCCGTACTTCGTCCCCGTCGAAGCGGAATCCGTCGAAGGCTATCATTCCGCCGTCACGGAACACGATATCCTGATTTCGCCGCCCGGGATGGTTTCCCGATAGCCGGGGCTCGGCGTAATAAATATGGTCGAAATATTCCGCTTCGACAGTCCCGCCGACGAGCCGTGAACGGTCCAATAGAGGGGCATGGCGGACATCTATCCGGTCAACGTCCACCCATCCGCCGGTCTGCCGGGTGGCGTAGTTGAAAATGCCGTACCGGTTTCCGACGAATATCGACAGGCTGAACTCCATTCGGAACTCGTTCCCTAACGGCCGGAAATCCTCGTTATCGATGCTGTACGAGAAAGTCGCGAGGTCCGAAACCCCGTCCACCTCCGCGCGAAGGTATACTATGTTACCCTCCAGCGGCGCCGACTCCACGACCGTTTCGTTCACCCTCATCTGCAACTCCGCCCCGCCGCTCTCCGCGCATACGGTCAGGCTGGCGTAAGGGTTCTGGAGCAGAACCAGCCCGGCCCTGTCGCCCGGCAGCATCCGCGATATATCCATCTTTACGGTCGCCCGGCTGTGGGGCCCGAAAATCCGCTGACAGACGGTGTTGCGGGCCATCAGCAGCGAGTCGGTAACGGTGGCCGTGTGCAGGCGCAGCCACCCGGGCCGCTCGGTGAGAGAGTACTTTTCCCGGTCGGGGTTGTGGTTGAACTGCCAGTGGGGAGAGAGACGGTCCGTATCGAAATCGTCGCTGGTGGGGAAATCCGTGCGGGGGAACCCCTGCACGGGTTTGCGCAGCCTGATATTGCCGTCCATAGCGTTACCCGGTACCGGCCAGCCGTCCACCCAGTGTACGGGTACGAGGAACGGAATCCGCCCGATACCCCCGTGGTCCTGAAAAATAACGCACCACCACGACCCGTCCGGCAGGTCCACCAGACAACCCTGATGTAGTATCATGGGTGCGTAGTTGGCCATATCGCTCATTATCTCGCGCTCCTCGAACGGCCCGTCGAGCGACCGGGAGCGCAGGCATACCTGCGTCCCCTGATTTCCGCCGTATGTGCAGAAGATGTAGTAATATTCGCCGATACGGTAGCATTTATTCCCCTCGAGGCCCGGTCGGTGGGCCGTATAGATAAGGCGGGCCGGGGTTTTGACCGCCGTCGCGTCCGCGGTGAGTTCGGTGATGTATATCTCCGTATTGCCGTGGATTACGTACACCCGCCCGTCACGGTCCACGAAAAGCCCGGGGTCGTACAGCCCGGCGTCCGGGATAAAATTCATCTCCCACGGGCCCCCGGCCTCCTCCGCCGTATAGACGAACGACCCCTCGGTCAAGGTGTGGAACAGGACGTGGAACCGGCCGTTGAAATATCTCATACTCGTGGCCCACTGCCCTTTGGCGTAGCGGTGGCCGCCCTCCATATCATATTCGGGGCTGACCTTGAACTCCTCCACGGCGTTCGACGCTATGCGCCAGTTCACCAGATCGTCAGACTCCATCACGGTCACCCCCGGAAAGAACTGCATACTGGTCGATACCATGTAGTATTTCTCCCCAACCCGTATGACGTCTGGGTCGGGGAAGTCAGCCCACAGGACGGGATTGTTGAAAGTGCCGTCTCCGTTGTCCGAGGTTTGTGCGGCGACGGTTGCCGCGGTAAATGCCGCCGAAACCAGTAGCGTAACGGTTATTCTTAATATCTTTGCCATATCCGACATGTTGGTTAGTACGGGAATCGTCCCGGTGTCCGGGATACGAAGATAGGGACAGGCGGCCGGACGGAACCGCGCATCTGTAACAAATGCTGTCGATATGGGAACATCTGGTCCCGTAGCGGTTGCGTGTACGGCCCTAAAAGTGTACCATAATTCCCCTTATTGTGAACCTGCCCAACAGTGTAATGTTTTGATACACAAGTGTAAAGAAACTTTACATTCGACTGCTCACACCTTCGAGGGTATTTTGCTTGCAGTCAGGCGGTTAGGCTTAGTGGCACGGGGATAGCAGCCGGATATGCAATAAACCGACGACAATTATGGACAAGACTTTCAATAACCTGCTTTATATATACCGCCGTTTCAAGGTGGCCACCGTCGCCAATCTCCTGGGGCTTTGCATCGCTTTTGCAGCCTTTATGGTGATGGTGATGCACGTAAGGTTCGAGTACGGGTACGATAAGGATATACCCGGCCGCGAGTATATTTTCCGGATGGAGAACCAGCGCGACGACGGCTATTGGGATGCCAATTTCGCCCGGCCCCAGATCGAGCAGTTCGCCGCGTGGAGCCCGGCCGTGGAGGAGTGCGGCATTATGAACGGACTCGCCTACCTTTCGTTCCGGTTCGGAGTGTCGGCTGACCGGGTGCCGGGCAGTCCGGTCTATATGGAGCGGCTGGAACGTATAAATAAAGGGTACGCCGACCTGTTCGGGTTCGATTTCGTAGCCGGTGGGTCTGACTGCCTCGCGGAGCCGGGTTCGCTGTTGATACCCGAGAGCCTCGCCCTGAAGTTTTTCGGCACTGAGGACCCGCTTGGTCGTCAGCTCTATTTCTCGGAGTTCGGCGACACGGGGGAGACCCTGTCGGTGGCCGGGATGACCTTCGCCTCTTCCGGTACGGTGAAGGCCGTTTACCGGGATTTTCCTGAGAACACCCGCCTGCAAAATGTCGTATACAGCCCCATTGGCGCGGACGAAATGATGGACGACTGGACCACGGGGTCGTATTACAGCTTTGTCAAACTTTCGTCGCCCGACCTCGCCGGGCAGGTGGCCGCCGACTTCGTCGCCGAGCATGCCGCATCGCTCCGCAACCGCGGGATTACGGATATTCGGCTGCGGCCGCTCGAAGAGCTATATTTCGGCCCGAGGGCCCGGTGGGACTCTACCCCGGCGGGCAACAGGCTCACCACAGATATCCTGCTGGCCATCGCGTTGCTGATTATCGTGATAGCGACGATTAATTACGTCAACTTTTCCGTGGCACTCTCGCCGGTCCGGATAAAATCCATTACCACGCGCAAGATACTGGGCAGTTCGCAGGCATCTCTTAGAAAAGGGCTGACCATGGAGTCGGTTTTTGTTTCACTGGCCGCGTTCGTGCTGGCCGCTTTGGCGGTGGTCCTGCTCAGGCACAGCGGACTGGTCGCTTCGGTGTTCGGGCACGAACCGGATCTGGCCGCCAACGCCGGTGTCATTGCATGGACGGCTCTGCTGGCCGTGGCGACCGGTTTTGCCGCCGGCCTATATCCGGCTGTCTACATGACCTCGTTCCCGCCGGCGATGGCCCTCAACGGCTCTTACTCGCTTACGGGCCGCGCGAGGGCCACCCGGAAGATACTGGTGGTGTTCCAGTACGTGATTTCGATTGCCCTTATCATAGGGTCGTTGTTCATAGCGTTGCAGAACCGATATGTGCGTAGCGCGGGTCTCGGCTTCGAACGCGACAATATCGTGGAGGTACGCCTCAGTTTTGCCACGGCCCTGGCCCATAACGAGCTTTACCGAACCCTGCTTTTGGAACATCCCGATATTGCGGGCGTGGCCTTCAACGAGTTCCGGTTCATCACGGACGAGTCCCGCCCCAGCATCGGCTATAACTACAACGGTGTCCACTCTTACATGCAGTGGCTGGGGGTGTCGTCCGATTTCCCGGAGGTGATGGGAATCGAGCTGCTTGCTGGGCGGAATTTCCGGCCCGACGACGAGCAGCACGATACCGACCGCGCGGTATGTATAATCAATGAAGCCGCCGCACGGGATATTATCGCGCGGCTCGGCGGCTCGATTACCGATGTTACCGAGCTGGTCGGCACACGGCTGCGGGAGGATATTTCGGAGGTGGAGATTATCGGAATTGCGCGCGATTTCCATTTCCAGTCGCTCTACAATGATGTTTCGCCGTTCGGTTTCTGGGTGTCGCCGCGCAACCGCTACCGGAGGTTTATGGCCGAGAATTTTTCCTACGTCCGCATTGCGGCAGGCGACCCCGGCCCTGCCCTGAAACATATAGAACAGGTCACCCAGCAGCTCGACCCGGGTTATCCGGCCGATATCCGCTTTATCGACGAGTCCATCGGCGCGCTTTACGAGGGCACCCGTAAGCAGGGACGGATGGTGACGATGTTCAGCCTTATCGCCATCGTGCTGTCGTTGGTGGGGGTATTCGGCCTTGTGATTTTCGAAGCCCAACGGCGGGACCGGGAGATAGCCGTCCGCAAAGTGTTCGGGGCTTCGGTAGGGGAGGTGCTGATTATGCTCAATAAGGGTTTCCTTAAAATAGTGGGCGTAGCATTCCTAATCGCCGTGCCGCTGGCTTTCTTCGGGGTGGGGAAGTGGCTGGAGAATTTCGCCTACCGTACCCCGCTCCATCTGTGGGTGTTCTTGGCGGCCCTTTTAGGGATAGGCCTGGTGACGGCGGTGACCGTTACCTTCCAGAGTTATCTCACGGCTACTGAGAATCCGGCCGCCAAGCTCAGGAGGTAGGCCGCTCTTTCAGCGGTTTCCTGCCGTCGGTTGATTCGCTCAAAATGACAAGAAATTTGTCATCCTGAACGAAGTGAAGGATCTGGCGCTGGAATTTATTTTAGTTCTGAGCTAAAACCGGAATAACTGGTATATTCACTTAATAAACAGGTTATACTTTATGTTTCCCTGCGATGAGACGTCTTAGATGGACTTCATCCTTGTAATATCTACTATAAGTAATATAGTTGATTGTCACCCCGAGGACATATACAGCCATGTCTCTCTCTTCCACCTGTTTGCCGGTGGCGAATTAAACCGACACTTTTGCCTCGATACGAACGGCCCCCGCTACATGTGCATGGCCTATTCCCACACCATTTCCGTCCACTTTCCGGTCCATTCGGCCGGAAGGGTAAACACCGCATAGCCATCCCTGACCTGTACCGGTATTGGGACAGCGACCCCGCCCTCTGACCCGCCGGATTGGGTGTCTCGCGAAACGCCGGTACCCCGCAGTGCGGCCGACCGCGCCCCGGAGGGCAGCGGTATCCGAAGCTCCCCGCCGTGGTCCGTCCAGAGCCGGTATACCGACGGGTCGTCGTACGAGCTGAACCGCAGGGTACACGGTTCGCCGCTGAACAGGTAACGGATGCCGTCCACCGTGATTTCCCGGCTTCCGCGGCCGTCGAAGGCGGCCAGACGGCCGTCCGCCCCGATGCGGAACCCGACACTTATATCTCCCTCATAACACACCGTATGCCCGTTCACCATAAAGTTCCGTAACGAGATAGTCCCGTCCGGCATCGGATTGTGGACCAGCGCCAGTGAATCGGCCTCAGGGTTGCGCGAGAAGCCGTACTCCCACGTCTCGGGATGGGTCCGGTAGTGGCGCACTATCATGGTGCTGCCGTTCGGGAAGGAGGAAACGAAATAGTCGGTGGTCCTCGAAAGGTAGGACGGGTTGTCGTTCACGCCCGGGAACGTGCCGGTAGGCGGATAGGCCCCGACCGCATCCAGAATTTCGAACAGTGTGCGCACCTCGTAACCGAGGCTACGCGACTGGTCGTCCCTCGGCCGGAACCCGCAGTATGCCGCAAGTCCGCCCCCGGCGTACCTCTTAACGGTGCCGACCACCCTCCCTTCCGACAGGGCCACGGTCTCCGCTCCGGGAGCGGGCGTAACGGGATAGAGCCGGTCTGGCAAAAGGTCGGTAAGAATAATCTGCGGAGGCACCGCCGAGAAACTTCCCGTGAACTCGATAAACCGTCCCGGTGCCATTTCGCCCATAAATGCGTCGTAATGGTGGCTCGCACCCATCAGGCGCTCCCACTGCCCTGAGCACCGGTTCCCCGCCTTATCGAGCAGGGGCGGTGGACCGCACCATACCAACCTTCCGCCTCCCGCTACGAACTCCTCCAGCACATCGAGAAGGCCCGCTTCGGGAAGCGGTTCGAACATAACCACCAGCGTACCGTATGTTTTCTTTGCCACCCGCAATCCGCCGCCGGGAAGAACCTCTCCCATAGCCAGCAGTTTGTCGGAGGTCAGGTAGTTGCCGTAACCGTATTGTGTCATCCAACTGCCGAACCGTTCCTCCACCGCCACGAGGTTCATCGGGTAGAGAATCAGCACCTCGGTGTCGCGGTGGACGTCGTGTGTTATAATATCGTTCCTGGCCCGCAGTTCGGCCCCGTAGGCCCGGTTGATGGCCGTGCGCCTCTCCTTCGATTCGGCGGGCATGCCCCACGCTTCGGCGTACGCCTTCTCGCAGGCGTTAATCACTCCGATGGAGGCAGCCATCGCCGCCCCGTAATAGTTGCGGTCGTTCCAGCCCCCTTCGGCGAAGTCGTTGCCTGTGGGTTCGAGGTACTCCGACCATTTGAAATAGTCGTAACACGCCGCGGCCGCCTGATGTACCGTGTTGCCCCATAGGAATGCGGAGGTATACTCGTAATTCTGACGGTAACCGTTCCGTTTCTCGTAATTCCAGAAGTCGATAGTGGGGCTTTGCGCCCAAGAAGCGTGTGCGTCCGTGGGCAGGCGCCTGCCGTAAAGGCCCTCTGCATAATTTTTTGCTTCGAGGAATAGGTCCACCACATGGTCGTTCAGCATCCGGTAATAGCGGTCACGCAGCAGGAACGTGCGGTGGATATCTTCCGGAGTGTCGCCCATCACATACTGTTCGTTCACTACCGAGAAGGCCCCCGCCTCGTAGTTTTGCGCCCCGTACACGAAATAGAGCATATACCTGTCGTCCAGCGGGGTGCCATACCTTTCGCCGAACTGTCGGGCGAAGTTGTCCGTAAGATAGCGGTGGTTGAACTGGCCGTTCTCATGGTGGTCGGTATAGTGCCAGTCCTGCTGGATATGCATTTCGTCTGAATAGAGCGAGACGAGGTTTACCCCGCGGTCGTGGTATTTGTCCACGAGGCCGCGGAGAAACCCTGGTGCGTCGTCGGCGAAATAGTCCATCTCCTGCGTCTCGTATTCCAGTATCACGAGCACCTTGTCGTAACCCTTATGCTCGTCCGATGAGCCGAAAACGCGGATACTGTTCATCGGTATCGACCGGTTCGAAGAGAGGGTGACCTCGTATTCCACCCCGTCGAGGGGCACGATATCCTCCGGGTCTACCGCGCGGTAGGGCGACGCCCCGAGCTTTCTCTCCCGGAACGCGTATGCCTTTACCCCCCGGAGCGTCACGGGCGTACGACCTTTGTTGTTCACCCACGCCAGGTGTTGCCACATCTGCAGGCTTAAGGTCCCGTCCTCAGGGCTGCGCATTCCTACCTTATAGGCAACCCAGCGGCCGCTACCGCCCGTTTGGTTCTTGTATGCCCTGCCCAGCTCCAACGGACTCAGCAGACTCAGCCCCAGCCCGATGCCGTACGGCTCGGCGAAATCGCTCACCTGCCTGATAAGGTCTATATACTCGTCCATATCGGGAGTCAGTTCCCGCTCCGAGTCCCGCTCCCCGGGGCGGTACTGCTTGAAGAACTCGTCGAAAAAGACATTCAGTTCTGTCGAACCGTTCCGCCGTTTCGTCTCGCACAGCTCCCGCAGGCTGTAAATCCGCGGTGTGTGGCCTATGCTGGTATCAATCGGTTTATCGGGGTTTGCGGCCATGTCCCGGAGCTGGCGGTCGCTCGTGAGAATCATGCTCTGCGCATTTAGTGTGAACGCCGGGGTCGCACATAACAGGGCCGCGATAGTACCGGTGACGATATGTTTTTTCATTAGATGAGTTTTAAAGGGTTCGCACTGTGGACGGACCGCGCCTTCCGCCGGTACAAAAATACCGGACGCGGGCAATCCGTGTTTTCCCGTTCGTGGCAAACAATGGCGCTATTGTAGCAAACCCTCGCAGACGGTATACCAATTCTTTCGTAAATGTTCCAAATATGTCCGTGAGATCGGTTTCGCCGGGTATCCATCGCCGACTGAAGCTAAGAATCTTTGAAAATGTCATCCTGAGCTAAGCGAAGGATCTCCACATCAAATAAAGAATAAAACCGACAAAGGAGTGAGCCTCCGTTATCTCACGGGAGGATGCCTAACGACCAGCACGAGACCCCGGGGTGATAAAATCTACCGCGAACCTAAACCGCAGCTATATCCATTTGCCGCTCTCGGTTCCGTCAGGATGCCGTTGTGTAAAAATCCTCATCCTGTTACATACAACCGAAAAAAGGTCCCCGCTAAACCCCGGGAACCTCTGCATAAACACAGCCAGCTGTTCTGACCGTGCGCAACTTTCTCCGTTCAGCTATTCCCGCATTCTTATCTCTTTGAATCTGCTCCGGATTTCCTCAAGGTAACCTATCGTGAGATAGATATCATACTCGTAAACCAGCCCACTGGTAACGGGAAAGGTCTGAATCGGTGCGAAGTAGGAACAACCGCCGCCCGTCGGACCGCCGTCGCCCGGATGGCGGTACATTGTCAGCTCCCTCGTGCCGGGGAAATAGACGCCCAGCCCCCAGCCTTCATCGTCCACATAGGCGGCCCAGTTCTCGTCTGACCGGGTGAGCTGGTTGGGCCATCCGGGTACTGTGCTGGTCAGTTCCCCGCCGGTCCACGGAAGCTCGCCCTTATAGACGACGAGGTTCGGCAGGTCGTAATCCGCGAACACGGCGGGCAGCTCCTGGTGGGAGGGACCGTGGTCGGTCTCGCCGCGGTATTCGAAGCGGTAACGGATATGGGCAGTGCGGCCCTCAAGCGTGATTGTCTCCTCCATCAGGGCGTCCGTGATATCTTCGCCCGTGGCCCAGTGTTTGGGCAGCGACCGTATCCATATCCGCTCCCTGTCGAGTTCACGCTCCAGCACGCTCGCCGGTTGGTGGTGCGACCCGCCGCCCTGCACCGGGTTCCATACCCACGGTTGGCCCGACCAGACGCTTCCGTCCGCATTGCCGTAATAGGACTGTTGTACGTAACGCCCCTTGTCGGCATGGTTGAGCAGGTTGCGCCCCGTGGCCGACTCGGCGAAGTAAAATACGCTGCCCCCGCCTCCGAGATCCACGCCCAGCCGCACCGACCCGTTGTCGATATAATATTCCGTCTCGTCGCCCGTGCCGGTCGCCACGCATGCGGACGTCGTCAACAGAAGCAAGGCTCCGGTTATAAGTATTCTTATCATTTGTGTTAATTTATATCGTTCCTTCGGCCAGACACTAACCTTCTTTCGGCCAGCTCTCCATTTGCTTTAGCCCATATCCTACCGCCATACCGCCGGTTCAAACATAACGCCTTTCGGGCAGGTCCGGCGGCACCTAATCAAAACGCGGGCCCTGCTTCTCATACCGGAATCCTCCACGGATGCTCGCCGATTCCCCTTCGGTATATCAGCCTGAAGACTCATGCTCAGACTTTCGCCCGTTGTATATCCGCACACTACCGGGTCTCAAGCATGAGATGCCGTATATAAAACGTAACTTCCAAATTTTCGCACTACCGGGTCTCCAGCCGGAGACCCCGGATATAAAAAGTAATTTCCGAATTTTCATCCCTCACATGGCGCTCTATGTCTATACAGGTCTGGCCGTTTACCGGTCCGGCTTCCGAAGCGGGGAACTGCGGGGTGTCGGCGAAAATCTTTGCCGTGAATCCCGACACGTCCAGCTTCACGGCGGTCCACTCCGATGCCGCCTCCAGCGGTTGTTTGATGGCGTCATAATTGGCCACCGCCTTCCACCAGAACGTTATGTCCACCCCCTCGTCGCACATGTACTCGAAGCATATCTGGTTGTCCTCCTCGGTGAGTGCCCGCGGGCGCGGGTCGGCTACCGACCGGCCGTAGCGGTACTCCGGGTTGGGCGTAATCGCCGCGGTATGGGCCGCGTAGGTTTTAATACCGTAGTCGGTGATGTCCTCCAACCTTCGCATCTGCTCGCCGGTCTCCTCGTTCACGAAGGTAATGTAGAGGGCTTCGGAAATCTTCTGCTCGGGCGAGGTATAGGCCCTGACCTCGATATCCTTGATTTCGATATCTACCCCGGCCTCGTCGCCGAAAATGATGGTTACCGAGGAACCCTGTGTTCCCCAACTGCACAACTCGCCGATAATGCTGGTGTCGAACGTAAACTGGGTCCACTCCGCAGTCGCTTTCATGGGCCACATCCGGGATTCTGTCTCCGGATTGCGGGCGTCCAGATGCACGGATGGGGTGATGTCCCTGGAAGATTTATACATAAAGGAGAGCACCTTGCCCGTGGTCGGTGTTATCAACCGCTGGGTGGTAATGCTGGGGCGGGCCCCGGTAGTCCGTATTTTGTAGACAAAACTCGCCTCGCCCGTCCCTTCCTGCTGCTCCCACGTCAGGTCGTTCTCTTTGGCGATGTAGTAGTATTTGGTGGTGTCGGCCGTCTCCATTTCCCATCCGGGGCGGCCGTACACATCCTCGAAAGTGAGTTCCACCGGACTCTGGTCGGTACACGACCAGACCAGCCCGGCCAGAACGGATATAATCGCAGCTATATTCCTTTTCATAATTGAGTTCCTGTTTAGGTTAATCCCCGGCTAAGGTATATAATAAGAGAATCCGGCCGACACCTCGTTGCCGTCCGTGTCCTTTACTACAAGGCGGTATTCGGCGTTGTTCACTACCTGGGCGTAACCCTCCACCACCTCGTTGCGGGAGTAGGTAAGGCCGCCCACAAGGGTCTCGGTCGGTATCTTGACCTCCTCGTTAAGTACGTCGTACTCTATCAGCTTCAGGTCGGCGATGGTGGTGAAGGCCGTAATTTCGAACCGGTAATGGAATGTCTGGTCGAGCGCCGCTTCGAGCGCTTCTCCGGTATACTCCACGCCGTTCACCAGTACCCGCACGACGGGTGCCTTGGCAACCTCGTCCGAGCAGCCGGTGGCCGCCGCCAGAAGGGCCATAACGGGTACGGCCATCAGTCTACCCAAAATGTGTAGTATCGATTTCTTTTTCATCTTCGCTGTTTAACGGTTTCTGGTAATTACCACGCTGAAGTCGATGGTCTGGTTGTTTAGCTCGCTCTCGTCCCTGCGGTCTATGGCGTCCACTTTGAGCAGACCGTAACAGCCGTTCCGGGTCCTGAGCGCGAGTATATCCGACTCCCAGAGGGTGTGTGCTATCTTACGGGCCGAGTAGTCGAGTATCCGGTCGTATTCCACTCCGCGCTCGAAGTACTCTTCCAGCCGTCCGCTCCCGGCATTACCGTCGAACCAGAGGGCCGCATCAGCGATATGCGACACGTCGCGGAACTCGACCCACGGCGCGGCGTCGTTCACCACCATACCGTAGTTACCCGTCTTGTAATACTCGTCGAACGACACGAGGCACGCTCCGTACCGCGAACCCTCCATATAGGTGAACCCGAGGTCCATGCCCGCCGGGTCTGCGATAGTGTTGGCGATATAGTAGGTCGTGCCCGATGCGAGGTTGAGGAAGGTTTTGGACGTGGCGTCCTTGCGGCCGTCCATCAGCGTCTGAGAGTAGCGCGTCACGTCGAGCCACGCACAAACCCTCACCGAGGTATAATTGCCGTCGATATCTTCCGCATAGAGAGAATACTGGTAGTCGTCGCCGATATCCTCCACGGTCCCGGAGATTTCGTAGGTGTAAGACTCCGACTCGCGCAGGTCTATCCGCTCTATGCGGGTCGGTTCCTGCGCGTTTACCCCCGAACCGATACGGCGGTGGAGTTCCACGGTGCGGAGTTTGACGGTGGAGCTGACCGTGAACCGGTACTCCACGTCGGTCCCCGGCCATACGTATATTTCCGTGGACGAACTCTCGCCCCCGGCGGCCGAAACGGTGGCCTTCACAACCGGCCCGTTACCGTCGCTGTCCGAGCAACCGGCCGTCGCCACGGCTAATGTAACGGTTGATATGATAATTGCTATCCTTTTCATTTCAAAGATATTTTACGGTTGAAATAAATCCTACCATCCCGGATTCTGCTTCCATGCGGGATACTGCATCATCTCCTTGTGGGGGATTGGGAAGCGGTACATCTTCTCGTCGAAGGTACGGGGTTCCACCTCCGTTTTTACGTAGGTGAAGTCTCCCTGTGTGTCCTGGGTCACCCGTATCCCCGTGAGGGGCATATTTTCGGTCTCGGAGGCAATCTTCCAGCGGCGGACGTCCCAGAACCGGTGCCCTTCGAAGGCCAGTTCCACCCGGCGTTCGTTACGTATCAGTTCGGTGGTGAGCGTGGCCAGCGGCGGCATCTCCACCTCTTCGCGGGCGCGGACGAGATTCACCGCCTCCAACGCCGAAAGGTCGTCCCCGGATACGTATCCCATACGGGCGTTCGGCCCATATGCGTGGAACATCGCCTCTGCATATTGGAGCAGCACGTCGGAGTAGCGGAAGATGTACCATACTCTCACCGCCGACCCGGTGGAGAGCCTTATTTCGTTCTGTACGAACTTTTTAAGGTAATACCCCGTGGTGGTCTGGTTCAGGCCGCCCGGCTCGTCCACTCCGCCCGTATATGTCTGCACCGTGGCTCCGTTGAACTCCGCGCCGTTGTAGAGTACCGTCTCATGGAACCGCGGGTCGAGGTTGGAGTAGGGGTCCGCCGGGTCAACGGGGCTGCCGTCCCGGGTCTGGTAGGCGTCCACGAGGTTCTGCGAGGGGCAGGTGGCGTTGGTCCCCACCACCGAAGTGAGGTACTCCGCAAGGCCGCTCTTCGGGTAGTTCCACTTCTCGAAGTCGGTGCCGGTGTTGGACGCCACCTGATGGCGGGCGTCGAGGATATTCTCCGGGTTCGACACCATCCGGTTCGACTGGAGGGCGCGGTAAGTAATGTCGGTGGAGTAGACCCCCGTACCGATAAGCTCGCCCGCAGCCTGCGCCGCCCGAATTAGGTATGCCCTGTCGTACTGCCCGTCATCGGTGTAAAGGGGGCTTCCGGCGTAGAGCAGGGTTTTGGCCTTGAGCGCCAGCGCCGCCCCTTTGGTGATACGGCCCAGATTATTGCCGTTCCACGCCCCGTCGGTGTACTCTGTGGTGGGCATCTGTTCCAGCTCGTCGAATTGGGGAATTATCCCGTCCAGTTTGGCAACGATATACTCGGTCACCTCGGCGATGGAGTTGCGTTTCAGCGCGCGCGCCTCCTGTTCGGTCAGCACCTTATCCACTATCGGTATTTCGCCGAACCGTTTCATCAGCTCGAAATGGCAGTATGCCTTGAAAAAATCCGCGTCCATCCGGTAGGCTTTGAGAGCCAGCACCATCTGCTGGTACTTCACCAGGTCCACGTGGTAGTATTCCATATAGTCCAGCCGCGGATTATTATCCACGTCCGTCAGTTCGAGGAACTCGCAGGCGTGCCGAATCATGGCGTAATAGTCGTAATACCAGTGGTTGTCCGGGTTGTTGACCTCGTTCCAGCTGCCGGTGTTGAACATCTGCACCGCGGCGTTAGGTTGGTTGAAATCGGCCTCGTCGCAGGCGTTGGCCAGCATCGCCACCTGGTCCACGTACTCGAAACCGTTCTCGAATATCCGGTACATCGACCTCCAGAGGTTCGTAATCTCCGAGTCGTTCTTTATTATATCCTCTTCGGTGGCCACTTCGCGCGCGTCGACCTCGAAAAAATTCTCGCACGAGGCCATCCCGAGGAGCATCAGCGGGATAACCGCCGCCCTGTATAGTTTTGCCGTCATATCCATTGGTTTAAAACGATAATTTGACTCCGAGACTTACCGACTTCGTAGCCGGGTACTTCATCCTGTAATCCGACGGGTCCATAAGCGACTCGGGGTCCGTAAAGTCTATCTCCTTAGCGAACGTGAACATATTCTGCGCCGACAAGTAGATACGGAACGTTCCGAAATTTATCCTGCGCAGTACGCTCTCCGGTAGGTCGTATCCCAGCTCGATGTTGCGCACTTTGAAGTAGTCGGTCGATAGTATCCATATCGTGCTCGGCTGCGAATTATTGGCGTTCCCGAGCGTAGACAGGCGCGGATACCGGGCCGTGGCGGCCGTCTCCGGCGTCCAGCTCTTTTCGGTAATCTGCCGGATAGCGTTGCCCCTGTTATAGAGGGGTATATGGTTGTCGGTCAGCATTACCGAGCCGTTTGCCGTTCCCTGCCCCAGCAGGGTGAGGGAAAAGTTGCGGTACCGCAGGTCGATGCATAGGTTGTACGTGTATTCCGGTACGGGCGAGTAGCCCACCGCCACCTGATCCTTCTCGTCTATAACCCCGTCGTAGTTCAGGTCGCGGTACTTCACGTCTCCTTCCCGTACCTTGCCGAACGATTGATAGACCCTCCCCGAAGCTATATCTTCGGCAGTGTAAAACCCGTCGGCGACATAGCCGAAGTACTGGCCGACCCTGCGGCCCACGGTGTTGGCATGGTCCCACTCGTACTCGGCCGCACTCGGGTCGCGGAGTATCTTGTTCCGGTTGAACCATACCCCGGCATCCACCGAGTAGCTCAAGTCGCCCGCGGCGCCGAAATAGCCCAACGTGGCCTCGAATCCCTGATTGCGCACCTTCCCGGTATTGGCAAGGCCGCCGTAGGATGCCAGCAGCTCGTCGTAACCGAGTCCCGAATCGGAACTGCTCCGAAGGAAATAGCCGTTGTTCAGCCCCATCGTGCCGGGATAGTCGTAGGATACGGTAGTAAGAATGTCCCTGCGCACATCGTGGTAATAGTCCAGCATCAGGTTTATGTGGCCCAGCAGGGTCGCCTCCACTGAAACGTCCGTCTTGTAAGATTTGTCCCACGTCACGTATTTGTTGGCGTAGGGGCCGCGGAACCGGCCGCTTGCGCCGTTGTTGCCCGACTCTCCGAGGGTCGTGGTTCCCAACGTGTAGTACCATTGGGTGTGGTAGAGCCGTTCGGATACCGTGTTGCCTTTGAACGCTTGTCCGCCCACCTTGCCGTAAGAGGCGCGTACCTTCAGGTAGTCCACCACGCGGCTTCCCCGCAGGAACTCCTCCCGGCTTGCCACCCAGGCCACCGCACCGGCCTGGAAGAAACCGAACCGGTGCCCTTTGGCGTACTGCTCCTGCCCGTAATAGCTCGCCGCGTACTCGGCGAAATAGCGGTCGTCGTAACCGTAATGAGCCCGGAACCCGAGCCCTGCGTTGCTGAACTTGTAGTGGTAATTGGCGCTGGTCTCGTAGCGGTCCATATGGAACATCAGCATCGTGTTCACCGCGTGGGGCCCGAAACTGCGCGAAAAGCTCACGTCCGCCTCGAAGTTCTTCCGCTCCTGGCTGGCCAGTTCGCTCACCGAGTCCGCCGTTAGGTCCGAATCCTGGTCGTACTGGGTGTAGGTTATCCCGGCAAGGCTGCCGTCGGCCGGTACGGTATCTATCTCCCATACGGCGAAGTAGCGCGTCTTGTTGTCGTTCTGTACCTGATAGTTGTAGAACGCGCCTTTGGCTCCCACCGAGAGCCCCTTCACGAAGTCGCCCAGGTCGTAGCGCAGTCCCAGCCGGATATCGAGCGTACGGTAGAGATTGGTCATATAACCCTTCTGCGCTATGGAGCCGTAGGGGTTGGTGGTGTAGTTGGCATTGCCGCCCAGCGAGCCGTCCGGGTTTACCAGCGGGTATTCGGTGGGCGGGGTCCAGTAGATATGGTCGAACAGCGACTGGATATCCCTTCCCGGCCGGTTGCGGGTCTCGATGCTGCCTCCCATATCTACCTGCGCCGAAAGGTTGCGCGATATGCGGATGTCGAGGTTCGACCGCAGGTTGTAGCGGTGCGTAAAGGTCTGGGTCGAGTAGGAGTTCTCCTTGGTGCGGTTCAGCAGGCCGCCGTTATGGAGGTATCCGGCCGTCACCATATACTGAACGGCGTCCCCGCCCCCGTCTATGGTGACCCCGGCCCTCGCCACGGGCGCCCACGCCCGGGTAAGTTCCTTCAGGAAGTTGTTGTCCGGGTGGGTATACCGGTAGATACTGTCCTGCCCGTAGTACGGGTTGCCCGCGGTGTCGTAGATATCGGTAAATTTAGCGGGCAGGCCGTCGTTGGAGAGCGCCTGATTATAGTAGGTCGCGTATTCGAGCGACGAGAGCATATCCGGCAGGTCGGCGAACGCCTGCATACCGTACTCGGCGTCGACACTGATTCGGGTAGGGCCTTTGCGCCCCCTTTTGGTGGTGATAAGGATAACGTCGCCGGCCGCCTCCTGCCCGTAGAGCACCACGGCCGCCGCGTCCTTGAGCACCGAGATGCTCTCGATTTCGTACACCGTGAGACGGTTGAAGTCCGCCCGGAACCCGTCCACCAGCACCAGCGGGGTATTGCCCGTGTTGTAGGTGTTCGTACCGCGCAGGTAGATGGTGGCCGCCGAACCCGGTTCGAACGAGTTCTGGATGACCGTCACCCCCGGCAGTTTACCCTGCAAAGCCTGCCCGAGCGAGGTGGAGATGCCCTGTGTGATTTTATCGCTGTAAATGGTCCCGATGGAGGCGGTCACGGCGTCGTACGACTGCCTGCCGTATGCCACGTCCACCATGCGTACGCCTTCCTCCGCGGCAGCTTCCCGCGACCCGTCGCCGTCTGCGGTAGCTGCCGTCTGCGCCGACGCCGAGACGGCGAGGGCGGCAAGAAGGAAGGGTAGGGCAATGGTTCCCAGTTTCTGAATTATATATTTTGTCATATTCCAATCGTTTTTTATCCGGACGGCCCTACCATCCGGGGTTTTGTATAAGCTGGCCCTGGCTTCTCATAATATCCTGCTCCTTTATCGGGTAGAGATACCATTTGTCTGTAAAGACCCTCTCCTCGAAGAGGAACCGGTTAAACTGCGGGCTTTCGGCCGACCCGAGCACCTCCATACCGTACATACTGCCGCCCAGCTTGTCGCCCTCGCGCCACCTTTTAAGGTCGAAGTAGCGCTGCTCCTCGAATGCCAGTTCCACGGCCCGCTCGTTGCGGATGCGGGCCCGGACGTGCTCCTGCGTGTTCCTGAACTCCGGAGTATCTTCGAGGTCGGGTTGTCCGGCTCGGCGGCGGACAAGATTCACATAGCGGAGTATCTCGGCCTTGTTGCCCGCGTAGTCCCACTCGCAGAGTGCCTCGGCGTAGATTAGGTAGAGTTCGGCAAGCCTCATATAGGGCCAGTAACATTCGCCGACATTCTTTCCGGTGTGGGCGAGCCACTCCTCCTCGAAAAATTTGGTGAGATAGTAACCGGTGAAGTTGTGCCCGGCCACGCGGGCGTCGTTGTCGCCGCCCACCGACATATCGAGGTATTCGCCCTCTTCGCCGAACGGGCGGTTATGGTACAGTACGGTGACGTGGAACCTCTCGTCCAGCTTCGAGTAGGGGTCGCTGTCGTTGTAGAAGTCCGCCGGCTGGCTCCGCCCCTCTTTGGTCTCGTACAGGTCCACGATATTCTGGAGCGGGATACAGTACCCGCCGCCCGAAGTGTAGGTGGACGAGGAGTAGATTCTCACGGTATATCCCGCGCTCCCGGCCTCCATGTTGCGGAACAGGCGCGTACCCCAGATTATCTCGGGATTGTTGCCCGCAATGTTGCCGCTGGCCGTGGTGGTAATCTCCGGGAAGGCCGTCATGGCCGCCTTGTAGTTATGGGCTATGCTGCTGTCCGGTTTATTGTAGAGTTCGTAGCCATTCTCGTGGGCGTATGCGATAGCCTCACGTGCGGCGTCCGCGGCCAGCTTCCACCGCTCCCTGCTGTACGATTCGTGTTTCAGCAGGTCCTGATAGGGGAAGCTCGGATAGTAGGAGATGTTGTCCTCGGGGTTGAACAGCGGGCTTGCCGACACCAGCAGGGTCCGCGCCTTGAGCATCATCATAGCCATTTTGTTGATACGCCCGAACTCGGCCGAGGTGGTGCGCGCCGGCAGGGCGGAGACCGCTATCGCCCGGTCGCACAGCTTAACGATAGAGTCGGCCGTGGCCGTCACCGTCATGCGGCTCATATCCACATCCGTTCCGGCCTCGTAATATTGCCCTACCCACGGCAGGCCGCCGTAACGCTTGAACAGCTCGTAGTACTTTGTGGCCGCCATCCCGAGGGCTTCGGCCTTGCGCTTCTCTATTGTGGATGCCTCGGTGTTCTGAATCCGGTCCGCGTTGTCGTAGAAGAGCCACGCGCTGCGGATAGCCTGCCAGTCGAAGTCCCACTTGTCCTCGCGGTAGGCGTAGCCGTCCGAAGCGGAGAGCTGCCCGAGATGGTAGTAGGTGTGGGCGAACTCGAGGTCTTTTCGCATAATCTCCCCTTCGTCGCTGATTCCGGCGATGGGGGCGTAGTAGTTCATAATGGCGTAACCCCACAGCCCGACGTTCATCGGAAACCCCCACGGGGCCAGCGCGTAAGCCCCCGCAAGGACGCGCTCGGCGTCGGTGAGGTTGGTGAAAATATTATCGAACGTCTTTCCGCCCACGTCGTCCGGCTCTTCGAGGAATTCGTTGCACGAGACGAGCGCCGTCGCCAGCAGGGCGGCCGAAATATATACTTTTATCTTCATAACATACACTCTCGTTAAAAATTGACGGATGCACCGAAATTGTAGATCTTCATCAACGGGTAGTAGACGGTTCTGGTCTGCACCATTTCCGGGTCGTACCGCTTCATCTCCGGAGTCTTGGTCCATGTCCAGAGGTTCTGGCCGTTGGCGAACACCCGGATACCGTTTATCCGTATCTTCGAGAACCACCTTTGAGGCAGGTTGTAGGCAATCTCGAGATTCTTCAGGCGGACGTAGGTGGCGTCGTAAGCCCAGTAGGTGGAGCGCTGGTAGTTGGACGAGGACTCGACGTTGGTATAGTGCAGCACGGGATACCTGGCGTCCCTCTGCTGCGGGGTCCACCGGTCGGCTATCCATGTGAAACTGCCCCAACCCTCCATCATCATAATCTGGTTCTCGTAAGTGGGGTGGTAGGCTACGTCCGTGGCTCCCTGAAACAGGGCCGAAACCTCCAGTCCCTTCCAGTCGAACCCGAGCGAAGCGGTGAACGTGGTGCGCGGAATGTTCGATTTACCCAGCGGCACCATATCCTTCTCGTCAATCTTCATATCGCCGTTCACATCCCTGTACTTTATATCGCCCGGTATCGGGTTGGGGTTGAAGGTGTTGTACGGATTGTTCGGGTTGTGTATCTCCTCGTAGCTGTCCCAGTAGCCTTCGGCTATCAGCCCGCGCATCTCGTTGAGCGGACGCCCGGTGCGGTAGAGGTACGGGTAATACTGGTCGGTCTCCGACAGGCGCAGGGCCTTGTTCTTGGAGTAGGCGTAGGTACCTTTTACGAAGTAGCGGAACTCCTGCCCGATGGCCCCGTCCCAACCCAGCTCCACCTCTATTCCCTGATTCTTGACCTTGGCGTAGTTGGTGTCGGTGAAGTAGTTCAGGTTGGCCATAGGCCCGTGGCTGTCCATATCCATGTAGAGGTACGAGGGATATGTCTCCATCGAGGTGAGTATATTTCCGCGTATCTCACGGAAGATGTCCACCGTCAGGCTCAGCCGGTTGGCAAGAAACCGGGCGTCGATACCGATATTGGATTTACGGGCCGTCTCCCACGTTACGTTGTAGTTGGGGGTCTTGCCCTCCTGGAGCGGTGTGCGGTAGTCCGACCCGGTGGACGGTTCGCCGTAGTACTGGAAATAGCTGCCCGGGTAGTTAGAGAAGACCGAGTTTATATACAGGAAGCGCGTGGAGGCGTAGTCGCTCCCCACCTCGCCGTACGAACCCCTCACTTTGAGGAAGTTCACGATATGGCGCGCGCCCTGCATAAAGCCCTCCTCCGACACCGCCCAACCGGCCGAGTATGCGGGGAAGGTACCGAAGCGCTGCCCCTTCGGGAAGTTCTCCGAACCGTTTATACCGATATTGAACTCGGCGAAATAACGGTTGTCGTAGTTATACGTGGCGCGTCCCACGAAGCCGAGATAGGCGTGCGGCACGTCGTAGTACGAGGACATATAGTAACGGCTCTTCTCCACGTTATAGAGCGCCAGCCCGGTCACGGTGTGCGGCCTGAACGAGCGGTCGTAATTGAGCGCCAGTTCGAAATACTCCTTTCGCCGTTTGTCCCGGTCGGGCGACATCCGGGCGAGGGTACCGTCTTCCCCCGACTTTTTGAGGTATATCTCCCCATCCACCTCCATGGGCTGGTAGGTGGCGAAGCTCGTAAGGCTCCTCTTGTCCTTGATAAATACGAAGCTGTCGAACGAGTATTTCGCCTGCGTGGAGAGGCCTTTGGTTATAAAGTCCAGCTCGTAACGGACCGAGAAGAGGGTGTTGTTCGTCACCTGGTTGAAGGTGTAATATCCGCCCTGGAGCATCAGTTCCCACATGGCCACCATCGTGTCGCTGCCGTTCTTTATATAGCGGCCCTCCTCGTCGAAACCGGGCGACGACCAGGGGAACGGCTTATAAAGCAGGTAGAAGAAATGCGAGTCGCTCGGCGACGAGGCCCCGCCGCGCTTTTCCATACGGCTGTCGATATTGAGGCTCGCCGAGAGGCGTTTGGTAAAGTTGAAATCGAGGTTGGTACGCAGGTTCATACGGTTGTAGGTCATATTCGGGTCGAACCCGAGCGCCTTGATATTGCGTATCATACCGTTCTCGTCGTAGTAACCCACCGAGGTGAAATACTTCACGATACCTCCGCCGCCCTGTATACTTATATTATGGGTATGTTTATGCGAGGCCTTTCGGAGCATATAGTCCGCGTAGTCCATGCTGGGATAGAGCACATCGTCGTATCCGTAGCGGTAGCGCATCATATTGTCGTATGACATGTATGCGGCCCGGCCGTCGTTGTAATGCCCTTCGTTGGCGTAGAGCCCGAACTCGTACGAACCGATGTTATGACGCAGGCGGATAGGGGTCGACACCCCGTAACTGCCCGTGTAGCTCACCACCGGTTCGCCCGAAAAGCCCTTTTTGGTCGTAATGATTATCACGCCGTTAGCCCCCTTCACGCCGTAAACGGCCGTGGACGATGCGTCCTTCAGTATCGATATCGATTCCACGTCGTTCGGGTTGATGGACTCCCAGCCCGAGTAGGCTCCGGAGTAGGAACCCTCCTCGAACGCGTACCGTCCGCCGGAGGCCTGCTCCACGCCGTCCACGATTATAAGGGGATTGGCGTCGGTCAGGGTGCTCACCCCGCGGATACGCAGCGTAGGGCTTTCGGCCCCCGGCTGGCCGGAGTTCTGCATTGTGGTGAGACCCGTCAAGCGGCCCGTCAGGGCCGAACCGAGACTACCCACGGGGGCCTTCACAATCTCTTTGGACCCGGTCGTGGAGACTGCCCCGACTATGGAGATTTTTCTCTGCTGGCCGTAACCGACCACCACCACGGTCTCCATTTCGCTGGCTTCCTCCTTCATTTCCACCACGACCTGACCCGCAGGACGGCCCTCCAGTTCGACTTTTGCGGGTGCATAGCCGAGGAACGAGAAGGTGAGTTCGGCCGGGAACGCGGGAACATCTATTACGAAACTCCCATCACCGCCCGTCACCACGCCCCTGCCGGTGCCTTCGAGCACGACCGCCACCCCCGCGAAGGGCTGGCCGCTCTCGTCGACCACCCTGCCCGGGACGCGGTTCTGGCCCGCCGCCTCGAAGACTGCCGAACATATCAAACAGGTGATTAGTAGTCTTTTAATCATAAGCCCGGGGTGTTAGTAGTTTTACAAAACTTGCTGATGCTGTCGGTTGTTAGCTTCATATTATCAGGTTTTGAGGTTAGTCTGCAATAAAAGTATCCAATGCCTGTGGGCGGGGCTTTCCGGTTTAATCCAAATTGTTTCGCGGGGGTGTTTTTCACCCGGCGGGCTTTTGGAAATGTTACATTCGTTTCAAATTTGGTTCAAAGTGGGCCGGACGGGTTTTTCGTTACAAAATTTTACATTAATTTCACGATTAAACCTAAACTATTGCGCTAATGCCGCGCCTTTTTCTGATACTTGTTACACTTTTTGTTGCGCTTTCGGTTTATGCCGCAGCACTCTCCGCGCCTATGGCCATCACCGCCACGGCCGAATCAGCGACTACTACCGCCCTCGCCACTACCACCCTCACAACGGCCACCGCCACGACCAGTGCCGCTACCGCATCTGTCACGACAACCTCCAACTTGACCACCGCCACCTTCACCACGGCCCTCATCACTGCACCTACAACCCATCCCACGGCCACCCCCACCGCCTCGACCCACACCACGGTCATGGC
>JAJBVT010000052.1 GCA_020859685.1 Rikenellaceae bacterium
GACGTATAGGGATAAAAAAACAGGTCCCGAAAGGGACCTGTACGGTTATCTGTAAATGATATGAATTTAGAGCGACTGCATAGAGGTCACCGTGGCCGAACGGTCGGCCTTTTTGATTAGTCCGGCCAGAACCGCGCCCGGCCCGAGCTCCACGAATTCGGTCGCGCCGTCGGCAATCATGTTCTGTACGATTTGGGTCCAGCGTACCGGTGCGGTAAGCTGGAGAATCAGGTTCTCCTTGATTTTTTCCGGATCGGTATACGGCTTAGCATCCACGTTCTGGTAAACCGGGCATACCGGGGTGGAGAAAGGCGCCGCATTGATAGCTTCGGCGAGCTCCTGACGGGCAGGCTCCATAAGCGGCGAGTGGAATGCACCGCCGACGTTCAGTTTCAGGGCGCGTTTCGCCCCGGCGGCAAGCAGTTGTTCGCACGCTTTGTCGATTCCCTCATTACTTCCCGATATCACCAGTTGGCCCGGACAGTTGTAGTTGGCCGGGACTACTACACCGTCCACCCCCGCGCATATCTGCTCTACGTTCTCATCTTCGAGTCCGAGTACGGCAGCCATCGTCGATGGGGCGGCCTCGCATGCCTTTTGCATGGCTGCGGCACGCTGCGCGACAAGTTTCAGCCCGTCCTCGAACGTAAGGGCGCCGGACGCCACGAGGGCGCTGAACTCCCCCAGTGAGTGACCGGCGGTCATCTGGGCATCGAACCCCCCGCCGAGCGATTTGGCCAGTATGATGGAATGGAGGAAAATAGCGGGCTGGGTTACGTTTGTCTGCTTCAGTTGCTCGTCGGTGCCTCCGAACATTATATCCGTAATTCGGAACCCGAGGATTTCGTTGGCCTGCTCGAACAGTTCCTTCGCCTGTGGGACGCTGTCGTACAGGTCTTTACCCATTCCTACGAACTGTGCCCCTTGTCCGGGAAATACAAATGCTTTCATTCTATTGACTTTAGTGGTTTGTAGTTTCTAATTAGGGATGCAAAAATAAATAAAAATGGCCAACTACGGCCACAACTCTCCCCGGCTATTCCCGGTTTATGCGCTCCAGATAGATTCGGAATATACCGGGGAGCTCATCGTATCGGCGGTCCAGTGTGGTCTTGGCCTGCTTTCCGTAGTAGTATGCTATCGCAATGGCCAGCAGCGGCAGAAATACGGAAATGTCACCGACCTTTAAATATACCGCGACCGTAATTATCCCTATGGCCGCCGTGGCCCACAATGTGCCCTTCAAAAATTTACCGTCCCTTACTCTGGTCTTACCTAATTTTTCGGTAACGGCATCGATACATCGCGGGTCGGCATTGCCGCCGGTGAGCAGGGATATGATTTTTTCACGTCTTTCGTTTTGGTCCTTTATGTTTAGCAAAACCAACTGGACCCTGCCCGTGAGCCTTTTAAGCTCCGTGTTAGCGGACCCGCTCCGCCGATCGTCTTTCATGTTTTCTTAAAATTATTTAGTTATGTGGTCCTGTCCGGGGTTTTTACCGGCTATATATTCCTGAATATATCAGGCAGTTCGTTCTTTCTTGCCCAACTGAGGTTTGGGTTGTCGGGTATCGGTCATAATATTTTATCAATTAAGGTTGGATTTAATGTAGCGGTGAAGATAACGGCCGAGTTGAAACCGTAATCAGAACCTTTTATTTAATTTATATTAATCGGCTTTTATGATTATCAAATATAACAAAAGAATATTATAGATATTATTATGGAGGTACTCGGAGATAGCACGGGTATGAAGTTTAAGTGATTAAAATGTTGATAAATTATGCGAAAGGGGGGTGCGCCGTTACGGCAAAGAATGTTAATTTTGCACAGTCCGGACGAATACCCATACCCGAACCGGGAGCGCCGGGGCGGTGTGTCGTCGTGTAGGGATACCGATACCGAAAGAGTTTAATTGAAACCCCGATACCCGTAGGGAACCCGTATGGTGCTGTCTATCCTGTTCTACATTCTTTTTATGGCGTTCACACTGTTGTTCTTCCTGCTTCTGAGTGTGGCGTTCGTGCTTACGGTGCCGTTCGACAGGAACAGGACCGTGCTGCATTACCTTTCACGGATGTGGACCCGTTGCTACTTCGGGATAATCCCGTCGTGGCGCGTGAAGGTGGAAGGGCTGGAGAATGTGGCGAAGGGTAAGCCGTACGTGGTCGTAGTCAACCACCGGTCGATGCTCGATATACTTTTGATGTATGTCCTGCCGCTTGAGTTTAAATGGGTCTCTAAGAAAGAGGTTTACAAGTGGCCGATGTTCGGGTGGGTTTTGTGGATGCACGACGATATAGCCATAGAGCGTGGTACGGCCGGGGCTGTGCGTAAGATGGTACGTGACGGCCGTCGGTGGCTGTCGAGGGGTGTGTCGGTCATCGTGTTCCCGGAAGGGTCGCGGAGTAAAACCGCAGAGTTGAACCGGTTCCGTGAGGGGGCGTTTATGCTGGCCCGGGAGGCGGGGGTGGAGATACTGCCCTGCGTGTCGGAAGGAACGGGTACGGCTTTCGACGGCTGGAAGCTGAATTTCCGTAATAAATTCCGGCTCAGGATTCTGCCGCCGGTGCCGGTGGAAGAGGTGGAAGCGACACCGCCCAAGGAGATGGCCCGGAGGATGTACGAACTCATGTCGGAACAGTACGGGGGGATACGCCGGAAAGAGTAAAAACGGCAGGGGCAGGGCAACCTGAAAACATCGCCGTTGTGTTGGGACGGATAGGAAACAGTTCGTCCCGAGTATGGCGAATTCTATTTTGTCCCCCGTTCGGCAGTGACCACTGAATAAAAAGAAAACGAAATATACGGAATGAGCAGTGCAGTAGCGAATTACACCGACGACGATATCAAGTCGCTGTCCCCCCGGGAGCACCTGAGGCTGCGCCCCGGGATGTATATCGGTAAGCTGGGAGACGGTACTCAGTCGGACGACGGTATCTATATCCTCTTCAAGGAGGTGGTCGACAACTCTATCGACGAGTTTATAATGGGGGCAGGCAAGGTTATCGATATTACCGTGGAGGGCAAGACGGTGACCGTGCGCGACTACGGCCGGGGTATACCGTTGAACAGTCTCTCGGCCGCAGTATCGAAGATGAATACCGGCGGTAAATACGGTTCGGCAGCCTTCAAGAAGACGGTAGGTCTTAACGGGGTGGGGGTGAAAGCGGTAAACATGCTCTCCGGTGAGTTTATGGCGCGTAGCGTCCGCGAGGGCGAGGCGCAGACCGTCTGGTTCGAGGCCGGTATCGAGCAGTCAGAAAAGAGGGAGCAGGGGGTCAACGAGCCCAACGGCACGCTTGTGCGGTTCACTCCGGACGAGTCGGTATTCGGCCCCTACGAGTTCAACCTCGAGTTTATCGAACAGACCGTAAAGAACTATACTTACCTCAATCAGGGGCTTGTAATCAAGCTCAACGGCACTCCCTATACGTCGAAAAACGGCCTGCTCGACCTGCTGAACGACAATATGAACGAGGAGCCTCTCTACCCGCCCATCCATCTGAGCGGCGAGGATATCGAGGTGGCCATAACGCACGGCACGGGCTACGGCGAGAACTACTTCTCGTTCGTCAACGGTCAGCATACCACACAGGGCGGTACACACCAGTCGGCTTTCCGCGAGGCGCTGGCAAAGACCATCAAGGAGTTTTACAAGAAGGATTACGACCCGTCGGACGTGCGTACGTCCGTGGTGGCGGCTATCAGCGTAAAGATAGTAGACCCGCAGTTCGGCCAGCAGACCAAAGTGAGCCTGTCGTCCACCAAGATGTCGGAGGACGGTCCCACGGTGCGCGGTTTTATTCTCAATTTCATACAGGAGCACCTCGACAATTACCTCCATAAGAATCCGCAGACAGCCGAAATCCTCAATAAGAAGATAGTAGAGAACGAGAAGGAGCGCAAAGCCATATCGGGCATCAAGAAGAAGGCCAAGGAGATGGCCAAGAAGGTAAGCCTCAATAATCGCAAACTTCGCGACTGCAAGGTGCACCTTACCGACCTGAAGAACGCCCGGCGCGAGGAGACCATGATATTCATAACCGAGGGGAACTCGGCCAGCGGCTCGATAACCATGAGCCGTGACGTGCAGACCCAGGCGGTTTTCTCGCTGCGGGGTAAGCCGCTTAACAGTTTCGGGCTGACTAAGAAAATTGTCTACGAGAACGAGGAGTTCAACCTGTTGCAGGCCGCTCTCGATATCGAGAACGATATGGATAACCTGCGCTACAACAAGATAATAATCGCCACCGACGCCGATGTGGACGGCATGCACATCCGCCTGCTGATGCTCACGTTCTTTATCCAGTTTTTCCCCGAGGTCATCCGGCAGGAGCACCTGTTCGTGCTTCAGACCCCGCTGTTCCGCGTGAGGAATAAGAAGGAGACCGTCTACTGCTACTCGGAGAACGAGAAGCAGAAGGCCATCCGTAAGCTGGGCAACAACACGGAGGTGACCCGTTTCAAGGGGCTGGGCGAAATATCGGCCGATGAGTTCAAGGAGTTTATCGGGGAGGATATGAGGCTGGAGAAGGTACGTATGACCAAGAACGACCCGATAACCGATATGCTCGAATTCTATATGGGCAAGAATACCTTCGACCGTCAGAGTTTCATTATCGACAACCTCAAGGTCGAAGCGGATTACATCGAAGAACCGGCCTAAGCACGACCCGGGTTGCCGAACCGTGAATCCATGTTTGTCGGGACACCACAAGAAGTAAACAGGAAACATGAGCGATAAAAAGGATAAGGAGAAAAAAACTGCCGAGCCTAAGGGCGCCGGAGAGCAGCTTAACCCGTCGGGCGGAGAACCGGCCTCGGGCGATGCCGGGCTGACGCTTCCGGAAGGTGCCGGCGCGGACAGGGTGGTAACGGATGAAAACTCCGGCGGCGACCGTGCGCTATCCCCGGAAGCAGTGGACGCCGGTGACGGAGGCGGGCTGGACGGCGAGGTACGGATAGTGTCGGTGGGTACGGACGAGGATGCACGGGGAAGTTCCTCTGCATTGGACGGGGACACTCCCAAGGCGAGTAAGTACGAGAAGGTTTTCGGAGACCGTTCGGACCGGCATAAGCTCACGGGGATGTACCGCGACTGGTTCCTCGACTATGCCTCCTACGTTATCCTCGAAAGGGCCGTGCCGCATCTCGAGGACGGTCTGAAGCCGGTACACCGGCGTATCCTGCACTCCATGAAGCGGCTGGACGACGGCCGTTACAATAAAGTCGCCAACATTATAGGGCACACTATGCAGTTCCATCCCCACGGGGACGCATCCATCGGGGACGCGCTGGTGCAGCTCGGCCAGAAAGACCTGCTTATCGATATGCAGGGAAACTGGGGGAATATCCTTACGGGCGACGAGGCCGCAGCGCCGCGTTATATCGAGGCCCGGCTCTCGAAATTCGCCCTCGACGTGGTATTCAACAACAAGACCACCGAGTGGATGCTCTCCTACGACGGCCGTAACCAGGAGCCGGTCACCCTGCCGGTTAAATTTCCGCTTCTGCTGGCTCAGGGGGTGGAGGGAATCGCTGTCGGGCTGGCCTCTAAAATCCTGCCGCACAACTTCAACGAGATAATAGACGGCTGTATAGCCCACCTTACCGGCAAGGAGTTCACCCTATATCCCGACTTCCTGACCGGCGGGATGATGGACGTGAGCCGGTATAACGACGGGCTGAGGGGAGGGGCGGTAAAGATACGCGCCCGCATCTCGAAGGTCGACCGCAAGACGCTGGCGATTACCGAAATTCCGTTCGGAACCACTACCGAGTCCATAAAGGAGTCGATAATAAAGGCCAACGACCGTGGAAAGATAAAGATAAAGCAAGTAGACGACAACACGGCCGACAAGGTTGAGATACTAATCCACGTCAGCAACGACGAATCGTCGGACAAGACTATCGATGCGCTCTATGCCTTTACCGACTGTGAAGTCTCCGTCTCGCCCAACTCGTGCGTTATACAGGACGAGAAACCGCACTTCCTCGGAGTCAGCGAGATACTGCGCCGCAGTGCCGAACATACCAAATACCTGCTGGGCCGCGAGCTGGAAATCCGGCTCGACGAGCTGAACGAGCAGTGGCACATGGCCAGCCTCGAACGCATTTTTATCGAGAACAAGATATATCAGGAGATAGAAGGATGCAAGACCCGGGAAGAGGCTTACGAGGCTGTTGATAAAGGTCTGGCGCCGTTTAAGAAGCGACTGCGACGGGAGATTACGCTGGACGATATCGTAAAGCTCACCGAGCTGCGGTTCATCCGCATTTCACGATACGATACGGCCAAGGCGGACGAGCAGATTAAAGGTATAGAGGATGAAACGGCGCAGGTGAAGCACAATATCGCCCACCTCACGGAGTACGCCGTGGCCTACTACCGTAACATCCAAAAGAAATACGGTAAGGGCCGCGACCGCCGGACGGAGATCCGCGAATTCGACTCCATCGAGGCGGCTAAGGTGGTGGTGGCAAATGCCAAACTGTATGCCGACCGTGCGGAGGGGTTCTTCGGCATCGGCAACGCTATGAAAAAGGACGAGTATATTTGCGACTGCTCGGACATGGACGACGTGATAGTCATTACAAAAGAGGGTAAGTATATTATCACGAAAGTTAGCGACAAGGCGTTCTTCGCGAAGAACATCTATTATATAGGCGTTTTCAAACGCAACGACGAGCGCACCATTTACAACGTTCTCTACCGTGACGGCCGCAACGGTCCGATAATGATGAAGCGGTGCGCCATCAAATCTATCACGCGCGACAAGGAGTACGATATGACCAAGGGTACTCCCAAGAGCGAGATACTCTACATGAGCGTTAATCCCAACGGCGAGGCCGAAATCCTGAAGGTCTACTTTCGACCGCGGCCGCGGCTCAAGAAGTGTATCGTGGACCTCGATTTCAGCAAACTGGCCATCAAGGGTCGCCAAAGCCAGGGTAACCTATTTTCGCGGTACGGTATACAGAAAATAGTACTAAAGGAGGCGGGAACCTCTACCCTCGGCGGTCAGGACATCTGGTACGACGAACAGGTGCGCAGGCTAAACACCGACGGCCACGGCGAACTGCTCGGCGAGTTCTCGGGCAGCGACCGAATTATCGTAATCACGGCTTCCGGCAAATATTACACCACGGGGTACGACCTCCAGCACCACTTCCCGGACGATACCCTGTACGTGGAGAAATACGATGCCGGGCGGATTTACAGTGTCGCCTATTACGATGCAGGGCAGAAGTTCTACTACCTTAAACGGTTCACGGCCCCGCAGACCGACCGGATGCAGGAGTTTGTGGACGAGGAGACTCCCGGAACGAAGATGGCAGCCATATCGAAGGACTTCGCGCCCGTGCTGGAAATCGTGTTCGGCGGCCGCCATGCGGGACGACCCGCGGAGCAGGTGGATGTGGAGACCTTTATCGGAGTTAAAAGCCCCAAGGCCAAGGGCAAGAGGATAACGACGTTCGATGTGGCGAAACTGAGGTTCGTGGAGCCGCGGCTCAGGGACGACCCGGATGCGCCGGTTCCTGCCGTGCCGGGCGATGCGGACGGGGCGGATGAGCCCGACCTTACGGATGCGGTAACGGTCGATCCGGATAGTGCGGCCGGTATGCCGGAGGACGGAGCCGGGGAACCCGGTGTGCCCGACGGTGGCGGGGAAGGTGATTCGGGAGGCGGTGACGCCCAGCCCGACGGCCCGGGGGCGGACACGGATTTAAACTCAGCGGCCCCGGCCGGTGCGGCCAAAAGGGCCCGCACGGCCTCCAAACCGGCGGCCGGGCCAAAGCCGGTAAAACCGGCGGTAGGGACCGCGGCGGCCGGAACCCGGCCTGGCAAAACCACTGAAACCGCCGTACCGGATAGCGGTAAAGTGCGGGTGGACGACGGTATAGAGTTCGTTATCGAACGGCCGTCGGGCGACGACGAACTACCCGACAGTCCGCAACTGGACCTGTTCTGACACACACGGACAGGTTGGTAATAAATTACCTGAAACTATAATAGGTAAGATATGGTTTACCCCGGCTTTCCTGAAGTCCACACCCGGATTACGACGGTCGGTCTGAAAGTGCCTGAAGAGTATAGGCTCATTAAAATCGGTTCATTATGTTCCGGGAGCGGCAGGAAGCACAATTCCTTAATATAGGCAGTTGGCCGGTAACCACCGGATTTAGTAACGGTGCCGTTCCCGCCGCATGGCCTACGGGGTTTTTGCGGTAATCCAACAGAGCGTAGTAAACAATGATAGTTTTCCTTATAGGTTTTATGGGGTGCGGTAAGACGAGTATCGGCCGCAAGGTAGCCGCGCAGGCCAGTTTCCGGTTCGTGGATATGGACAGGGAGATAGAGGAGCGGTGCGGGATGAAGGTCGCCGATATCTTCCAGCGGCACGGCGAAGAGTCTTTCCGCCGGTGCGAGAGGGAGTTTCTGGAGAATCTGGCCGCGTCGGAGGGCGATACCATCGTTTCGACAGGCGGCGGCGCCCCCTGCCACGGGGAAAATATGGAACTTATGAACCGTCTGGGGCGGACGGTATACCTGAAAATGAGTCCGCCCAAGCTCGTCAAACGTCTCGAACACGGCCGGGAGAAGCGGCCCAAAATACAGGGTATGGACGATGAACGCCTTCTGGAATATATTTTCCACACCCTGCCCGGAAGGGAAGAATATTACGGTAAGGCCCATTTTATTATAGACTGCGACGGCGCTACGGACGACTATATATGCCGTCATATAGCCGGGTATCTCGAAACGGAATAACCTTAATTGTCAACTATAAACAGGCCACCCGTACGTATCAGGCAAGCCCGCCCGCCCGAACTCCGGTATTATCCCGCAATACCGTTTCCGGTAATTTTCCAAAGCTCCCTCCGGGTAATTATCC
>JAJBVT010000096.1 GCA_020859685.1 Rikenellaceae bacterium
CGTTTGGACGGCCGAGCGGGAAGCCCGCAGACCAAATAGAGCCGTTAGAACGGCCCGAAGAGCGGAACGGAGAGCGGGTGAGATATTTCCCGGATGGAACTGCGCACTGTAAAGAAAATTACCGGAAGGGTTCGGCAACCGAAACAGTTAAACCTGAAGGGTTGGAAACCGGAAGGGTTCGGAACCGAAACAGTTAAACCTGAAGGGTTGGAAACCGGAAAGGTTTGGGACCGGAAAGGTTTGGGACCGGAAAGGTTTGGGACCGGAAAGGTTTGTTAGGCCGGGAATAAACCCGGAAAAGTTGCAGACCGGAAGGACTGTTGAAGCGGAATGATAAAAAACCGGAAGGATTGGACGGCAAGACAGAAACCTGTAAGATTCGACCGGAAGAATCGACGGAGACTGCTTCCGGAAACTACCACAATAAAACTCCTGTCACGGAGTTATACCGGAAGGGTCGGTCGCAACCGGAGAAGTTTTGTCAACCACGGTACGGTCGCAAGGGCCATCGCTCCGCACCGGGGAATGTTTGCATTATAAAGGTTTTACGGGAGGGTATAGCACCTGCCGCCAGTATATAGAGACTACTAATTACAATTCGACGACATGGAAGTCCTGATAAAAATAGGCCAGTTCGTACTCAGCTTTTCCCTGCTGGTTATAATACATGAATTCGGCCACTTTATATTCGCCCGGATGTTCGGGATACGGGTAGAGAAGTTCTACCTCTTTTTCAATCCCGGTTTCTCGCTTTTCAAAAAGAAGATAGGCGACACTGAGTACGGTATCGGCTGGGTGCCGTTCGGCGGCTATGTGAAGATTGCCGGTATGATAGACGAGAGCATGGATACCGAGCAGATGAAGCAGCCGCCCCAGCCCTACGAGTTCCGCTCGAAACCGGCATGGCAGCGGTTACTTGTGATGCTCGGCGGGGTAATAATGAACGTGGTGCTGGCACTGCTTATCTTTATCGGGATGAGCTGGAAGTACGGCGAGCAGTATATCGCCAACGAGGACCTCGTCTACGGCTGGGCCTTCAACGAGCTGGGCCATGAAATCGGTTTCGAGAACGGCGACCGTATCCTTGCAGTGGACGGTAAACCCATCGAACGGGCCGGGATGGTGTTTCAGGAGTTGCTGCTGGGCAGCGGCCGGGAGGTTACGGTGCTGCGGGACGGCCGGGAAACGACGGTTACCGTCTGTGACGAGTTCGTGCCGCGGCTGCTGAACAGCCCCGACTTGATGGATTACCGGATGCCGTTCGTGGTGGGCCATGTGGCGGAAGGAAGCGGGGCGGAGAGGGCTGGAATCATACCGGGTGACTCGTTGGTGGCCGCCGACAGCATCCCGCTGGCCTATTTCGACCAGTACCTCGCCTATGTGGGAGAGCGCGGCGGAAGGACGGTCGATATCACCCTCTACCGGACCGATGCCCGGTCGGGAAGCCGGGCCGTGATGACCCTGCCGGTCGAATTGTCGGAAGAAGGAAAAATGGGGCTTGTTCCCTATTACATAACCCGTTACGTACCGGTTCAGACCTACAAATATACGCTCCTGTCGTCTATTCCGGCCGGATTCCGGATGACGGGAAGGCAGATAAACGGCTATATCAAACAGCTCAAACTGATATTCTCGCCCAAGACCGAGGCCTACAAGTCCCTGCGCGGACCGCTGGGAATATACGATATCTTCCCGAAGGCGTGGGACTGGTCGGTGTTCTGGACCCTGACGGGTTTCCTCTCCATCGTGCTGGCCGTGATGAACATACTCCCCATCCCGGGGCTGGACGGGGGCCATACGGTATTCGTGCTGTACGAAATGGCGACGGGCCGCAAACCGGGCGAGAAATTTATGGAGTACGCCCAGCTTGCAGGGCTGCTGCTGCTGTTCGCGATAATAATTTACGCCACGGGTAACGATATACTGCGGCTGTTTACAAAGTAGGCGACCGGTACCGGAACCGGAGGCAGCGGGCAATAATTTACGGCGGCGCTGCAATTAATATGTAGTACATAATAAACTGCTTATTCATACTTAACAGGTCAAATACGATGGCACACAGTTTCGGAAGCGATAACCATTCGGGTGTTCACCCGCTAATGATAAAGGCCATAGAGGAGGCCAACAAGGGTCACGTACCGGCATACGGCGACGACCTGCTTACGACGCAGGCCAAGGACATCGTAAGGGAAGTGTTCGGCACGGACGGCGAGGTGGTATTCATGTTCAACGGTACAGGGGCAAACGTACTGGCACTGCGCAGCGTTACCCGGCCGTACAACGCGGTGTTCTGCGCATCGACGGCCCACACATGGAACAACGAGTGCGGCGCCCCGGAATGCCATACCGGATGCAAATTCATAACCATAGAGGAGCACGACGGCAAGATAACACCAGAGCAGTTACTTCCCCACCTGACGGTAATCGGCAACTGCCACCACAACCTGCCGGGGGCCGTCACCGTGGCCCAGTCCACCGAGGTAGGAACCGTTTACACCAACGACGAACTGCGTGCTCTGGCCGATATGGCCCACGCCCACGATATGTATCTCCATGTGGATGGGACACGGCTTGCCAACGCTGTGGCCGCGGCCGGATGTACGGCGCGGGAGATGATTACCGATACCGGGGTGGACGTGCTCAGTTTCGGGGGGACGAAGAACGGTATGCTGCTGGGAGAGAGTGTGGTTTACCTGAAGGATTCAATCGGCCACGACGCTCCGTACCACCGCAAGCAGCTTATGCAGCTCGCGTCCAAAATGCGCTATGTGGCCGCTCAGTTCGAAGCCTATATCTCCGACGGGTTATGGCTCCGCAACGCCGCCCATGCAAATTCGATGGCTTCCTACCTCGAAGAGCTTATCGCGGGCATACCCGGCATTGTAATTCCCTACACGGTGCAGACCAATATGGTGTACGTGCACGTGCCGGACGAGGCGATACCGGCCCTCAAAGAGAGGGGTTATTACCGCAACGTGGACCCCGCCGTGCCGGGACTGGTGCGGTACGTCTGCTCGTTCGATACCGGCAGGGAAGATGTGGAGGCGCTCGCAAAGGCGTTGAAGGAGGTACTGTAAGCGGGAGAGCGTATGGCCGGAACCACGGACCGTACCGTATAACGGCACTGCAATATGTATTACTTAATCGCCGGGCGACTGTAATAAATACTACATAAAAGCCACCAACCGGCCGGAGTCGGTCGGGTGACGTACCGCTGCGGGGACATACCCGAATAAGAACGGACTGGTTCGAAGCGATTCGGCGGGCCTGTTATCCGCCGGGTAAAGTTCCGGCCGTATCGAAATACCGCAATAAGGAAGAGAAAACCCCGCCCGTAACCGAAAAAACCAGAGCGCATGGCCAAAGTCAAGAAAGCATATTTCTGCCGCGAGTGCGGCAACGAGTCGCCCAAATGGCTCGGGCGGTGCCCGGCGTGCGGGGAGTGGAATACGTTCACCGAGGAGATCGTTCAGCGGGAAACCTCCTCGCCGGTAACCTCGTTCGCCCGCACGGCGCCCACCAGCCAGGCACCTATACCGGTGGCGATGGTCCGAAGGCAGGAGCAGCGACGCACGGACCTGGGTAACGGCGAGGTGAACCGGGTGCTGGGCGGCGGCATGGTGCAGGGTTCGCTGGTACTGCTCGGGGGAGAACCGGGAATAGGCAAATCGACCCTGAGCCTCCAGATTGCACTGCTACCGAACGGGTTGAAGACCCTCTACGTGTCGGGAGAGGAGTCGGCCGAGCAGATTAAGATGCGGGCCGACCGCATCGGCATCGGCAACGAGCAGTGCCTTATCTACTGCGAAACGCGGCTCGAAAGCATCCTCGGGCAGATTACCGAAATCATGCCCGACCTGGTTATAATCGACTCCATCCAGACCGTCTACTCCGACCTGCTCGACTCCACTCCGGGGAGCGTATCGCAAGTCCGGGAATGTGCGGCCGCCCTTCTTAAATACGCCAAAACGAGCGGTATATCGGTATTTATTATCGGTCATATAACTAAGGACGGCGCCATCGCCGGCCCGAAGATACTGGAACATATCGTGGATGTGGTGTTGCAGTTCGAGGGGGACAGCAACAATATCTACCGCATCCTTCGCGGGAACAAAAACCGGTTCGGGGCCACCTCCGAAATCGGGGTGTTCGAGATGCGCGGCGACGGTCTGCGGAGCGTCGAAAACCCGTCGGAAATCCTCCTGACGCACTACGACGAACGGCTTAGCGGAATAGCCGTCGGGGCGGCCGCGGACGGTCTGAGGCCCTACCTTATAGAGACGCAGGCCCTCGTGAGCAACGCGGCCTACACGAACGCCCAGCGCTCCTCGACCGGCTACGATATCAAAAGGCTCAACATGATGATTGCCGTGCTGGAGAAGCGGGTAGGAATGAAGATGTTCCAGAAGGACGTCTTCCTGAACTTCGCGGGCGGCTTCAAGATATCGGACACGGGGCTGGATATGTCGGTGATGGCGGCCATAATCTCGTCCTATTACGACCGGCCGATAGCCGAGGGGGTATGCTGTGCCGGAGAGATCGGTCTCTCGGGCGAGGTAAGGCCCGCCCCGCGCAGCGAACAGCGCATTTCGGAGGCGGTAAGGCTGGGGTTCCGGCGCATCGTGGTATCCGGGTACCTGCGCAAGGGACTGCCCAAGCCCCCGAAGGGCATCGAGATAGTATACATCAACCGCATAGACGAACTTCCCAAAGCGATTTTCGACTCGTAATGCCGTCCGAAGCCATAACCGGGTTCCTGAGGCTTGCAGTTGCCATGCTTGCCTTTACAGCCGCGGCAGCGGATGCCGCCGCACAGGAGCGCCCGGCATCGCTCACGGTGAACGTCACCGCGCAGGAGGCGGGCGACCGCTATCCCCAGCGGGTAACCGGGGCGGTGATAGAGCTGGTCCGCGGGGAGGACACCGTACGGGTATCGACAAATTACACCGGCCAGTATATTTTCAAGCGGCTCGACTCAGGAGATATATCGGTCACCGTCTCCCACCTCACTTACCGGAGCGCCACCAAGACCCTCACGCTGGAGCCGGGCCAACACCACTACATGGGTTTCCTGCTCGAAGACGAGGCCAGGGAAATCGAGGAGGTAAGCGTGCGCGGGGAGGTGCCCAAGATAACCGTCCGCGGCGATACACTGATATACAACGCCTCGGCCGTGAACACGCTCGAAGGAGACGAAGCCATCGAAATATTGCGGCAGATGCCCGGGGTGGATATTGCCGAGGACGGGTCGGTAAGTATTCTGGGTGAAGATATCAAACGCACCTACATCAACGGGCGTCTGATTTTCGGCAGCGACCCACGCGAGGCCCTGATGAATCTTCTGGCCCGGGAGGTGGTAAATATCAGGGTGTACGAGGAGGCCCCAGTGGCCGAGCGCAAGCGCGGGATACGGCGGACCGCCGATATGGACAAGGTGCTCGATATCCGAACGCGCGACCCGATTATAAGCGCGGCCAGCGGCCACGTACTGGCCAGCATCGGGAGCGACTTCTCCCGCAACGACGAGGGGAACCGCCAGCTGCGGTACGGCGCAGGGTTTACGGGCAACTACTTCTCCGAAAAATTCCTCCTCTCGACCAATACCTACCTCAATAATATCAACCGCCGGTCGAACCGGCTCGACGAGATGCACCGCACGGGCGGTACGTCGGCAAGCTACGACCGCACGCAGAACGCTGCCCTGAGCACGGAATACTACTGGGGCGAGCGGTGGAAAGAGGACGGGTTCGAAGTGTCGTACGCGTTTCGTAACGATTACAGCCGAACGAACAACATTACCGAATTACTCTACTTCCCGTCCGACAACTACACTGAACGATACCGCTCTGATACCTCCCGCAGCCTGCGCACGGCCCGGCAGCACAGCCTGTCGGCCGGGACCTCGTTCTACACTCCTGCAACGGGCGAAATCGGTTTCCGGGCGGGGCTGAATTTTAACGACTCGGGCAGCCGGTCCTACCAGCGCAGGTTCACCTGGCAGGACGGGGAGACGGTGGAGAACGGCCTTCAGCAGCAGCTCGCCGCCGACAACGGATACACCTACACCCAAAGCCTCGACTGGCGCCCGCTGGCCCGCAGGGAGAACGCGGCCCTCTACGTCTCGGGCGGCGTATCGTTCACCGTTTCGGAGAACGACGGCGACTGGACACGGTCGGACACCGTATCGGACGTTACCGACCGTTACAAACTTTTTTCGACCCCCCTCGGCCGGCAGAAAAACATTACGGGAAGGCTGAGCCTGAACCGGGTGCTGTCGGTAGAAAAGGGGAGCAATATCGGACTGTCATATACCTTCAACCGCGACCGTACCCGCAGCCGCCAGTTCGCCTACGACCTGCTCGACGACAGCCTGTCGGTAAACAATTCGTGGGACTACACATATAATTACACCCACCATTCGGCCGACTTCAATTTCAACGGGCGGCTCACCGAACAGCTTCGGCTCCATGCCGGGGTTCAGTACCGCCATTCGCACCTCGACCGGGACGAGGAATTCCCCGACCCGTATAGCCGCGCATACGCTTTTAATACCTTTTCTCCATCCGTATCGCTGATGTTCAACAAGGGTTATTACACACCTTTCTGGATAAACTACCAGGCCACACCGGGGCTTCCGGCGGTGGAACAGCTCAACGACCGCATCGACGACACCGACCCCTACTCGCTTACGGCCGGGAATCCGCGGCTCCGGAAGGAGTACAGCCATATGCTGATGTTGATGCTCCGGTCCGCCCCCTCAAACAACGGCAGTATGGTTAACGGGAATATTTACATCCAAAAGAGTTCGTCGGCCATCACACAGCGGACCTACTTCTTCACCGAGGATACACCCCTGCCCGATTATCAGGGCTACGTAGCCCCGGCCAACAGCTACCTGAGCGTCTACGACAATATCGCCGGGCCGCTAATGGTGCGTGCCGATGCCGGTTACGAGACGGGAATCGACCCGATATCGGGACGGTACGTAATTTCGGCCCAATACTCCTACAACAAGCGGCCCGGCTATACGGACGACCGGCTCAATACGGTCTACTCGAGCGGTTATGCCCTCCGGTCGCAGGTGTCGGGTTCCGTGAAGAGATACCTGCGGTTTTCCCTCACCGGGGCCTTCTCCTACAACGAATCGTGGCGCAATATAGGGCAGGACTACCGATACCTAACTGGTTCGTTCAGCGGGGAGGTCAACTCGAAATTCCTGAGGCGTCTGTTCCTCAACGCCCGATATACCCTCAACCGGCACAGGACGATAACCGACGCCGGGTCGAACCAGACCGTACACCTGCTGAACGCCGTGTTCGGGGTGAACTTTATGAAAAACAATGCGGCCGTAAGCCTGACCGGTTACGATATACTTAACAAGACCACCAGTTTCCGCTCCTCGATGACACAGGATTATATCTCGAACTCCTGGCGCCCGTCGTTCGGAAGGTACTGGACCTTCAACTTCTCCTACAAGTTCAACACCACCAATCCGGGCAGCTCCCCGAAGCCATTTCTCAACGACGGCGGCAATATCGGCCGGTTCTATTCGGGCGGGAGGAGGTAAAAGAGGGAATCAAGCCCAATGCCGCAAAAAAAGACCGCTCTCAGAGCGGTCCCTTATCTTGAGGTGTAATTCTAATCTAAAAAATCTTCGGGATTGATTTCCGGATGGGCCTTCAGGTAACGGTCACGCAGGGGAAGGCTCAGTACGAAACAGATATCGCTGAGGCTGATGGTAATAATTGTACCGTCATCTTTGCGTTTCGAGGGATAATTGTAAACGAAATTTTTAAGCGGGATAAAACGGTCGTCGTTCTCCGAAGCCGATATCAGCACCTCCAAAGATGCAGTTTCGACATCCAACGCCGTTTTAGGCTCCTTCTTTTCTATCCGGGCGAAGAAATAATCCTGATTCTCGTCCAGGAAACGCTCTCCCTTTATCTCATCGTATATCTCTTTCCCTAAAGGATTCAATCTTCTCGGACTCAGTTTCATGGAAAAAACGTCTTTGGCTTTGTCTATTTCGGCGACAAGAAACGTTTTGACGGTCGTAAGGAGATTGTTGATCTTCTCTATGTTAGAATCGATGCTGACAATATGTGCCTCGATGGTGTCGATACGCTCCTTGCTTTCGCCGACCGTCCTGATTTTGTCACGGATATAGTTATTCAACAGTACAATACCGACTATCAAAAGTATTGCCACTATTACCCAGAACGGTAAATGTTCCTTGAATAAACTTATTATGTCCATGTCCGATGCGGAAAGATTATATACAAATATATAATTTTTTATTAGTATTTGTATTGATGAAATAACAATTTATTGTGACTCACTAATCACAGACAGCGTGCACTATGGTATTAAATGATCAATTGTCACATGTTTAGATGACTACTTCATAC
>JAJBVT010000093.1 GCA_020859685.1 Rikenellaceae bacterium
CCGTGGAGGGGGCGACCTGAAACCTGAAATAACAAATAAACTTCACCTTATGAAAGGTAATTATATACATGTTTACACTAAGATGAATAGTACGTCTGCTTTGTAGACGTGCGGCCCGCCGGGGCGGGGTGGCGGGCCGCTATAAAACAAGTAGTGTAAAATGGTATATAGTTACCAAAACAAAATACCGGTATGGACAGGAAACAGATTTTAGGCAAACTTGCAGATAGCAGCCGCACATACGATTTCGCCGTTATCGGCGGCGGTGCGACCGGCCTCGGAATAGCCGTCGACGCGGCATCGAGGGGATACTCCGTCGTGATGCTCGAACAGCACGATTTCACCAAGGCCACCTCGAGCCGAAGTACAAAGCTGGTGCACGGCGGGGTCCGCTACCTTGCACAGGGCGATGTGGGCCTTGTGGTGGAGGCTCTGCGCGAACGCGGCATCCTGAAGGATAACGCCCCCCATCTGGTCAAGGACCAGAGGTTTATAATTGGCGCCTACCGCTGGTGGGAGAAATGGTTCTACACCATCGGCCTTACCCTCTACGACGTCCTCGCCGGGAAGAGGGGTTTCGGCCGTTCGCTTCCGATGAGCGTAAAAAAAGTGGAGCAGGAGATTCCGCATATCCAACGGAAGGGCCTGCGGGGCGGTATCGTGTACCACGACGGCCAGTTCGACGATTCGCGCCTTGCCATAAACCTGATGCAAACTGCCGTGGACAAGGGGGCCATAGTGCTCAACTACGTAAAGGTGACCGGCCTGTTGAAAGATGCGGCCGGTAAGGTGTCGGGCGTTACTGCCATAGACCAGTTGGGCGACGGTAAATATACGGTCAAGGCCCGGAGCGTGATAAACGCCACGGGTATCTTCGTGGACGAGATACTCCGGATGGACGACCCCACGGCCGCCGATATCGTGCGTCCGAGTCAGGGCGTGCACCTGATTGTGGACAAATCGTTTCTCGGCAGCGACAGCGCCATAATGATACCGAAAACCAGCGACGGCCGCGTGCTCTTTGTGGTGCCGTGGCACGACAAGGTTATTTTGGGGACCACCGACACCCCGCTCGAGGAGTTCGTCCTCGAACCGCGCGCCCTGCCCGAGGAGATCGAGTTCATACTCAAAACGGCCGGCGAATACCTCGACCGCCAGCCCACCCGCGAGGACGTGCTCTGCGTATATGCCGGGCTGAGGCCCCTTGCGGCGCCCAAACCGGGCACAGACCCCACCAAGACCAAAGAACTCTCCCGCAGCCATAAGGTAATCGTCTCCGAAAGCAACCTCGTTACGATTACGGGCGGTAAATGGACCACCTACCGCGATATGGCCGAGGATACCATAGACAAGGCGATAGAAGTTACGGGCATCGAAAAGAAGAAGTGCGTAACGCGCAACCTGCATATCCACGGCTACAAAAAGAATGTCGACCGGTCCAATTTCCGCTATGTCTACGGTTCGGACGAGGATAATATTCTGGCCATGGAGAAAGAGGACCCGAAGCTGGCCCGCAGGCTCCATCCGCGTCTGCAGAACACCGTGTCGGAGGTCCTTTGGGCCGTCCGCCGGGAGCAGGCCCATACCGTGGAGGATGTGCTTGCCCGCAGGTTCCGCGCGCTGTTCCTCGACGCCCGCGCGGCGATGGATATGGCCCCGGACGTGGCCCGTATAATGGCCGCAGAGCTGGGCAGGGACCAGAAGTGGGTAGAGGAGCAGGTGAAAGCCTTCAACGAGGACGCGCTTGGGTACCTGCTGGTGCCCTACACCCCTCAAAGCCCGCGTGAGGAGGACGGTAAACGTTAGACGACCGACAATCAAATCAACTCAATACATCTAATTTCAAACCTCTGACATTATGGAAAAATTCATTCTTGCGCTCGATGCCGGGACCACCAGCAACCGGGCGATAGTCTTCGACCATGACGGTAACATCCGGTCGGTGGCCCAAAGGGAATTTCCGCAGATATTCCCCGAGAGCGGCTGGGTGGAGCACGACCCCAACGAAATCTGGTCCACGATGGCCTCGGTCATCGCGGAAGCCATCTCGAAAATCGGCATCAACGGTACCAACATCGACTCGATAGGTATCACCAACCAGCGCGAGACGGCTATCGTTTGGGACCGCAAGACGGGCGATCCGGTCTACAACGCCATCGTGTGGCAGGACCGCCGCACCTCCGACTACTGCAATCAGCTCAAGGAGAGCGACGCCTACACTTTGATTAAGGACAAGACCGGCCTTATCATCGACGCCTATTTCAGCGCCACCAAGGTGAAATGGATATTAGACAACGTGGAGGGCGCGCGGCAAAAGGCCGAACAGGGCGACCTGGTGTTCGGCACGGTCGACACGTGGCTGATATGGAAACTCACGGCCGGAGAGGTGCACGTCATGGACGTTACCAACGCTTCGCGGACCATGATGTACAATATCCACGACCTGAAATGGGACGAGGAGCTGCTCAAACTGTTTACCATCCCGAAGGCCATGCTGCCCGAGGTGAAGTCGTCGAGCGAGGTGTACGGCACCACCAAGACCACCATCTTCGCCTCGAAACTGCCCATCGCCGGTATCGGCGGCGACCAGCAGGCCGCCCTGTTCGGCCAGATGTGCATAGAGCCGGGGATGATTAAGAACACCTACGGCACCGGATGTTTTATCCTACTCAATACGGGCGAGACCCCGGTACAGTCCAAAAACAATATGCTCACCACCATCGCCCTGCAAATCGACGGCAAAACCACCTACGCCCTCGAGGGGAGTATCTTCGTGGGCGGCGCCATCGTGCAGTGGCTCCGCGACGGGCTAGGGATAATAAAGTCCTCGTCCGACATCGAGGCGCTCGCCCGCAAGGTGGAGGATAACGGCGACGTCTACCTCGTACCCGCGCTCACGGGCCTCGGGGCCCCCTACTGGGACCAGTACGCCCGCGGTCTTATCATCGGTATATCGCGCGGCACCACCGCGGCACATATCGCCCGCGCGGCCCTCGAAGGCATAGCCTTCCAGAGCATGGACGTCATCAACTCGATGGTCATCGACGCCGGAATCGGTATGAAGGAGCTTCGCGTGGACGGGGGCGCCAGCGCCAACGACCTGCTGATGCAGTTCCAGGCCGACCTGCTGGCCACGGACGTCCTCCGTCCCAAGGTGACCGAAACCACGGCCCTCGGTGCCGCTTACCTCGCGGGGCTGGCGACGGGCTACTGGAAAGATATCGATGAAATTAAAGGCCAGTGGAAGGTCGACCGTAAGTTCTCGCCCGACCCCAAATCCGATATGCAGGCCGTGAAACGCAAATGGGCCATCGCCGTCAGCCGCGCACAGGGCTGGATAAGGTAACGCACCCGGAGTTTGTCAAACCTTAAACCTCAAAGATATGTTCTCTTCAAGCGTATTATTCGAATTTATCGGGACCGCCATACTTATCCTGCTCGGGGACGGCGTGGTCGCCAACGTGGTGCTCAAAGGCACCAAGGGTCAGAACGCCGGTTGGGTGGTAATCTCGCTGGCGTGGGGTCTCGCGGTATTTGTCGCCGCGTTCATTTCCGGTCCCTACTCGGGCGCACATCTCAACCCGGCCGTAACGCTATCGCTTTGGGCCGCGGGCCAGTTTACCGGAAGCGTAGCGGGCTATATCATAGCCCAGATTTGCGGCGGTATCGTGGGCGGAATGCTGGTCTACCTCTTTTATAAACCGCATTTCGACGTGGAGGAGAATGCCGACAACAAACTCGGCGTATTCTGTACCATCCCCGCCATACGCAACTATACGTTCAACTTCATAAGCGAACTTATCGGCACCTTCATGCTGGTGTTCGGTATCCTTTATGCCGCGGGAGCCGAGATTGCCGGGCCTCTGCCGGTGGGGCTGCTTATCGTGGCGATAGGTATGTCGCTGGGCGGTACTACGGGTTACGCTATCAATCCGGCCCGTGACCTCGGCCCGAGGATAGCCCACGCCATACTGCCGATAAAGGGGAAACGCGACAGCGACTGGGCCTACTCCTGGGTACCCATCTGCGGACCCATCGTGGGCGGCCTGCTTGCCGCATTGCTCTACATGGCGCTTCCTGCCGCCGCATAGACAGAAAACTGTAAATAATCGAAGCCGGGCGTGAAAATGCCCGGCTCCGGCAGGGCTTAGCCTTGCACAACGAGGCGGAGCGCGAAGCCGGATAACCCAAAAACATGGTTTATGAAAAAATCGACACTTAGCATTCTGGCCGCCGTCGTTATGGTATCGACGCTTCAGGCCCAAACCAACGAACCGTATATACAGGCACCCGGCAGCGATAATTTCGATGCCGACGTCTACCATCCCCTTTCCATTGATGTTACCCTCAAGAGTTCGCACCTGTGGCGCGGCCTCGAAGTGACGGGCGACGCGCTTGCCGCCATGCAGCTCGCCTTTACCGACCGAAGCGGTCAGTTCAGCATGGGTATCTGGACGGGAGCGGCCTTCAGCGGCGATTTCAAAGAGTTCGACTACTTCGCCTCCTACACTTACAAAGGGTTCCAGATAGCGGTGTGGGATATTTTCAACTTCTCGCCCGGGGCCGCGTACGATATCTCCGACGCGTTCAACTACCGGGCACACCGCACGGGCCACTTCATAGACGTACAGGTAAACTACACCCTTCAGGGTAACTTCCCGATGCAGGTGGGATGGGCGACCGTCGTCGCAGGCCGCGACCGCGGCGAACTCAACCGCAAGAACCTCTATTCGACCTACGTCTGGGCCGACGCCCCGGTGTGGAGGGACGGGTTCGTGGACCTCAACGTCGGCATCGCCGGTGCGTTCGCTCTCGACAAGGAGCCGGGCAGCAAGGCCAATTTCTACGGCAAGCGCGGCGGTATCGTCAACGTGAACCTCACGGCCAGCAAGAAGGTACGTATCGGCAACTATACTATTCCGGTGTCGCTCACCCCGATGTGGAACCCGACCAACAACAACGTAAATATGATGCTTGCCGTGCAGGTATTCTGATGCTCATGCATTCCCGGCCCCGCGGGGTCGGCATGATATAAAAAGTGTTTGTAGAGGGACCCCGGCCTTGTGGTGAGGCCGGGGTTTTTTGTGTTTGCGCCGCGGGAAACCTCCGCATTTATCAGGCGGGTGGACCTCCGCGTTTTTTTGACGGTAAACCACCGTGTTTTGCAGACGTGGTACCTCAGTATATACAGGCCGGGAACCTCCGTGTTTTCAGGCGGGTGAACCTCCGCGTTTATCATGCGGGGAAAACTCCGCGTTTATCAGGCGGGGAAAACTCCGCGTTTATCAGGCGGGGAAAACTCTGTATATACAGTCCGGGAACACCCGTGTTTGCGGACCGTGGCGATACGGAATCAGCGGTTTGTCCTCCGGGACCGTATGGGACGGTTAAAAAGGCGGGTCGATTTGGCGCCCGGAGGAGAGTTGTGACCGGGAAGACCGTCGGTTGTGCCGCTGCCGGGGGTTGCACATCCGGTAGGAAGGAGCTATTTTTACGGATAAAAACGCGCGGTATGAAACTGAAAGTAAACGGCACCGAGTTGTACTATGAGGTGCAGGGCGAGGGTTCGCCCCTGCTGCTGCTCCACGGAAACGGGGAGGACCATACCATTTTCGCCCCGCTGGCGGCGCGGCTCGCGGCGCACTATACGGTTTACAGCCTCGACAGCCGCAACCACGGCCGGAGCGCCCGTACCACCGACATCTCCTACGAGGCTATGGCCGGGGATATGAAGGGGCTGGTGTCGGCGCTCGGGTTGGACCGTCCGGCGGCGGTCGGTTTCAGCGACGGGGCTATAATCGCCCTGATGGCCCAGTTGGACGGACCGGGGCTGTTTTCCCGAATGGTACTTATGGGCCTGAACCTGTCCCCCGCCGATTTCGTTCCCGAGGTGTTCGACGAGCTGAAACGGTTGTACGACGAGCGGCCCGACCCGCTGCTGGGCCTGATGCTGACCCAGCCCGATATACCGCTCGCAAGTCTGTCCGGAGTGGAAATACCCGTACTCGTGGTGGGCGCCGCGAACGATATGTTCCGGCAGGAGGTTTTTATCGACGTCGCCGCCACACTTCCCGATTCACGCCTGCTTATCGTGGACGGGCACGACCACGGCAGTTATATCCTCGGAAACGATATGATGTACGGGCCGATTCTTGAATTCCTGACGGAGTAGGGTCAGTCCTTGTTTCGGAAGAGATCGCATTCTATACTGCCCCCACGCGTCACCAGCACCGGGCCGGTAAGGCTCTCTACGGCAAAATTGTCCCTCTTGCCGGGCAGTCCCACTCCGGTTAATAAATCGAGCGGAGCGGGAGTATAGTGTGATAAGCATGTATTTCATAAGGTTTTTGCGGCCGACTATCGAAAAAACTTCTATACCGGTTTTGTCGACCTTATCACTCGGTACGGCCGGATAACATTGTTTCCGCCGGTCTTTGTATATTTCGGGGGATTTTAATAGTTTTACGGAACCTTCTTGATTCGTAACCTAACTTTCAGACAATGAATAAATACCTTATCGTTCTCTTGACGGCCGCGGCCGTCGGTGGCGCCGCAGCTCAGCCCCGGGAATTTACCGTGGATGTTTCAAGGCCCGGCGCGGAAATACGGCCGACCATGTACGGGCTCTTCTTCGAGGATATCAACTTCGCGGCCGACGGAGGCCTGTACGGCGAGCTGGTAAAGAACCGCTCGTTCGAATTCCCGCAGAACCTGATGGGATGGCGCACGTTCGGCAACGTTACCCTCCGGGAAGACGGACCGTTCGGAAACAATCCGCATTACGTCCGCTTGAGCGATTCGGGCCATCGCCATCGCCATACCGGTATCGAGAACGAGGGGTTTTTCGGAATCGGCGTCCGGGGCGGGGAACAGTACCGGTTCACGGTATGGGCCCGCCTGCCCGAGGGAGGCGAAACCGGTAAGATACGGGTTCAACTGGTGGACAACGCCTCGCAGGGCGAAAGGCAGGACTTCGTGACACAGGAGATAGAGGTGACCTCTGCCGACTGGCGGCAGTACGAAGCGATTTTAACCCCGGAGGCCACAAACCCCAAAGCGTCCCTGCGCATCTCCCTCGTCGGGACTACGTCGGTGGACCTGGAGCATGTGTCGCTTTTCCCGGTGGATACATGGAACGGCCACCGAAACGGCCTGCGCCGGGACCTCGCTCAGGCGCTGGCCGATCTCTCCCCGGGCGTGTTCCGCTTCCCGGGAGGTTGTATAGTGGAGGGAACCGAGCTGGAGAACCGTTACGACTGGAAAAAGAGCGTCGGCCCGGTCGAAAACCGGCCGCTTAACGAAAACCGGTGGCATTTCACATTCGCACACCGTCTCTACCCGGACTACTACCAGAGCTACGGGCTGGGCTTCTATGAATATTTCGTATTGTCGGAGGAGCTCGGTGCCGAGCCCCTTCCGGTGTTGAACTGCGGGATGGCCTGCCAGTACCAGTGCAGCGGCATCCACGACCATGCCGACGAGTGCGACCTCGAGGAGTTTATACAGGACGCCCTCGACCTTATCGAGTTCGCCAACGGCCCGGCGGAAAGTACCTGGGGCGGTGTCCGGGCCGAAATGGGCCACCCGGAGCCGTTCGGGCTGAAATATATCGCTATCGGTAACGAGCAGTGGGGCGAGGAGTATGTGGTAAGGCTCGAACCGTTCATCGAGCGGATTCGGGTGGCTTACCCGGACATAGAGATAATTGGCGGCTCGGGTCCCGGTTCGGAAGGGGCAGAGTTCGACTACCTTTGGCCGGAGATGGCCCGCCTTAAGGTGGACCTCGTGGACGAGCACTTCTACCGCCCAGAAGAGTGGTTCCTCTCGCAGGGCGCCCGTTACGACGATTACGACCGCCGGGGGCCGAAGGTATTCGCGGGGGAATACGCCTGCCACGGCCGCGGCAAGAAATGGAACCATTTCAACGCCGCGCTTCTCGAAGCGGCCTTCCTGACGGGCGTCGAGCGCAACGCCGACGTAGTACATATGGCGACCTACGCTCCCCTGTTCGCCCACTACGAGGGCTGGCAATGGCGCCCGGACCTTATCTGGTTCGACAATCTCGAAGTGGTGCGCACCGCAAGCTATTACGTCCAGCAGTTATACGCCCGTAATAAGGGAACCAATGTCCTACCGATAACACTCGACGGCCGCCCGGCTACGGGTGCCGAAGGGCAGGACGGCCTGTTTGCCTCGGCCGTGCTGGATGCCGACCGCGGGGAATATATCGTGAAGGTCGCCAACACCTCCGACCTGCCTCAAGAGATAAGCCTTACTTTTAAAGGGCTGAAAAAGAGGAGGCTCGCGCAGGAAGGCTGGGTAACCACGCTCTCGAGCGAGGACCCCGACCTGGAGAATACCGTCGCCCGCCCGGACGCGATAGTCCCCGTCACAGCCGCTATCGCCACCGACGGTACGTCATTATCCGCCACCCTCGCCCCGAAGAGCTTCGCGGTTTACAGGGTAGGGGTGGAGTAGATTCGAAATGATATTAATGAAAAACCAGCCGGAATATGGCTGGTTTTGTTTTTCAAACTGTTAGAACAACAAATTTACCAATAGTGCGACCAGCCCACCGGCTATGGCTCCAATCAGCCCGGTCAATTTCAAATTACCGTTAGTATTTTCCACGGTATCGGGTTGCGGTTCTTTTGGTTTTATTTTTTCGGATATTTGTGAAATCTGTTTTTGAATTGTATTCATCATATATTTAAACTCCTGACTATTATTGTCTGATATTAAATGTATTTTCCGGGCATTCTCTTCAGAAAGTTTCTGTGCCCGTTCGGCTTTGGTTATATTCTCCGAAATTTTATTATTTAATCCGTGGATATCCGAATAAGTTTTTTCCAGTTTATCCACTTTCGTTTTAAGCGCCGAATTATCTGAGGAAATGGACCGTAGTTGCTGGTTGACAGATGTATTTTTGTGGTTAATTTCAGCCGAGAGGGACTCCAGTCGGTTCTGATAATTTTTAATTTTATCGTTCGTTTCCTTTGTCATCTTATGCAGTGACGCTATTTGGTCTGTCAAAGTAGTATAATTACCTTCTACGGTAGTATGCAGTGAACCGTATAGGGATTTAAGGTTTTTGATTTCTCCGGAATTCTCATCTATTTTTCGATCGGTTTCCGCGGTAATCTCCATTCCGGCTTCGAGAATATCGTGGGCAGCTTTAAGTATTACATTATGCCCCTTTTCGTCGTTTTCGTAAAACTGTTTTAAACTATTAAGTAACCGGTGATTTTCAATTGTATTTCTGAGTATAATTAAATATAGAATCTGAATTAACTGCATCATATCCGTTATATTCTGATTTACAGAAATCAACTTGCCTGCCAACTCCCGGATATTATCTTTTTTATGGAAAGTAGCGCTATAACCCTCAGTCTGGATCGCTACCAAATTGGCATGCGTACCGGTTATTCTGTCGGTGATGGATGTAATCAGTGATGCTATGGCTTCCGGTGACTGCTCCGGTTGATTGTACTGGTCTTTAGTCAAAAGGCTAACGTCCATTTTTCCACGTGTTTAAGTCCGTATATATTTGATTTAGAAGGATATTCCGTTCGTTGAATAATGTTGCCATATTCCTGTTATGCTCCATAATCAGCCGGTCGTTAAGTTCGTTTATATTACGGGTATAATATATATGCTCGTCAAACATAATAACCGTTTGGAGAAGCTCCATTTGGTTTTTCAAATCGGCCATATTCAATTTCCGATTCATTAACAGATTGTTGCGTTGACCATCCTTATGAACCTTCCATATCTGCATTATACACCTGACGAGGGCTAAAATATTTATGTCAAGCGGATTTCCGGTTATAATAATTTTACCTAAACTTATACCTGTGGATATTCCGTATGAAATGGCGGTAAGTTTATTGTATTTATCGGTTATTTTTTCTTTCGCAATACCACTGTTCTTGTACCTTAAGTAGAGGTAAAGTCTCGAAGCTATCTCTGTTGATAAGATGTCCAAGCTCTGTTCTGCAAATCGGTTGATCGGTATACTGCCGCCTCCCGCAATATCCTGCGCCTGTTCCAAAATGTAGTCTACACCATCTTTAAATGTTTTGATGGTCGATGGTATCAATGTAGGGAAACCGGGGATTTTAGTTCCAAGTATAGAGATGAACGGTCGGAAAGCCAACAATAAAAGAAATATGGCTGAAACCTCTCTGGAAGCGGAATTAAAAAATGGTGATAACTTTGCTAAACGGGTTTTTAGAGTTACACCGTCAATCCCCGAATTTTGTATCTCTTTCAGCACACGCGGTACATCGGTTATATGGTCCGAAAATGACCCGGTGGTCTCGACAAAATATCTTCCTGAATGCTGCTTCAGTTCATTCACTAATTTAAGTGAACCGCTATCCGGACCGGTCGATAGGTTTTCCTTTGCACTACCGAGAAATGAATTGATACCTCCGTTTGCCGTGGAGACAATTGCGTCGGTATTCTTCATTATCAGTACGGATGTTGCAATATGAAGTAGCGATAAACCGAGTATAACATATAAATCGTATTTATCCAAAGGAAGCGGGTTGAATTCGGTCTGGTTGATGGCTCGAGACAGACGGGATATTTCTTCCTCCAAATCCATACCTTCCAGATATTGAACCGAATCTCCCGGATAAGGGGGTATGCTTTTTAATAAGTCAAGGCTCACCGGAGAAAGAACAAGCTGTCCGGGCATAGTATAAAATATTAGGGGTTATCATTTTGTAAAGATAACAAAAGATGATAATTTTTTGAATCCTAAAATCTTAAATCGAAAAATATTATAATATATTATTATTATTTTATACTCGGGTTATATGTGAGCGGACTCAATCATCTTTCGTTAAGGACTGTTACTTATAACGAACTCATACCTTGTATACGGAACAGTAATCCGGACTGAATCTTCGGAGTATTTAGTTTATTTCACTACCCCGGATTATTCTGGTGGTACCGTTAATCCCTTTATTTCCCGTTCCCGTTCTCGTAGAGGCTGCGGATTATGCCGTCCACCAGCCCCACTTTGGGGACGATAATCTCCTCCACGCCGCATGTGGTTGCGGCCGTCAGGAATAGTTGCAGGGCCGGAACGATAACGTCCGCCCGGTAGGAATTTAGCCCCAGGTCCTCGATACGCTCAGTGAAGCTGAGGGCCGACAACTGGTCGTACAACTGCCGCAACTCGGGCGTGCGTACCGGTTCGCCCGTCTTCTTTCGGAGCAGTTTCGAAATCTTGTTGATATTGCCGCCGGAACCGATAATGGCCGCCGGGCGGTATTTTTCCCGCACCTCGGCAAGGTGTTCGGCAAATCTGGCAGGCTCCTTCTTGCCGACCGCGTTGCTCAGTATCCTCACCGTACCCAGCCGGAACGAACAGGACGATACGGCCTTGTGGTCGCTGTAAACGATTATCTCCGTACTGCCGCCGCCCACGTCCATATAGACGTAGTTCTTGTCCCGGTCGATAAAGGTCTCGAATTCTCCGGCCTTGAAAATCAGGCCTGCCTCCTCGGTGCCGGTGATGATGTCTATCTTAATGCCGCTGGTTTTGCGGATATACTGAATTATCTCCTTGCCGTTCTCCGCTTCGCGCATGGCGCTGGTGGCGCAGGCGCGGAATGCATCCACCTTGTAGGCGGCCATCAGGTGCGAGAAGCCCTGCATGGCCTCGGCGAGCAGTTTCTTCTTGGTGCCGCCTACCACTCCCTTGCTGAAAACGTCCTCACCCAACCGGATAGGCACCCGTATATAGGCGGCCTTTTTGTAGTCCGGCAGGGTGTCGAGCAGGTCGGCGTATTTAATGAGCAGCCTGACGGCGTTGGTTCCTATGTCTATGGATGCTAGGGTCTTGGGGTTCTGGATCATTCTAAGAGTTTCTTCTCGTTATAGTAAGTGTAGAGGGCAGTCTGGCTCCTCACGGGTTCCTGTCCGTCGGTATCGCGGCGGACGTACATCCTCTTGTCGGACGGGGTCAGCATCCGGGCCTTTGTGTTGTCGCTCCACTCGATGTCGAACACCTCGCGCAGGGTCTGCCTCGGTTCGGGCTGGAGTATCGGGGCCGCGACCTCTATACGGCGGTCGAGGTTGCGCGTCATAATATCCGCGCTGCTGATGTATACCTTCTCGTCGCCGCCGTTGCAGAATATCATAAAACGCGCGTGCTCCAGAAGGGCGTCCACGATGCTTATTATCTCGATGTTGCCGCCCGCGGGCGGCCTCAGAGAGCAGGCCCCGCGCACTATCAGCCGTACGTGCACCCCGGCGTGCGCGGCACGGTGGAGCAAAAGTATCATTTTTTCGTCGGTAAGGCTGTTGAATTTGGCGTGAATATATGCCGGGCGGCCTTTTTTTACGTTATGTATCTCCCTTTCAATCATCCCGGTGATTTCGTTGCGCATATGGAAAGGGGAGACGAGCAGCTTCCGGAAATTGTGCTGGCGGTAGGGGTTGTCGATAATGTCGAACACCTTCACGGCATCCTCCACTATTTCCGCGTCGCAGGTCAGCAGGCCGAAGTCGCTGTATAACCGGGCCGTGGTCTCGTTGAAATTTCCCGTGCCTACATAGACGTAACCTTTGCGCGGGTTGCTCCCCTCGCGCCGCTCCACGAGTATCAGTTTGGAGTGGACCTTCAGGTCCTCCGGGCTGTGTACCACGCGGATGTTCTCGGCCTGCAAGGTCTCCGAGTCGCGGATATTCTTCTCCTCGTCGAAGCGGGCCTTCAGCTCCATCAACACGGTCACCTTCTTGCCGTTCTTGGCCGCGTTTACAAGGGCGTTAATTACTTTCGAGTGCTCCGCGGTGCGGTAGAGAGTTATGCAGATAGACTCCACACGGGGGTCTATGGCCACCTCGCGCAGGAAATCTATCACATGCTCGAACGTATGGTACGGGAAGTTCAGCAGGATATCCTGCTGTCTCATTATTTTGAGTATACTGGTAAACGGAACGATGGCCGGATGGCGCATGGGTTTGGGTTTACGGCTTTCGAGGTCGGGGCGGATTCGCGGGAAATCCATCAGGTCCGACATCATATGGTACCTTCCACCCGGGTTGAGGGTCTGCTTTAGGCGCAGCCCCAGCTTGGAGGCGATTGTATTCAGCAGGTCCGCCGGCATATCCTTGTCGTATACCAGCCTTATGGGCAGACCGTAGTGGCGCTTGGTGATACCGGTCTCCATTTTTTCCACGAAGCTCTTGGACATATCGTCGTCGATGGACAGCTCCGCGTCACGGATAATTTTGAATGTGTAGGCTGTGATTTGCTCGTACCCGAACATAAAGAATATATCGTTGAGACAGAGCCTGATAATATCGTCGAGAAAGATAACGTCCGTCGATCCGTCCGCGCCCTTGGGCAGCACCACGAACCGGGGACAAGCCTCGCTGACCGGAATCCTTATCACCGAGTAGCGGTAGGGTTGGGTGCTCTTGCCGGTCTCCATCCTCACGGCGAGATATATCTGCCCGTCGGGTAGGAAGGGTATCTTAACAGATTTACGTATAATCAGCGGCACGATGCGCTGTGAGACCACCGAGGCGAAATAGTCCCGGCAAAACTCCTCCTGTTCCGGGCTGAGTCGGATCTCGGTCAGGATACGGACCCTCTCGCGTGCCAGCTCCCCGAGGACCTTGTTGTAAGTGTCCATAAAGAACTCCTGCAACTGCCATACTTTCAGGTTTATCCGCGTCAACAGCTCGGACGGGGTGAACCCCCCGGTGAGTTTCTTCCCCTTTTTCCGCGATTTGTCCATACGGATAATGTTCGCAACCCTTACCTTGATGAACTCGTCCTGGTTATTGGAGAAGATACCCAGGAACCGGAGCCTCTGCATCAGGGGATTGGCCGTATCACGTGCCTCCTGCAGAACCCTCTCGTTAAACTGGAGCCAGCTCAGCTCCCTGTTGTAGAATTTGGTGACACATTCGTCGTTAGTCGCGCTCATAAAACCGGATAATTGTATATTCTATCGTATCGGAAAGGGTAGGGTTAACCACAAAATTAATCAGAAATCGTTCCAATTTACCTTCCGAGGGCCAATATCACAAAAACTTAACATAGCCTGCCATACCGCACCGGAAACCGATTCGGACAGGAACAGGGTATATTCCGGGCCGAACGGCGGAGCCGGGAAGGACGGCGCTGTCGGGAAGTCGCTCGGGCTGGATTTCGAAAACCACGACGATATTTTCCGTATCGTGGCCTTACAGCAGGAGCAGGGTCTTTTCGGCGATGCGGAGCAGGCCGCCCGGTTTATTGTCGGGCTCAAACTCTTCTCGGCCGTGATGATGGAGAACCGCGACGCGGAGTTGTTCCGTGGTTTCGAACCGGCTTTTCGTGATATGATGAAAAGACTAAAAGGGGGCCGCCCGCCGGTGGAAAAGGAATAGTTTTACTTTAAATAACAACTATTAAAAATCAGATTATGAAGAACATTACTTTTGCCGCACTGCTTTGTGCGCTTATGGTTTCATGCTGCCGGACGGCGCCCGAAGAGGCGGTCGTGGCTAAGGACGAGGTGGTGGTAGAGAATATCCTCGCCCGCCGCAGTGTCCGCGACTTTACGGACGAACCCATCACGCAGGAGCAGTTGGATGCCATTATGGAGTGCGCCGTCAACGCCCCGAGTGCGAGCAACCGCCAGCCGTGGGCCGTACGGGTTATCCGCAATGCGGAGATGCTCGACCAGATAAGGGCCGTCAACGAGCGGGCCATCTTCAACGCACCGGTGGTTGTCATAGTGGCCGGTGACAAAAATTCCGGTTCGGCCAGGTTCGACTGTGGCCTGCTTACGCAGAATATCCTGCTGGCCGCCGAATCCATGGATATCGGCACTTGCGCAGTTGGCGGTGCGCTCAACGTCCTGCGCTCCGACGAGGGTAAGGAGATTATGGAGGCGCTCGACCTGCCCGAAGATTACGAGCTGGTAATCGCCATCTGCATGGGTCACAAGAACGAACGTCCCGACCCCAAACCCCGCGACGCATCCAAGGTACGGTACGTGGATTAGCGTTACCGCATACGGGCCGTGCCGTTACGGCCGCCAGGTACAGTAAAATGAAGAACGGAGGGGGGCCCTCCGTTCTTCGTTTTTTATATCGATTTTCGTTTTACACTACCCGCCAGCTCTTCACATTGCGCGGAATAAAAATGTCATCCTGAATGTAGATAAGGATCTTCCGCAGGCACCTTATTGCAGAGATTCTTCGCTTTGCTCAGAATGACATTTGTTATCATATTGAAAACCGGTGAAAGTAAATTTAATGGCAGGAAATTTAGAAAATTCCTCACACTGCTCGGAATAGCAAAATAAAAAGGTCATCCTGAACGAAGTGAAGGATCTTCCGCAGGGTATCTTATTGCAGAGATTTTTGCTCTGCTCAGAATGACAATTATTTGTGGATGAAAGCCGGTGAAAGTAAATTACCGGCAGGAAATTTTAGAAAATTCCTCGCTTTGCTCGGACGGACATATAGAAAAATGTCATCCTGAACGAAGTGAAGGATCTCAATTATAAATCTTCGGGGACTTTAATAACTCCGGGAATTATTTCCCCTTACCCCGCGTTCGAAAATACATACCCTCAGGCAGGATTCAACCCCACCGATATAATTACGGAACCATCCACCCAAAGCAGAGGGTCGCCGCATAAACGGCGACCCCTCTGCTTTGATACCGCTTCATATCACCCTATAACCCCTCTTCCGTGAATTTCCCCAGCCGGAGGTATTCGGCATATAGCCTGTCGTACACTTCCACATTTGCCGGTATTGGAGTGTAGGTCTTTTCGAAGCCTTGCCCCATCGCCTTTTGGGCGGTTTCGATTGTCGGGTGGATACCTGCCGCTACCGAAGCGCACATTGCCGCGCCCGTGGCGCATGTCTCGTTGGTCCGGGCAACCTTTATAGGCAGGTTCAGCACGTCCGCCATTGTCTGCATAACCAGCGGCGATTTCTTCGCTACGCCGCCCAGCGCCGTAACGCCCGTAATGGCGACTCCCTCGCGGCGGAACCGCTCCATGATGGCCCGCGAACCGTAAGCCGTGGCCTCCACCAGGGCGCGGAATATCATCGGGGCCGAGGAGGCCAGCGTCAGGCCTGTGATTGTGCCCGTAAGGTTCTGGTTGGCATCCGGGGTGCGGCGCCCGTTCATCCAGTCGGTGGCCAGCACGGGCGACACGCCGACGGGAATCGCCGCCGCCTCTTCCGAGAGGAGCGGTATTATTTGACTCGTCAGGTCGTTACGGTCAGGCACCAGTTTCCGTAGAGGCCATGCCACCACGTTCCGGAACCATGCGTAGATATCGCCGAACCCGGACTGCCCCGCTTCGAGACCGATGTAACCCGGTATCACCGAGCCGTCCACCTGCCCGCAGATTCCGGCGATAACCCGGTCGCCGATCTCTTCCGGGGGGGCTATCATAATGTCGCAGGTCGAGGTGCCTATGGCCCGCACGAGCACGCCCGGGGTAATCTCGCCCGCGATGGCGCCCATATGGCAGTCGAAGGCGCTGACGCCCACCACCACGCCGGTGTCCAACCCGAGCCTCGCCGCCCATTCGGGCGTCAGCGTGCCCACGGCCCTGTCGGCCGTGTAGGTCTCGGCCGAGAGCCGTGCACGGAACGGAGGCAGTGCCGGGTCCAGCTCGGCAAGGAACTCCTCGGGCGGTATGCCGCCCCAGTCGGGGTGCCACATCGCCTTGTGGCCGGCCGCGCAGCGGCTGCGCACAAGCCGGTCGAGCGCCGTGGTGCCCGTGATAAGGGCCGCCATCCAGTCGCAGTGCTCAACCCACGATACCGCCGTCCGCCGAACGTCGTCGTCCTCCCTCAGGATGTGCATCGCCTTGGCCCATACCCACTCGGAGGAGTAGATACCACCTTCGTACTTTGTATAGTCCGTATGCCAGGCGCGGGCCTTGCGGTTGATTTCGGCCGCCTCTTCCACCGCCGTATGGTCCTTCCAGAGCACGAACATGGCGTTCGGGTTCTCTTCGAACCCGGGCGTAAGGGCCAGCGGGGTCCCTTCGGCATCGGTGAAAACAGGCGTGCAACCGGTGGTGTCGAACGAAATCCCGGCCACCTGACCGGCCACTTCCGGCCCGGCTTTGGCCACCACCTCCCTGACGATATGTTCCAGCGTCTCCACATAGTCCAGCGGATGCTGGCGGTAGCGGTTATTATGTGCATCGCAATAGAGCCCTTGTGCCCACCGGGGGTAGTTCATCACCGAAGTGGCTATCTCCTGCCCGTCGGTTGCGTCCACAAGTACGGCGCGCGCCGAATCCGTCCCGTAATCTATTCCTATAACGTATTTTCTCATTTTTATCGCAATTTATCGGGAATAATGGTCCCGTACCTGTTGCTCCGCATTCTCGGGTTACGAGAAGAAAATGCCGGAGCGGGGCGGTAGCGGGTCTTACCCATCCCGTTTTTCTGACTGCCAGACCTGCCGTCAGTCCCTTTTTTTCTGCCCGTAATAGGCGCCGGGGCCGTGTTTGCGGCTGAAATGCTTCTCGGTCAGCAGCTCGTTCATCGGCATGGCCGGGTTGATGGCGCGGGTATAGAGCGCCATCCGGGCCACCTCCTCGAGCACCACACCGTTGTGCACCGCCTCGGCCGGGGTCCGGCCCCAGGTGAACGGCCCGTGGTTGGCTACCAGCACACCGGGGATGTGCAAGGGGTCGGTTCCGGCAAACCGTTCGATTATAACCGTCCCGGTCAGCCGCTCGTATTCTCCGCGAACCTCTGCCTCGGTCATCGAACGGGTGCAGGGCACGGGGCCGCCGAAATAGTCGGCGTGCGTGGTGCCTACAACCGGGATATCCGTGCAGGCCTGCGCCCACGAGGTGGCATGGGTGGAGTGGGTATGGACCACCCCGCCGATGGCCGGGAACGCCTTGTAGAGTTCGATATGGGTCGGGGTGTCGGAGGAGGGGTTTAGTTCCCCCTCCACCACATTGCCCCCGAGGTCCACGACCACCATGTCCGACGGCTTCATATCGTCGTACGATACGCCGCTGGGCTTTATTACAACCAGCCCCCGGCCGCGGTCTATCCCGCTGGCGTTACCCCACGTAAACAGGACGAGGTTATATTTCACAAGATCGAGGTTCGCCTCGAAAACCTGCCGTTTCAACTCTTCCAACATAGCCTACCAGAATACGGCGTAAAGCACGATTAGTATTACCACGATACCGATGGAACCGAGCGTCAGCCCGAGCCCCATTTTGAACAGCTCGGGCTGGTAGTCGTAAGCCTTGCTGTCCTTATACTTCGAGCATCCGTTGGTGTAGAGTATGATACCCGGAAATATCAAGAGGGCCGCCATCGTAAATATCGCCTCGAAAGCGAGGTGCGAGTAGGGGCCGGAGAAGATGATACCCAATAGGATACATACAGCCGCACCGGCGAAAAGTATATACGCTCCCCTTTTCAGGCTCTTACTGTACCGGCGGTAGTCCGACTCGTCTTTGACCAGATGTTTGCGGTCGAGCAGTGAGATGGTCACGGCGAGGATTACAAGAATGATGAACACATACCCCATCCGGAGCTGAAAACCCATATCGGGGAACGCCAGCTTGATAAGTATACCTGCCGGTATGGTGGCTATCGAGGTCCAGAGAGCGGCCATGTTGGTGGCCCGCTTCCAGAGCAGGGCCATACCGAACACCACCACCACACCGGGGTAGATATAACCGGAATACTCCTGAATGTACTGGAACGCCTGGTCGAGCCCGCCCAGCAGCGGCTTGGCCGCGAACATCGCAACCACCAGCGAAACCAGCGCCACGATACGACCCACGCGGACGAGCTGTTTCTCGGTAGCATCTTTATTGATGACCGATTTGTAAATATCCATCGTGAAGATGGTCGAGGTGCTGTTGAGCATCGAGGCCAGCGACGAAACCACGGCCGCCACCAGCGCGGCGAACGCCAGACCCTTGATACCCACCGGGGCGAAGTTGCGCAGTAGCCACGGGTAGGCGTCGTCCGCTTTGTCGATATTGCCCGACAGGTTGGCCGTAACGGTATCGGTAAGGTCCGGATGGTTGAACAGCACGTATGCCGTGATGCCGGGAATAACAACTATGACCGGGATAAGGATTTTAAGATAACCGGCGAAGATAAGCCCCTTCTTGGCCTCGTGTATGTTCTTGGCGGCCAGCCCCTTCTGGATAATGTATTGGTTGAATCCCCAATAGCCGATATTGGTCAGCCAGATGGCGCCGAATATAAGAGCGAGGCCCGGCAGGTCCTTGAAGATATCGAACCGTTCTCCCGTGGCCGCGTCGGCAACTTCCGAACCTTCGGGAATAACCATCTTGAAGTGCATATCGCCCGGGTTGTCCTTCACGAAGTTGAACACGGTCCGCAGGCCGTCCACGAAGCTGTCGCCTGCTACCGCCTTCAGGGCGAAATAGGCCGTAACCAGCCCGCCGCCCACGAGGAAAACGACCTGTATAACGTCCGTCCACGCCACGGCCTTCAGCCCGCCGTAGATGGAGTATAACCCGGCGAACAGCAGCAGCAGAACCACGCCCCACATAACCGGGACGTTCATTATCTGGTCCATCGCCAGCGCGCCGAGCCACGCCACCGACGTGAGGTTCACGAAGAGGTACAGCAGCAGCCAGAATATGGAGAAGGCGAGGCTTACCCCCTTGCCGTAGCGCTCGTTGAGAAGCTGCGGCATGGTGTAAATCTTCTTCTCGAGCATAAGCGGCAACAGGTATTTGGCCACCAGTATCAGCGTGATGGCCGCAATCCATTCGTAGGCCGCGATGCCCAGCCCGATACGGAAACCGGACCCGGACATGCCGATAAAGTGTTCGGCCGAAATATTCGCCGCTATCAGCGACGCCCCGATTGCCCACCACGTAAGCGAGCGGCTGGCAAGGAAGTAGTCGGACGAGGTCTTCTCCTCGCCTTTCTTGGTTCTCGACACCCAAAGGCCGATGCCGACGATAACCACGGCATATATGATGAAGACCAGATAGTCGATCCAGGTAAATCCTGCATTCATTTTTAAGGTAGTTTAGGTTTGGGTCCCCCGGCGGTTAGTAGCCCTGGGAGAATAGTTTATAGTATACTTCGTTGAGTTTCACGTCCTTCATAAATCCGTCGACCGTCGTCCGCGAGTCGATACGGAGCATCTCGATACCGGCTATTTCGGCATAGTCTGCCAGAAACTCCGCATCAATAGCCTTGGAGAAGCCGGTATGGTGCGTTCCCCCGGCCCTTATCCACGCCTCGGCGCTTACCGCAAGGTCGGGCATCGGCTTCCAGAAGGCCTGTGCCACGGGAAGTTTCGGCAGGGCGGCCTTTGTGTCCACCACCTCCACATCGTTCACAATCATCCGGAAACGGTTGCCCATATCCACGATAGTAGCCGCCACTCCGGGCCCGGCCGCGGTGCCGAATACGAGCCTTGCCGGGTCGGCCTTGCCGCCTATACCGAGCGGGTGTACCTCCAGACGGGGGCGGCCGCTTGCTATGGACGGGCATACCTCGAGCATGTGGGCCTGCAAAATAGCCGAGTTGGAGCCGTCGAAATCGTATGTATAGTCCTCCATAAATGAGGTGCCGCCCGGCAGGCCTTCGGCCATCACCTTCATGGTGCGTACCAGTGCGGCAGTCTTCCAGTCGCCCTCGCCGCCGAAGCCGTAGCCCTCGGCCATAAGCCGCTGGCAGGCGAGACCCGGGAGCTGGTGAAGCCCGTGCAGGGCGTCGAAGTTGGTGGTGAAAGCCTTTATGCCCCGCTCGGATAGGAACCGGCGAAGCCCGGCCTCGATACGGGCCGCCTCTACCACCGACCGGCGGTCACCGCCGCCCTCGGCGGCATTCGGGGCTATTTCGTACGAGCGGGCGTAATCCTCGAGCAGGGCGTCCGTCTCGTCCTGCGTCACCGCGTCGACATACGCGACCAGGTCGCCTATCGGATAGTAGTCCACATGGTAGCCGAGCCGTATCTCGGCGTCCACCTTGTCCCCGTCCGTGACGGCGACGTTGTTCATATTGTCCCCGAAGCGGGCTATTTTCATATCGGCCGCGTCCGCCCATGCGATGCAGACACGTATCCATTTGTCGATCCTCGCCAGTACGCTCTCGTCCTGCCAGTGACCTACGACGACCTTTACCCCTCGGCGCATGCGGCTTACGATATGGCCGAACTCCCGGTCGCCGTGGGCGCTCTGGTTGAGGTTCATAAAATCCATGTCGATGCTTTCCCACGGAATTTCCCGGTTGAACTGGGTGTGGAGGTGGCACAGCGGTTTGGTGAACGCCTTCAGCCCCCGAATCCACATCTTTGCCGGGGAGAATGTGTGCATCCACGTGATTATCCCGACGCAGGTCTTGTCGGCGTTGGCCCTGAGCATGGTGTCGTAAATTTCGTCGGAGGTCTTGACGGTCGGGGTGCACACCAACTCGGCCGTGAACCGGCCGGAAGCGTTCAGGGTATCGACCATCGTGCGGGTGTGTTCCGCTACCTGGCGGAGGGTTTCGTCGCCGTAGAGGTGCTGGCTGCCGGTAACGAACCAGATTTTGTAAGGTTGATTTGCCATGATATAAATAGTTTTAGGTATTTTACTACGTCGTTTTATTTCTGTGCCGGAAGCGGAGCCGTGTTCTGTGCTTCCGCCGGGGCGCATCACTTGGAGGAAAGGGTTGGGCGGGAAAAAACCCGTTTCGCGGAAAATCGCCGGACCGTATCCTCCATTCCCTGCAAATATACACCAACTTCGGGCAAAAAGTTTATACAAATTCAAACTTCCTTTTACGAGAGCTTCAATATCTGATTTGCCGATGTTTATACAATTTTTGCCGGCATGGCCTGATGGATCTGAAATAGATATGCCGGATAGGAAAAATTAACGGATAGGGCACTGCCGTATCCGTTAATTAAACCCGAAAATGGAAGTTATCCCGTTCGGCGAGTAGCGGTTTTATACAATCGAGGTTTACCCAACCGTACCGGACCGCTGTTCTGCTCTCCTCTTTTCGCCGGGCCGTAGAACTACGGGCCATCAGACTCCGCCGGACCGCCGAAGGGTTTTTTTGCCTGACCCCCGGGCCGGGCCACCGGACCGCCGGAGTGATTTCCCGCCGGACCGGCAGGCCATAGGACCATCGGGCCACGGGTCCGGCAAATCGGGAAACTGTGTAAAATCGGACCGTATTGCCGGTCGGACCGTTCCGCGGGTCAGATATACATATTCACTATGGCCTCGTAAAGCTCCTGCTTGCCGCTGATTTGAGCGGGTTCACCGTTGGCGGCGGCTATGTCGCGCAGGTTTTCGAGAGTGAGTTTGCCCGACTCGAAATCTTTGCCCGGCCCGCTGTCGAAAGATGCGTACCGCTCGGCCCGCATCGTGCGGTAGGGCGAGTTTTCAAGTATATCGGCGGCCGTGATAAGGGCGCGCGAGAAGGCGTCCATGCCTGCGATATGGGCGATGAAGATATCTTCGAGGTCGGTGGAGTTGCGGCGCGTCTTGGCGTCGAAGTTGGTGCCGCCCGTGCCGAGGCCACCGCCTTCGAGAATTACGAGCATGGCCTGCGTCAGTTCGTAGATGTCCACGGGGAACTGGTCGGTGTCCCAGCCGTTCTGGTAGTCGCCGCGGTTGGCGTCGATGGAGCCGAGCATCCCGGCGTCCACGGCCGCCTGGAGTTCGTGCTCGAACGTATGACCCGCCAGAGTGGCGTGGTTCACCTCGATATTCACCTTGAAATCCTTGTCCAGCCCGTGGGCCTGCAGGAAACCGATTACGGTCTCGGTATCGGTGTCGTACTGGTGCTTGGTCGGCTCCATCGGTTTGGGTTCGATAAGGAACGTCCCCCTGAAGCCCTGCGAGCGGGCATAGTCGCGGGCGATAGTGAGCATCCGGGCAAGGTGCTCCTTCTCGCGCTTCATATCGGTGTTCAGCAGGCTCATATAGCCTTCGCGGCCGCCCCAGAAGACATAGTTCTCGCCCCCGAGGGCTATAGTGGCGTCGATGGCGTTCTTCACCTGAGCACCGGCAAAGGCTACCGCGGCGAAGTCGGGATTGGTGGCCGCACCGTTCATATAGCGCCTGTGGCCGAACACGTTGGCCGTTCCCCAGAGAAGTTTTACGCCCGAGGCGGCCTGTTTCTCTTTGGCGTAGTCAACGATGGCGGCAAGGTTCCTCTCGTACTCCGCAAGCGAACCTCCCTCGTCTATAAGGTCGATGTCGTGGAAGCAGTAGTAGGGCATGCCTATCTTGGTCATAAACTCGAACGCCGCGTCCATCTTGTACTTCGCGCGGCTGAGGGGGTCCGCCCCCGAGTTCCACGGAAACGATTTGGAGTTGCCCCCGAACGGGTCGCTGCCTTCCGCGCAGAGGGTATGCCAGTAGGCCATAGAGAAGCGGTGCCACTCCCGGAGGGTTTTGCCCATCACCACCCGGTTTTCGTCGTACCAGCGGAATGCTAGCGGGTTTCGGCTCTGGGTGCCTTCGAATTCGATTTTCCCGATACCAGGGAAAAATTCCTTGTCGCCTTTGATAATTTTCATTGTGTTATGGTTTAAGTGATTATTCGTTTGTTCGGCAAATGGCCGTCCTGCGGGTGAACTCCCTCCGGGGGCTGTTTCTTCGCTTGTGGTTTATCGGTGCCGTCGGTTCCGGTCCCCGGATGAGGTATGTCCGTGCGGCGGATGTGGACTTTATATGCAGGTTAATATTGTGATTAATTCCCGGTTTCCCGGGCAAGTATCTCCGTCCAGCGGTCGTAGGCTTCGCGGTACCGGTCCGTTTTAGCCGGGTCGGGCGTGACCACGGCGATCTTTTCGAGGGTCGCGAACGCTTCGGCCGGGGAGCAATAGACGCCCGCGCCGATTCCCGCGCCGCGCGCAGCACCGGCGGCCCCGTCAGTATCGTAAAGCTCGATGGTGGCCCCGCTGACGCACGAGAGCGCCTCGCGGAACAGCGGGCTGAGAAACATATTGGCGTGGCCGGCCCGTATTACGCCGAGTCGCATGCCCATACCGGCCATAATGTCCATACCGTAGCGGAACGAGTAGGCGATTCCCTCCTGCGAAGCCCGGAGGACGTCGCTGCGGTCGTTTATGTTGAAGTTGATGCCGTGCAGGGAGCAGCCAGTGTCGCGGTTGCCGAGGATTCGTTCTGCGCCGTTGCCGAAGGGAATTACCGTCACTCCGCGCGCTCCGACGGGCGACAGGGACGCAAGGCGGTTCAACTCGTCGTACGATTCCGCGTCCGGTGCGAAGTTGCGCCGCACCCAGGAGTTGAAGATACCGGTGCCGTTAATGCAGAGCAGAACACCCAACCGAGGCGAGGCGGCCGTGTGGTTTACGTGGGCAAAAGTATTTACCCTCGACAGCTCGTCGTAACCTACCTCTCCCAACACACCGTACACCACCCCCGAAGTACCGGCGGTGGACGCTACCTCCCCGGGGTTGAACACGTTGAGCGACAGGGCGTTGTTCGGCTGGTCGCCCGCGCGGTAGGTTACGGGCGTACCGGCCGCAAGGCCGAGTTCGGCCGCCGCCGCGGCGCTTACCGCGCCCTGCGGGCCGAGGGTGGGGACCACCGGCGGCACAAGCGAGCGGTCGAACCCGAAATGCCCGAGCACCTCCTCCGACAGTCCGTCGCCTGCGAAATCCCAGAGGATACCCTCCGAAAGCCCGCCCACCGTGGTGGCCGCCTCGCCTGTGAGGCGCATGGCGATGTAATCGCCCGGCAGGAGTAACTTATCGGCCCGTTCATAGACGTTAGGCTCGTTCTCCCTGACCCATGCGAGTTTGGCCGCGGTGAAATTTCCCGGGGAGTTGAGTACGGTCGAGAGGCACCGGCTTGCGCCGATACCCTCGAAAGCCCGGCGGCCATAGGGAACCGCCCGGCTGTCGCACCATATAATAGACGGACGAAGTACCGCCCCGTTCCGGTCCGTAAGGACCAGCCCGTGCATCTGGTACGATATGCCGATGGCTTTGATGTCGCGGGCGTCGATGCCGGGAGTGGCGAGGACGGATGCCGTGGCCAGGCGCAGGTTGTCCCACCACACCTGCGGGTCTTGCTCCGCCCATCCGGGCCGGTCGGCCGTTATTTCCATTTCCCGTTTCGGGAAAAAATCGGAAGCCACTGCGCGGCCCGTCGCCGCGTCCACAAGTGCGGCCTTGACCGACGAGCTTCCTATATCGTATCCGAGAAGGTACATATCTTAGTTTTATAGTTTAGGATATATGTTATGCGGACGGACGATTTTGCCCGCTTGAATAGTTTTACACCCCGTTCTCCCTGCCCGAGGCAAGTTCGGCCGGACCGGATTAAAGCGATACCCTGCGGTTGCGGTAGAGCACCCGGTCGAACCGGAAGTACCGGGCCGCGCGGTGGGCCACCCCCTTCTGCCACTGGTCGGTAGGCACCACGTAGTCCATCGAGACCAGTTTTTTATGGAAATTGTGGACGTCATACCGGCGGCCGTGCAGGGCCTCGTAGAGCCTTCGAAGCTCGGCTTCGGTAAATTTGCGGGGAAGCAGGTCGAACACCACGGCAGGATCGGTGGCCACCCAGTCGCGTATCTCGCCCAGGGACTCGTCCGCTATCCGGTTATGGTCGAACGGCATGCGGCCTATCCCATCGAGCGGGCACCACCGGGCAGATTTGTATTTGGGGACGTCGTTTATACGCCTGTCTATACGGGTCAGGGCGATATAGGCGACCGTAATAAGCCGGTCGACCTTCGGGCCGTATTCCGATTCCAGCCACCTTACGTCCTGCTCATCCGACAGCCGGTCCACCGAACTGAAACAGCGGAACTGCCGCAGTTTTATTTTGCCTACGCCCGTCAGTTCCGTGAGGACCCTGCCGGCCGCCTGGTCGGTATCCTCGTGGTTCATTATAATACTGCCGGGAAGTTTCAGGTCGGGCGCCCCGCCGCGGTTACCGTTGCGCTCCACCAGCAGCAGGTTCAGGCGCTGCCCGTCGAAACCGTACACGGCGCAGTCGACCGAAACATAAGTGTGGAGGTATCCCGTTTTATCGTTCATTTGTCATTGCGGTTGCAGGCGGTCAGTGCAAATATATGGTTTTGGAATTTTAAAACAAGGATTATGGATAAATAATTTTATGTAAATGGTTGTAATATAATTTGATAAATATTGTTATGCTTACAATAAGTCCGGCCGGGGTTATTGTGTTGTCTACAACGTGCCGGTCCCTCCGGATGTGCGGTTGCCGGATGTGCCGGGCGGTTACCCCGGATGGCTTATTGTATTTTTTACAATGCCGTTCCGGTCCTTTACCGCGGGGCGGGAAGATACATAATGGTGGATTTTTCGGGGGAATGATCTATGGCAACTTTTTGCCCTGTTTTACTTCGGCTCGCGGCTCGCGGCTCGCGGCTCGCGGCTCGCGGCTCGCGGCTCGCGGCCCGCGGGCGGCTGGTGCTTATGCTGTTGGGGTAGCGGGGTAGCACGTCTATTAGAAGACGAATTTTAACCTTAATTTAATTGGGACCGCTTTGGAAAGATAGCAATATATAACCGGGGCCGGAAGAACCCGGCCCAGCTGACGAAGTAATAAAGAGCGGTCAGATAACCCGGATGACCGATATCCGGGGGGTACTATGGCAATCGCCCGGACCGATTTTTATATTCAGCACGCCGTCCGATTTCATCCGGTCTGTAAGGACAAATTCGAGAGTTACCCACTCCTTGTCGCTGTCGCCGTAAAGCGCGGCATCGTGGTGCGGGATTCCGTTTACCTCGATTTCGAAACATCCGCCGTTCTCCTCGCCGCCGCTCAGGAACGTCACCAGTACGGAATTTGTCCCGCTTCCTCCGGCAAGGTCGTAGGAGAACCACCCCTCCGAGCTGCGCCAATGGCGGCCGTGGCTGTACCCGGCCCGGGTATCCTCTCCCTTGAAACCGTGGTCGGATTCGGACTGCTGCTGGCCGCAGTATACGACGTCGACGGTCGCCGCTTCCAGCTCCTCGCTCTCGTCGTAGCCCGATTCGAACGTGGGCCAATAGATTATATAACGGCTCTCGTGAAGCTCGTAGAAGGGTAGGAGTTCCACCTCGCCTGCCGAGGTTTCCATCGTGAACCGAAGCCGGTCGTCGCCTGTCCGGGTCACCGTCGCGTCGGGACCCGTTATCCAGGGAAGTTTGTGCAACGGTATTTTAGGGCCGTGGGCGATATGGCCGCCGCGGCTGTCGTCGGCGAAAAGGCCGGTCATGGCTTCCGTCCCGGCGGGTGAAGCCAGCACCACGGGTCCGTAATTTACCGCAAGGTAGTCCGAACCGTCCGGGAATGCCTCGAACCGCACCTCCATCGGCAGTTCGACATCCACGGTGTCGCCCGGCCGCCACCGGCGTGTTACCGTAACGTAACCGTCCTCCGCGGCCTCTGCCGGAACCGGCGAGCCGTTTACCGACACGGCCATACCGTCCGTCCACGCCGGTTTGCGGATGCGGATATCCAGCTCCCCTTCGGGGGATTGTTCGATGATAAGGCGGGTGGACGCCTCCTCCGGGAACCGGTTCTCCTGCCGGAGCGTTAGCCCCCGCTCCTGCCACGTTAGCACGGAGGGGATAAAGAGGTTGACGTACAGGTCGCTGTCGTCTTGCGAATAGATCGTTTCGCCGTACTTCGAGTGGTTCTCGATGCCGGAACCCACGCAGCACCACATGCTCGTGTGGGGCTGTGAGTAGACCCGGTAGTGTCCCGGACGCATAGGTGTGAAGTAGACAAGCCCGCCCGTCGAGGGATTCTGCGTAGAGAGAATATGGTTATAGAGCGCCCTCTCGTAGAAATCCATGTATCCGGCGTCCGGCCGGGTGTGGTGCAACATGGCCGACAGGCGCAGCATATTGTAGGTGTTGCAAGTCTCGGGTCCCTGTTCGCTGCTAACCATAACAGAAAAGTCGTCCGTCGGGTTGAAATGCTCGTAGGCGCTGTTGCCGCCGACGGTGACCGAGCGGCGGCGCGTGACGGTATGCCAGAAATAATCCGCCGCACCGAGCCACTCCGTGTCGCCGTCGAGTTCCGAAATGCGTTTGAAACCGATAACCTTGGGTATCTGCGTATTGGCGTGCATACCGGTAAGGTGGTCCTCACAGCACACCAGCGGGTCGAGAACCGCCCTATGAGAAAAGCGCCGCGCCAGAGCGAGGTATTTCCCTTCACCGGTGATGGCGGCCACGTCGGCAAAGGTCTCGTTCAGCCCTCCGTGCTCGCTGCGAAGCATGTCCTGCATCTGCTCGTCCGAGAGTCCTCCGACCAGGTCGTACATCCAGTCGGTAAGGTCCGTAAGCATTTCGCGGGCTGTCTCGTTTCCGGTCAGCAGATATGCGTCGCGTAGTCCGGCGAAAACCTTATGGATATTGTAAAGCGGTACCCAGCGGTCGTTAAGCCCAAAGCCGGAGGCCCGGATATCGCCGCGCCGTATCTCCTCCCAAATCTGCCTGCCGCCCGGTACGCCGGAGAGATAACCGTCGCCGTTGGCATCCTGCGCACGTTTCAGTTCGCTTATCATATAGCTCAGCCTGCGGCCGATGGCATCGTCTCCCGTGGAGGCGTCCATGTAGGAGAGGGCCGAGACGTAATGGCCCCCGATATGGCCGTCGAGGCCGGTATTCTCCCAGTTGGTATACCGTTCGGCCCGGGGTTCGAGTCCCGCCTCGATAAGGTACGGCGCCAGCAGACGGTCCGCGTCGAGTTCGAGCAGGTACCGTTTGTTAAGCTCCTGCGCCCGGAGGAACGGGCTGTCGAGCAGCCGTACCGCGCTTAAGTGGAACGGCGATATGCGGTTGCCGCAGTGTTCACACTCGGTGTTGTGTCCGTACGGGTTGGACGAACAGTTGTACCCGCACAGATCTGACAAGGCGCCATATTCACCCATGTCGGACGAGCTGCCGTGTCCGGAAAGCTCGGACGGTCGGATGGGTCCGGAATCCTCCGATGGGATACTTTGCCCGGAATCCTCACATATCTGGCTTTGTCCGTAATTGGACCCGGAGGCCGTACCGTGGCCGTAAGTAATTTCGGCAATCCGGTCGGCACCGGAAGTATGGCGGGTGGATGCAGCACCGTGAGCGTATGCCGCCGTCAAGGTTAGGAATACTAAGGCCGTGGAATAATATAATTTCTTCATTTAATGCGTATTATATTGCTACGGAAACGGATGGCGGGTAGGAATGGTATAGTGGGTGCGGTCCGGCCGGAAATCGAGCATTAGCTGGTCCACCAGCAACTCCTCGTCGAGGGCATATATCCTAACGATATGCTCTCCGGGGCGGTCGAAGTTCCACGTGGTAGAGGTAAGTGTCTGGTTACGGAGTACATTGCTGGACCATTCCGGGGTCAGGAAGTCGGCCCGGACTGATACCACCTCCGGTTCCCCGCCGTCTACCGTTACGGCATACCGTAGCTGTCCGCCGCTCACCGGGTGGAACGGAATCGTACCGATTTTCAGTTCCGCAGGTCCCGTTGTTGCGGTGTATAACCTGTATTCGAGGTGAGGGCCGTCAAGAGGGGGAGATCCTTCGGGTCGGGTATCCTTTTCGGATTCGGCATTTCTTCCGGACAGGTCGCTCCCTGCGGCCGGAAGCCTTACGGCCCGGCAACTGTGGCCCAGACCCTCCACCACACCGAACCCGGCACTGCGGTCGGTATATTCCGCCGCGTCGAGCGCTATGATACCGCTCCGTTCGGCGTATTTCGGGTCGATTCCGTCGGGAAGGACGGACTTATCCGGGTCCTCCGCCGGGCCGGATAGAGTTACCCCAAAAACCGTCCTGCCCGAATCTTCCCCGTCCGCCGGTCGGGAGCCGGAGCCGGGCTGTTCGGGCTGTTCGGACTGGTCGGACTGTTCGGTCGGCTCGGTGATATTATCAAATTCGGGCAGTTCGGGCGGGCCGAACACGGGCAGGTTGCGCGGGTTACTGTCCATCATGCCGTCCCACTTTCCGCCAAGCATTATCTTGTTATAATGGTGGTCCAAATGCTTTATCCGGTCGTAGCACTCGGTGGCCAGGGCGGCCGATTCGCGGGCACCCACGGGGTCGTAGCCTGCCAGGTGCCGGGCCATCTGCGCGGCGAGGAGTTTACCGTTCATAGCGGCCGAGGCCGCCACGGGATAGTGGACGAGCTGGAAAAAGGCGGGCTTGAGTTCTTCCGGTACGGTACGGTAAATTTTTTCCGCCTTATCGGCGAGGGTGAAATAATCGGCCAGCCTGCGGTCGATCTCCGAGAAGCGGTCCGGCGAGAACTCAGTATCCACCACCGGCGACAGGCCTCTCGGGAACGAGCGGTCCTCCACGCGCGACCACCCCATGTGCTCGGGCTTGCGCAGGGCCGCCAGCCGGTAGTACTCCTTCATCACCTCGTGGATTCCTTCCGCATCCACCCCGGGGAACTGGAGTGCGTACCACCGCAGCTGGTGGTCGTAGACGGTGTCGTCCGTTACAGATTCGATATCCCAGGCCAGGTCGAGGAAGAACTCGGTAAGGTATTCGGCCGGTTTGATATCGCCCACGTTGAGTATCCACAGCTTGCGGGCGCCATAGTCCCACGCCCTTTTCATCTCGGCATATACCAGCGACGGCTGGGTGGTGGCCAGCCACAGGTAGTCGTGCGGCTTGCCCCAGTACGAAACATGGTAATAGACCCCTGCTCCGCCGCTGCGGCCGCGTTCCAGTTCGTTGCTAAGACGAGTAATATGGCCGTGGTTATCGTCGCACCAGACGAGGGTAACGTCGTCCGGCAGTTCCAGCCCATTGTCGTAGGCGGCAAGTACCTCCTTGTAAGGGATAAAGACCTGCGGTATAGTCTCCACCGGCTGCCCGTTCCTCTGGGACAGCAGTTCCCGCTGGACGCCTATTACTGTGCCGAGCACCTCGGTCTCCTGGTCGATGCCCGTCACTCCCTGCATCCGCCCGTCGTGAACCCCGCGCATGCCGAGGGTATAGATATTCTCGGTATGGGCTACTTCATCGAGCCTCTCGCACCAGTAATTCACCACATTGTCGCGGTTGGTGAGGAAATTATAGGCCCCGTACTTCTCCTCGTCCCACTCGCCCGTATTGGTCCTCATCAGCGGCTCGCAGTGCGATGTCCCCACCACGATACCGTAGCGGTGGGCCGCTTCGAGGTTACCCTCGGTGAAGTAGAACGGTACGGTGCACTCGTGCATCGCAGGCCAAATGGTGTTGGCCCGCAGGCGCAACAACAACTCGAATATCTTGGAATAAGTTTTGGGTCCAATCTCGCCCGGCCGGTCGGTCGGCTCGAAGGTACGGGTGCTCCAGGGCACGAGGCCCCAATCCTCGTCGTTGAGGAATATGCCGCGGTATTGAACCGACGGGTATTTCACTATTTCATCCACGGTAAGGGTTACGTCCGTCCGTCTTTGAGGAGCCACATCGGCCCACCACACCCACGGCGATACGCCTATAATCCGCGAGAGTTCCATAACGCCGTATGCCGCCCCCCGCGCGTCGCTGCCGACGACAAAAAGAACCGGCTCGTCCGCGTTCCCGACCGACCGTATGCAGAATGCTTCCCACATACCCTCTATTGCGGATACGTCAACATGGTAACGGTCCAGGAGGGCATCCGTCTCCCCCTCGCCGATAACCCCCACGATAACCGTGGCCTCTGAAAGACCACCGGGGCCGGGCAGTGGTGTTCCGCAGACCAGTTCCAGGTCCGAAGAGAATATCTCGAGGGCGGTGATTACCACGTTCTCGCTGCCTGGGTAATAAACGGCGGCCGGTCGTCCGTCCTTTATAATATTGAAGGGTAGGGCGGCTTGCACGACTGACGGGGCTGTAAATATGAGGGTGACCGCCGCAAGGAAACGGGATATGGATCGGGATGTTACGGGTTTTAGGGTCTTCATCGGGTTGGTTTTCAGGTAGTATTGTCGGTTGTGGCTTTCGGCAGGGCAGCGTATCACAAGCCGGTAAGGCGGGTTGTCCACAGCCGTATGCCCGCCACTAAAATATGTAAATTTATCGTTACCCGGAAATCTTTCGCCCATGACCGGCGGCTTAGTTACTGCACCCGGGGAAGCCTTATTGTAAGGGCGGATGGTTTTGTTTGCCGAAGGGGCTCACAACGCCGGACAGGGGATTGCGGTCTATATATAATAACCGCACGGGTATCAAAAAAACCGGGAACTTGGAGAGGTTCCCGGTTACTGTATTTCGGACAGGCCGTTCGATTACTTTAGGTAATTATATACATGTCTACACTAAGATGAAAAGTACGTCTGCTTTGCAGACGTGCGGCCCGCCGGGGGCGGGTTGGCGGGCCGCTAAAATAGTAGTGTAAAATGGTATATAGTTACCTGCTTTTTATAATAGGTGGATTTGTGCGGGAAATGCGGCCTGCGAAAGGTAATCGAGGAGGCCGACCGTTCCCGGTAATCAGAACCGCACCAGTTTATGGTTGGCGAACTCGTGAACCCCGTAATCGGAGAGTTCCCGGCCGTAACCTGAATCCTTCGTCCCGCCGTAGGGCAGTTCCGGGGTGCTCCCGGCCATGGTGTTGATACCCACCATCCCGGCTTCGACCCTGCGGGCGAGCCGTTCGGCCCGCTGGCCGTTGGTGGAGAATACCGACGCCCCGAGCGCGAACCGGCAGTCATTGGCCAGCCGGAGCGCATCCTCCTCGCCGTCGGCCGTTACGACCGAAATAGTAGGACCGAAGATCTCTTCGTCGAAAGCGGTCATACCCGGCTCGACGTCCCGAAGCAGTGCGGGCACGAGGAACGCACCCCCCTGCCGGGGTACGGTACCGCCGTAAACCAGCACGGCACCTTCTTCTACCGATTTATCTATTTGTTCCTTAATTTTCTGCGCCGCTTTGACCGACGAGAGCGGTCCCATACCGGTCGCATCGTCGAGCGGGTCGCCTACCACCACCTCGCGCAACAGGGTGGCAGTCCTTTCGACGAACTCTTCGACCAGCGACTTGTCCACGATAACCCGCTTGGGCGAGTTGCATACCTGCCCGGCGTTGCGCGTCCGCATCTCCACGGCGGTCTTGGCCGCCAGCTCCACGTCTGCGTCGTCGAGGACTATCATCGGGTCGATGCCGCTCAGCTCCATAACGCATTTCTTGGCTTTACGTCCGGCGGCCTCCGCTACGGAGCGACCCGCGTTCACCCCGCCGGTGAACGTCGCCCCCTTGATACGGTCGTCGGCTATTATCTCGCTCGCTTTCGGGCCTTTTATAAACAGATTAGCGAAGACGCCTTCCGGCGAACCGGCTTCCCGGAACAGCCGTTCGATCATTTCGGCGCATTGGGGTACGTTGGAAGAGTGTTTGAGCACCATCGTATTTCCGGCCAGTATAACGGGAGCGGCATTGCGCACCACCTGGGAATAGGGGAAATTCCACGGCTGGATGCTTAGTATCACGCCCAGCGGTTCATACATAACGTAGGCCTTACTCGGGAACTCGTAGGGACGGTCTTCGAGCAGGCGGCTTCCGTTTCGGGCGTAATAATCGAATATCTTCGCGCAAAGGTCGGCCTCGGTAAGTCCTTCGCGGTAGACCTTACCCATCTCCACGGCTGCCAGACGAGCCAGCTCCTCCCGGTTGTCGCGGAAAGCCTGTGCCAGCCGGGACAGAAGGGCCGTCCGTTCCGAAACGTCGGTGGCTTTCCACCAGCGGAAAGCCTTGTCGGCTGTCTCCAATATGCCGTCTATCTGCTGGTCGGACATCACGTCGTACACCTTTTCGGTCTGGCCCGTCGCCGGGTTTACGGTTTTGATGGGCGACTCCTTTGTCATTACGTTTTCCATATCTCTCTGAATATTTAATTGCCGGATGAAGTGTCTGTTTCAATCCAATATCCATACCAAGAGACGGTCGGCACAGGCCGGTGTGTAGGTTGTTTAATACCTGTCGCAGGGCGGTAAGACAGGAGTGGAACAGACGGGGCAGGGTAGTCCGAGATTGGCTATGCTTCAGAAAAAGTGTGGGACAGGCAGGGGAAGAAGTCCCGCACAGGGCTTACGGGGGTAAAATAAACCGTTTAATTAAATACTACACCAGTTATGCCAATAAGGATATTAAGCCGGTATAAGAGAAAATACCCCGCCCCGGCCATAATCCGGGCGGGGTATTCAGAAGTATATTCGGATAGCGGCCGGACGGCGGTTCGTACCGTCCCCGCTCCGGCCAACATTACTCGATAAGTTTAAAGGCTCCCCATATACCGGGCGCATCCCGGTATCGGAGCATCATTTCGGTCTGGGCCGCCGTGAACGAATCCCGAATGGTCGCCCCGCCCGAGAGTACCGTGTAGAAATAGGTCATAAATTCGCAGCTCTCCCTATCCGGTACCCGGTTGAGGGTCAGTATCATATTGGGGACGCCCGCAATACGGAACGCCCTTTGCAAACCGTAGACGCCCTCGCTGTGGTCCGTGTCCCCGATGCCGGTATCGCAGGCCGAGAGCACTACCAGCTCGGTTCCGCCGAACCACAGGGTTGTGATTTCTGCCGCAGACAGAATTCCGTTCGTAGAAACGTCCGGCAGCGCTGTGGGATGGGATTGGTAATCCGAATTGCCGCCGGGCTCCTGCCGGGCGACATGGACGTTGGCTCCGCTCAGGAGCAGTCCCGCCCGCATCAGTGGGTCGTCCGCATATTGATGATTTCGCTCGAACATGGTAGGGACTAATCCGGAGGTGGAAGCCGCGCCCGTACCCGTATCCATATCCGTACCGTTACCGGTAGTGTGGGTATTTGCCGCACCGTTCCCGGCGGCCCCGTTCTCCTCGGCTGCATTCCCGGCCGTGTCGGACCGGCCGACGGCGGAAGCCTGCGGGAAATAGAAACCGTGAGTCGAGATATGCAGAATACGGGGTGAGGCTGTTCCGGTATAATCCAGGAGTCGATTTTTTGTGCCCTCAGTGTCCGTCAGCACATCGGTCCGCCAGCCGGACTGCGCGAGTCGGGCGGCGCACACGGTAACCTCCCGGAGCGACCACGGCAGGAAATCGTAACCCTGCCCGCGGTAGCGGGACGGGAGGACGGTGTCGAGAGCACCGGGTTCCGATATTACGGTTTTTGAGTTTCTTTCCTCTATACCCGAATTATCCGGTATCTCCGATTCTACCGCCACGTCCGGTATCCTAAACACCTCCGTTCGAACAGAACCCTGCGGCCCTTCCGCTCGAAGCGCCGCTTCCGTCCTGTCCGAATCATCTATTTGTGTCCCTTCCGGTCCGGTGTTTCCTGCAAAGGCTTCCTCATGCGCTTCCGGTCCTTGCCGCCTTCCCGAACCGTAACCGTCGTACTCCCAGTAGTCCAGCCCGCCTATAAATACCGCATGGTCGTTACGGGTAACAGGGCCGGGACTCTCGGCCAGATAACCGGTCGACATAACATTGTGTATCGCGACAGGTTCCCTTCCGCCGGAAATAGCCGTATAGGTTACGGCCGCATCGAGCGGAACGGTGTTCAGGGCGCCGGAAAGGGAGATGAAAAACTCGTTGCAACCGTCAATATAGGGCAGGAGCGGGTTCCACAGCCATTCCGGTATTCCCCGGGTGGAAATACCGGTGGCGTCGTCCGCACCGCCGTCCCCCCTGACTGCCGCCAGGACATGCCGTTCCAGACCGAGCGGAATTACATCGGGATATTCACGGCCGGGCCGGATAACCAAAGCCCAATACCGGACCCGGTTATCGTTCAGCCGGTCCGGGCAGGCTACGTATTCTACCGCGGCCTGTCCATCGGACAATGCGTCCCGCACATCCGTCCACCGGGCCGCGTCTAATTTCAGACCGTGGTTCGCTTCGGCACGGGCGACCATCCGCCGCTCCAAATCCCGCCTGTATTGTTCAAGGCTGTCAGTACGGTCGGCCAGATACGATATTCCGCCCACATGCGTGTTAATATTACGGCCCTTTCCCCTCTCTTTTTCCAGCTCCCGGCCAGCCTCAAGAAAGAGGTCGAAATAGTATGCCATCTCCTCGTCGCCCCCGTCCATGATGGTGGCTAAAAGCTTACGGGAGGCGTCCATCAAAAGGTTTTTGCTGAAAAGTTCACAATCGTAAGCCAGGGCAGCCAACGCCGGTCTTTGAGCGGTATAGGAAAGGGCAAAGTCCTGTATATCTTTTACCACCGAGCTGTAATCACCCCAGTAAAACTCCCGGTTACTCTCGGGCATAAGCACGAAATTCCACTCCATCACGGTCAGTAGAGCCTGAAAACACCTACGGTACATCTGTTCGGCCGGAACGAGATACCCCAAAGCATCAAGCATTGCTCCATAACCGTATGTACACAGTACGTTTAATTGTGTTCCCACAATATTCGCGTCGTCCATTACTTCCAGACACTCTCTGAACCGGATTAATGCGCTATCCAGATTGTCGAGCATGAAATGAATGTAGCCCAGCTCGAAAAGGGCACTGGCATACTTCCATGATAACCTCTCTTCATCTCCCCATTCTTCGAGCAGCTCCTCAAGTTTCCTTATGGAATCTTCATCGGCATCGGTTGAGTCCAGTATGGTCTGGTCGACATGTTGCCGGTACAAGGCATAATCGGTGCCGATGGTCTCTTCTAGTGTTGTCAGTGAGGCATACTGGATATTATCCGCCCCGTCCGTGTCGCCATCCATCCTCTTTAACTGGCCCAATTGCCACATATAAACCGCATAGGTAGGATGGTCGTTTCCCAACATCTCCTGCGTAATATCCAGAGCGGCACGGATATGTTTTTCGGCAAGTTCATAGTCCTGTAAATACATATAAACTTTACACAGGTTCGAATGGGAATCGGCCACCAGCGTACTAACTCTGCCGTATTTTTTAATTCTCCCTTCGAGAGCGGTATGGTAGATATTGGCGGCCATGGAAAGTTCTCCTTGTAAGAAGCATAAAGAGGCCTTTACATCTAATGCCCTAAAGTACTGCATGTTGGTATCCCCGAGGATACGGGAACTTATATCGAGCATTTTATCGGAGTATTCCTGGGCAATGGAAGATCCGTAAATATGGGTAGCCATTGAGGCGGCGAAACTTAGCAGACTACAAGTCGTATTTGCCTCATGTTTTCCCCGTTCGGCAAACTCGAGAGCCTCATCAAGAACACTTTCGAGCAATTCAAGCCCTTCGCGCGGCCCGCTTAATGCGTTGTAACCAACGCTCAATACAATCCGGCTGTTAAAGTAGATTTCTTCTTTTATGGTCGGTTCGGTTATGGGGTCGGAATTAAAAGGGACAAGTTCCACAATTTCCAATAAACCATCGACTGCCCGGGCCGCGTCACCGTTCTCCATCATAATGGTAGCCAAAATTAGTCGCGCGCTCCACCGTTCTTCGATTCGGTCATGCATCCCTTCCTGAAGCCGGACGCACTCTTCGAATGTTTCGACTGCTCCTCTAATATCACCTGCACAATATTGGCACATCCCTTTTAAATGAAGAAAATCCGCGTTCCGGGCACTTCCCGGTCCATAATGCGATTCAGCCCTTAACATTCCTTGCTCTACAGTCTCCATTAGTGCTGTAAGGTCAGGTCCGTGAGCTAAAAAGGTTGCCAGCTCGGTTTGGATTTCTATTTTATTAAGTAAATATTTGATTAAAAGAGCCTCGTAGCGTTCGAAATTGAGGGTACTGCCGCCTGTCAATTCCATGGCATTCTCATAGCAGGCTGCCGCGAGTTCGTACTCCAGATCCATGAAGTAAGCGTCCCCTTGGGATTCGAGCCGGGCGATGCGCTCTTCACGGATTCCATCCCCGCCCGGCATGGCCGCCGGGTGGTCGGAGGCCGGTTTCGCGGTTGAAACCGTGATGAAGGTTAAACAGAATATGAGGGATGAGATAATTTTATTTAAAACCATCGTCTTGCTTTTAAATCCGAAAGTAGATTTATGGCTTTTCCGCTGTAATACCCGTTGTGGGATATGATTTCCCGAAGCACCTGTTCCGCCGCACTGCGGTCGCCCCGGCGTATCTCTATCCATACCAGCAACCATTCGGCGTCCTGTCCGGTGGTTGGACTGTCGTATCGGGTTCCGTCCGAAAGTCCGGTTCCCTGCCGGATAATATATTCGGCGATTTCGCGCGACTCGGCATCTCTACCGGTTTCGAGCAGTGAAGCCCCGAGCATAAGCAGATAATCTTCGGGCACATCGTCCCAGGATTTGTGGAGTAGATCTGCGCCGAGCCGGACGACCTCCCCGTAATCCCCGGCGAAATATGCGTCGCTCAACAATTCCGGCAACTCTTCCGGAATGCCGTCCGGAAAACCGTCCCATCCCCTGCTGGGGGCGGGTTCGTAAACCGAAGGGTCGAAAAAATCTGCATAAAGGCGGTCGGCGGCATACTTCGGCCCCGTCCCGTACCATGCCAGCAGGGTCAATACGGCCGCCGCCGATAATGCCGCTATAAGGTTGCCGCGACCCTTTTGGGAATCCGAACCGCCTACCTTTCGGGCGGTTTGGACGTACTCATGGCCTCCGGCTATACTATTCTGTGGCGAGGGTGAATCCTTATCGTCGGGCATTGTTCCGGTTGCCGCGCTCCCAACATCGCCCGCAGGCAGTGGGGCCTTATCGCGTGCGGGTAATTCATTCATATCTCGCCGCGCAACAGCAGGTGTCCCAGATTCGAGGTAAACAACCTTCCAGAGGTCATCATCGGCAGTTTCGATAGGTTCGGGGCCGGTTGCCGCTCCGGGTTCAACTCCATCGACCGTCCCGATGTAAGTTCCGGCAAACCCACCGTGGGTGGACAGGTCCGCTACACCGGGGTCGGCCATTTTTATATTCCCCTCGCTTGTGCCCAGAGCGTCCGGTAACGAGGTTGCGGAGGACTCCTTAAAAAGTGCCGTTTCCGCCCTTCGGATAATAGCGTCGGCAAGCAGGGCGGTCTGTTCCGTCTGTCGCCGTAGCTCCCGGTTCTCGGCCAGTTCCCGCTCGAACTCCTCTCTTGTCGTATCGTCCAGACGGTAAGCGAGGTAGTCGTCTATAAGGTCGAAATATCTTTTCTTTTCCATTGCTCGGGTTTTTAATCGAGGCCGTGTGAGCGGAACAGTTTCGCCAACGTGTCGCGCAGTAACCCCATACAGATATGTTTGCGGTTTTTAGCCACCTGCCCGCTCCGGTATTTCATCCTCCGCGCAATCTCTTCCATCCCCAACTGCTCCCAATAATATAGACGCAGAACCGTGGAACACGGCTCCCGCAGTGAGTCCACCGCCTGCGAGGCCAGTTCGGCGCGAAGGTGGCCGGTACCGGGTTCCTCGGCCGCAAGACCGTCGAGCAGTTCGCCCCGGAAGTCCACCGGCACGAGCGGCGCGGCATCGCGGTGCGACCGGAGTATCTTATTGCGGCCGATGGCGAACACGTAGGTTTTCAGGGAGCAGTTAAGGGATTTGAGACGACCCGATTCCATATTCTCCTGAAGTGCGATAAAGCTGTCGTTGTAGTGGTCGAGGGCGGTTTGGCGCTCCCTGCAGCCGAGCGAAGCGGCGAACCGGACGAACGGCTCGCGGTACAATTCGTACAGCCTTTCCAGCACACCGTCGGATGGCAACCCGAACGGCTCTACGGAAGGAAGCACGTCACCGCCCCGGTTGTCCGTTTCGCCGTTGCCGCTCCCCGGCCGGTCGCTACCTGCAGACCCTTCGGCCCTGGCCCCGGCCCCGTCGCCGCGGCCATCTCCCCGGGCGTCGTCCCCCTGCCGGTCGTTCTCCGGCGATGCGACGGCTCCGGTACGGTCGCTCTCCCGCGAAACAAAAACGGCGCGGTCGGCGCGGACGCCCACCGGCCGGACACTCCTTGTCGATATGCCGTCCCCGGTCCGGTCCTCCGTTCCGCCGTTGCCGCTCCCCGGCCGGTCGCTACCTGCAGACCCTTCGGCCCCGGCCCCGGCCCCGTCGCCGCGGCCCTCTCCCCGGGCGG